>DASTMZ010000001.1:0-2970 GCA_035713725.1 Micromonosporaceae bacterium
AGGTACGTACGGCCGTCGAAGCGTACGTTGGTCGTCAGCGCGGCAGCGCCGCCCTGGACGCGATCGACCGCACCTGGGTCGAGGGCGCGACCGTGCAACTGCGGCGACGTGTGGCGGCCCAACGCGTCGACCTCGTACACCACGATGTTGGTCGGTGGATCGCTGACCGCGTCGACGTCGGCGATTGCTTCGCGCAGTGCGCGCTGATTGTCGGCGCCTTGCGCGCGATCGATCAAGACAACCGCAAGAGCGCCCAACGCGACCAGTCCGGCGATGAACATCGCGGCGGTCTGAATGGTGATCCGCCACGCGACACGTCGCAACAGAGCCTGTTCTGGGGTCGCAGTGCCGCGGCGCGCGGCGCCACGGCTCACATCTCACCGATCCGGTAACCGATGCCGCGCACCGTCTCGATCACCTTGGTCCCGAGTTTGCGTCGCAGGTAGTGCACGTAAGTGTCCACAATGGAGGCAGACTCGGTGCCACGGAACACGCGTGCACGCAGCTCGTCGCGGCTGTGCACGCGGCCCGCCTGCTTTGTCAGGACTCGCAACAGCATCGCTTCGCGACCGGACAGCTCAACCTCTCGGCCGTCGGCTCGCCACGCGGTGCGCGTCGCGATGTTCAGCTTCCCGGCGCCGATCGCGATCACGAGGTCGCTCGCGTGGTGGCGACGCATCATCGCCCGTACCCGCGCCAGCAGTTCGTCGATTTCGAACGGCTTCACGAGATAGTCGTCCGCGCCGGCGTCCAAGCCGGCGACGGTGTCCGAGACGGCACCGTACGCGGTGAGAATCAGGATCGGCGTGTCGATGCCGCGGCCGCGGAGCCGTCGGATGAGGTCAAGACCGTCGACCGCCGGCAGGCCGCGGTCGATGATCATGCCAGCGTACGGCCGGGTAAGCGCCTGGTGTAGGCCGCGATGGCCGTCTCCGACCCCGTCAGTGCGATACCCGGCTTGGTCGAGTAGCCGAGCCAGCATGTCGCGCAACTCGCCGTCGTCCTCGACGATGAGCAGGTCGGGACGGAGTGCCTCGTCAATCAGTTCGGTCACGTCGGCTCACTGGCTGCGGTCAGCCGCCGAAGTGGGCGGCGTCGAGCGCTGCTTGCAGGGACTGACGGTAGCCGTCGCTGGTGTAGGTTGCGCCACTGACCGTGGAAATGTTGGCGCTTTGGGCCGTCAGGGTCTCGCGACGCAGGATCGGCAACGCGTACGAGTTGATCTCCTCGTCCCGACTCGTACCGGTCGGGTAGCTCAGTGTTTGGACATCGGTGATCTTGCCACCGGAGATGCTGACTTGCACCTGGATCGGTCCCCAAACGGTGTCGATCACGGCGCCGTTCGCGGTGACATCGGACGACGGATGCGTGGCGCGAGCGTGCGGGGACGCGCTTGACCCCCCAGCCTTCGGATCCGCGGACGGTGGGGTGGCGGGCGTGACCACACCTGGTGCTTGGGTGCCGCCGGCGGCGATCTGCGCCGACGTCGGACCGGACAGGCTCGTCCGGTAGGTGAACAGGAGGACGAGCAGCACGGCCGTCGAGACCATCCAGTAGGCGATGCGCCGCATGTCGGTTCGGCTCCTTGGCTACCAGGCGAATCGTTCGAGGTGGATCTGCGCGATCGGCACGCCGACCCGGTCGAGTGAATCAATGACGGCGTCCATCCACGGCTCCGGCCCGCAGACGTAGACGTCGCTGTCGCCGATGTGCGGAACCATCTGCCGCAGGGTCGACGCGCCATCGCGACATCCGACCGGCAGCCACTGCGCCGGACCGCGCGGCCCGGGAAGGTAGATCGTGGCGACGCCACGCGCCTGCGCTATCGCCTCGATCTCTTGATAGAAGGTGAAGTCGGACGGCGTACGGGCCCGATATATGAGCACGGCGTCACCCGGCCGGTAATACTCGGTTTCGATCAGTGCACGCATCGGGGTGATGCCGATGCCGCACGCGATGAACGTGAGACGGTGGCGCTGGCGGCGCACGCCGGTCAGTCGGCCGTACGGCCCCTCGAGCAGCACTCGGGTGCCGACGCGTAGCGCGGGCACCTGCGAACTGCCATCGCCTAGGTGCTTGATGGTGATCCGGAATCCATCCGGCCGCGGAGCGGCGGACAGCGAATACGGGTGGGCGCGCATCCACCCGGTGCCGCTGAGGAATCGCCAGTTGAAGAACTGGCCGGACTGCACAGGGAGCCGATCCAGATCGCGACCGGACAGATAGACCGACGTGACGCCGTCGGTTTCCGGGACGACCGCGGCGATTCGCAGGTCGTGGCGCAAGCTGCGGTAGAGCGGCATGCCGACCCGGAATACCAGGATGGCGCCGGCGGTCGCGATGTAGAGCGTCCACCAGTACAACCGCGCCGGGGCGGTGAGCACGAAGTCCTGACCCGTCCAGATCTGGTGTGGCAGAGCAAGACCAATGCCGAGATACGCGTAGAGGTGCAGCAGATGCCACGACTCGTACCGAAGCCGACGCCTGGCCACGCGTACCGACGTCACCGTTACGAGGATCAGCGCAATGGTCCCGGCGGCGGCCAGCAACATTCCCGGGTACGTCGTGATCAGACGCCACGCCTCGACCACCACACCGGACCGGTCCGCGCCCGCATATCCGAACGTCACAAGGACGATGTGCAACAGCACAAGGTTGAAAGACGTGAACCCGGTGATTCGATGCCACCGAGCCAGTTGATCCTGCCCGCAGACCCGTTCCACCCATGGGATCCGCGCCATCAACAGAACCTGAATGATCAACAGGTCGGCGCCGACGAGACCGGCCAACCGACCGGCCGACGTGACAGCGACCGAACCACCGCTTGTCAGCGCCCGGACGCCACCGCCGTGCACCCACAGCAGGAACACCATGAAGACGCTGCCGCACGCGGCAGTGGCCAACACCAGACGCAAACGGCGCTGCCAATCGGCCGGATTCGGTGCTGGCACCGGTGGCGGCAGACGCACG
>DASTMZ010000002.1:0-4823 GCA_035713725.1 Micromonosporaceae bacterium
CGACCGGCGTGGCGACGAGCTCGTGATCGTCGACTACAAGACCGGGCGTCATCCGGTCGACTCCGACGACGCGCGCGGTTCGAGTGCTCTCGCGCTCTATGCGTACGCCACGGCGCGAATGTTCCGCCGATCATGCCGCCGGGTGGAACTGCATCACCTGCCGACCGGGGTGGTCGCGGCGCACGAGCACACCGAGGCGTCGCTGGACCGCGCGGTCCGGCGCGCGGAGGCGACCGCCCGTGACATCCGCGCGGCCGGCGCGGCAGTGACCGCCGGTGTCGACCCGGATCTGGCCTACCCGGTGACGCCCGGACCGCAGTGCGCCTGGTGCGACTTCCGCAAGTCGTGCCCGGCCGGCGCGGACGTGCCGACCCGGGAGCCGTGGTCAGCGGTGGCGCAACAACTCGACGCGTTCGACAGTCACCTGGACGGCCAACCGGCCGCCGCGGCTCGGCGCATCGCCGCCGAGTAGATCGGTCCGTGCAACGCTCGGTCCGGCAAGGCGCGGAGCGCGAGACGGAGCGTGCGAGCCGACAGCGTCGCCGCCGGATCCGTAGTCGGCAGCCCGGGCAGCCCGTAGAGGCGGCGTGCCCACGACGGCAGCAGACCCACCGCGGTGCTCGCGATCCCGAACCACGCCAGCCGGACCGGCGTAAAGCCGAGCTTGTACGGCATCGGGGGCGCGGTGAGGAACAGCGCCGACTCGGCCGCCTCCTTCGTCATCGCAAGCTCGGGCCGGACGTCGTCGTAGTACGCGGCGATCTCGGCGGCGGTGGACGGTACGGTCGCCGGATCAAGCCCGACGAGTTCGGCGGCCACCAGTTGCTCGGTGTAGTACCGGTCGACATCCGCATCGGACAGTCCCGAACCGGCCCGACGAATCGTGGTCACGAACGACTCGACTTCGGTCACGTGCACCCAACGCAGCAGGTCGGGCTCGTCGATGCGGTATCGCTCGCCGCTGCGGGGATCGACGGCGCGCATCCGGCCGTGGATGGCGCGTAGCCGCTTGCCGGCCACCTGAGCCTCCGCCGTCGTGCCGTACACGACCGTCGCGACGTACGTGCCGGTGCGCAACAGCCGGCCATAGGGGTCGTCGCGATAACGCGAATTCTGTGCGACGCCCCACATCGCGCGCGGATGCAGCGACTGGAGGAACAGCGCGCGCAGGCCGGCCAGGGCAAGGATCGGCTCGGCGTGGACCCGCCAGCTCACCGATCCCGGGCCGAACAGGCCCAGATCGTCGGGGGCTTGCTGACGCGGGGCGACCGGCTGCGGCATGATCTCAACGATGCCACGCCCCGAACCCATCGCAGCGTCGGCGCGTATGCGCTAGTGACACGGAAGATACTTCCTTTTGACCGCGCGAGCCGGCGTCTCGCGGCGCCGTCACGCCGCTGGTCGTCGCACGCGTGCCCGAGCTGGACGTGGCGCTTGCCGCGCCGTGAGTGAGGTGTGCGACGGTGTTCAACCGGATTGCCGGCGTCCCGGCCCATCCGCTGCTCATTCACGCCGCGGTGGTGTTCATACCGCTGCTGATCATCGGCGCGATCGTCTACGCGCTGGTGCCGAAGGTCCGCGGTCGGATCGGATGGGCGGTGGTCGCGCTCGCCGTGATCGGTCCGATATCGGCGCTGTTCGCCAAGCTGTCCGGCCAGGCCCTTCGCCAGCACCTGATCGACGAGCACTTCAGCGGCACGATCATTACGAAGATCAACCAACATATGTCGTACGGCAACATGACGCTCTGGTTCACCATCGCGCTCGGAGTCGCCACGCTCGGCGTGATCGGTTACTTGTGGCGTGTCGTGCCGGCCGGCGGCTCGGAGTCGGTCACCGTACGAGCGGTGAGCGTGGTGGTGACCGTCGCGCTCGGCGCGGTGACGGGATACTACGTGTTCCGGACCGGAGACACCGGCGCGCATATCGTCTGGGCCGGCATCTAAGTCGTCTCGGTTCGTCAGCGCAACGCCGCCGGTGCGCCAAACACGCGGTTGCGGCGCGGCGCGGCGCTTAGAAGAGGACTCGCCCGCAGAGAATCAGCAGCACGATCAGCGCGATCGCGCCGGTCACCAGGCCGACTCCGTACGTGACCGTGCGGGCCTGCTGCTCTTGCGCGTCGATCGCGACGTCGTCCTGACGAGGCAACTCGCGAGCCGGCGGCACCTCGATCAACGTCGGTGGCCGCCACGTCGCGTCCGGTGCCTCCGAGCGTGGCGGGCCGGTATAGACGGCTTCCGCGGGTGCGCTCGGCGCGGGTGGTTCCTCGGTCCACGATGGCCGGCGCCAGACCTGCTGGTCCCAACCATCCGTGCCGGGTCCGGACGGCTCCACGCGCCGCGATGTTGGCTGCGCTCGGGGCGACGCGGGTTCAGCTCCGCTTTCGGCTGGGCGCAGCGGATCCGTACCCCCGCCCGACGGCGGTCCCGGGCGCGGATCCAGCGGATATGTCACGGTCCGACGCTACCAAGCCCACGTTCCGCACGAGGGCTACGCTCGCCAACGTGGATCGCGAATGGGAGCGTTCGGACGACGATCGCGAAGTCGACGTCGGCGACGACGACCAACCGACGCTCCCCGATCAGACGCGCGACGACACGGATCTGGGTTGGGGAGAGCGCTCGTCGGACGACGACGATCGGTTGCTTGACGACCGGCCGCCACACTACGACGGCCACGATTGGTAGTCGGGGTCTAGCCGGCGGGCTCAGGCCGGCGAGCTAGCCGCGGTCTTCGGCGCCGAATCCGAGGAAGATTTCGCCGTGCTCTTGTCGGACGACGGGCCGGACGAACCGGAGCCGTTGGACTTCGAGCCGGACGAGCCGCCGTCAGACGATGAGCCGGACGGGCCGCCGTCGGACGATGAGCCAGACGACCCGCTGTCGGACGAGGAGGTCGCGTCCTTCGACTTGGCCGCGGTCGACGACTCCGAGGCGCCGGAACGCGAGTCGGTCCGGTAGAAGCCCGAGCCCTTGAAGACGATGCCGACCGCCGAGAACACCTTCCGCAAGCGCCCCTCGCAGGCCGGGCACACCGCGAGCGGCTCGTCCGAGAAGGACTGGACGGCCTCGAGCTGGTGGCCACATGCCGTGCACGCGTACTGGTAGGTGGGCAACTTCCGCCTCCAAGATCTCCAACGGGGCAGTTGCTGGCCAGTCAGGGGTTGGCACTCGCGCCTGCCGAGTGCCAATGATGACCCATTCGGCGCGTATCGTCCAGCCAGCGCCGGCCAACGTCACATCGCGGCAAACCAGTGCACGCCGGTGGGATCGATGACACCGTGTACCGGGCGATCGTGTGGTTCGGTCGGAACCGGCTCGGAGAGGATCTCGCCTGGGTAGAGCAACGCCACGACGATCGCCGCGTCGCCGAGACGGGCCAACGCCCGGTCATATGAGCCGCCGCCGCGACCGAGGCGCATGCCGTGCCGGTCGACGGCCAGCGCGGGTGCGATCACCACGGCCGCCTCGGTGATCGCGTGGACGCCGAGTGGCGGACCGTCGGGTTCGTGCGGGCCACGCCGGCCGGGCGTGAGCAGACCGCGGTAGTCCGCCCATTCAAGGTCGTTGTCCGGCTGCCAAACCGGTAGGAGCAGCCGGCCTGCGTGGGCCGCCAGGACCGCGGGCAGCGACGCGCCGCCGGGCTCGTTCGGCATGGGTGCGTACCCGGCAACCGTGAGGCGCCCGGCGTCCGGGCCGGCGTCGAGCCAGCGTGCGACCTCGTCGCACAGCAGCCGGTCATGCTCGGCGCGCTCGGTTTCGGACGTCGCCCGCCGTGCGTCGAGCACCCGCAGCCTGAGGTCGCGCTTCGGCTCTCCGATCATCACGTGGCCTCCGCCCGTCGTCCGGTGGCCGGCACGACAGGCGAGCACGGCATCACCCAAACACGGACGGGCGACGCGCGCCGCAGAGATGGTCGAAATCCACGCATTATGTCAGCATTGCATCCAAAGGGGTCCGATCGCGACGCGCACTTGAAGCGTCGCAGCGCCGGAGCTGGCTGTTCGAGCGCCGTGCGGCAAACGGTACGCGGTCGCCGTCGTCGCAGGGCTCTGGCGCCATGTGTTGCCTCGGGGGGGAGGTCACGTGACGCTGCGTGCGCGACTCACCGCCACGCTCCTCGGCGTTGCCGTGGCACCCGTACTGGTCGGCGGCGTGGTCGTGACCATCGCGGCCGGATCCATGGACCGCGCGCACGACGCGGCACGCCTCGACGTGGCCGCCACCGCATTGCGGACCAGCGTGACCGCGACATGCGATCGGCTGCGTGCGGCCGCGTCGTCGGTAGCGGCGTCGGTGTCGGCTGACGGCAGTGGCAGGGCGTCGACATCGTCGACCGCGCTCGCGAACGCGATCGTGTCCGCCGGCCGGGCGTCTGGCGTCGCCGTCGACGCGACATCAGGCGCCGGTACGTTCACGACGGTCGGTACCCCGGCCGCGCCGTGGGCGTGGTGTGCGCCGGTTCCGGATACGTCCGCGCCGGCGATGGCTGGCGGGGACTCGACGGCGCCTGTTGCACTGGCAGCCGGCGCCACGGTACTCGGACCGAGCGGTGCGACGACCGGCTACGCGTACGCCGCGCAGGCGTTCGACTCTGGGTACGTCACCGCGCTCGCCGCCGACATCGGTGCGACCGTGACAGTCGGGCCGGACTCGACCGATTCGGCGGATCCGTACGCACGCCGGATCGCCCCGTTCGCCGGCCAGCCCGTCGAGTTCACCGTGTCCGTACCGGCGACCACGCGATCGGGTCTGATCCCGAGTGTCGCGGGACTGGCCGCGCTGGCCGCCGCACTGGCGCTGTTCGCCGCGCGCCGGATCGGC
>DASTMZ010000003.1:0-7016 GCA_035713725.1 Micromonosporaceae bacterium
GCCGCCGCGGCCACTTGTGCGGCGCGAGCAGCGGCCGCGGCGGCCGCGACGTCGGTGGCATCGGCCGGCGCGGTGACCGCCGTGAGCTGACGCAACTCGCCGTCGAGCGCGGTGAGGGCGGTACGCGTCTGGTCGGCCGCGTGGCGCGCCTTGTCCAACGCCGGTACGGCCCGATCGACGTCGGCGGCGAGGCGCACGAGGTCACTCAGTCGCGCCGCCGCGGCCGCCGCCGATGCCTCCGCGTCGGCCAGCGCGGCCAGTTGGCCGTCCGTGACGGCTAGGTGCGCCTCCGACTCGGCGGCGAGCGTGGTCGCTTGCTCGCGTACCCGCTCGTAGACCGAAAGACCCAACAAGTTGACCAGGATCTGCTGACGCACCGCCGGCTTCGCGTGCAGAAACTCGGCGAACTGGCCCTGCGGCAGCACGACGCAACTGGTGAACTGCTCGAACGGAAGGCCGACGGCGTCTAGCACGGCGGCGTCCATCTCGGCCGGCGTGCCGGCCAACGGATCGCCGAGGTCGCCGACGTCCAGGCCGCTGTCGAGCTTGGCGAGGTCGAAGCCGCGAGGCAGCAGCTCGAGCCCGGCGTGTGTGGTAGACACCCGGCCCTTGCCGTCTCGGCGTACCACACGGGTCGCCGCGTACCGTACGCCGGCCGACTCGAACACCAGCCGTACGCGTGCCTCGGCGGTGGACGGCGCCAGCGCGTTGGCGATCGCGCGGCGGTCGTTCCACCGCGGCACCGTTCCATAGAGCGCGAAGCAGATCGCGTCGAGCACGGTCGACTTTCCGGAGCCGGTCGGGCCGACGAGCGCGAAGAAGTCCGCGTCGGTGAAGTCGACCGTGGTCGGCTCGCGGAACGCGGCGAAGCCCGTCATGTCCAGTCGCAGCGGCCGCATCAGCGCACCGCCGCCGGCACGCCGGCAGCACCGGATCCGCTGCCCGACTCGACCTCGGCGTGCAACCGCTCGAAGAGCGCGGCCACGTCATCGTCCGCGTGGCCCTGCGCGACCAGGTACGCCGCGAACAGCTCGCCCGCCGTACGGCCGGCTTGCCGGGGTGCTTTCGGTGTCGCCGGATCGATGGTGGCCAGGACGTCCGGGTCGATGCGCACCTCGAGCGCGTTCGGCAACATCTCCTGCACCGCCTCCCGCAGTCCGGCGCGCGGCCGCTCCCGTACGAAGACACGCAGCCAGCCGTCGCCTACGCCGTCGGCCGTCGCGATCAGTGCGAGGTCGTCGAGCGTTCCGCGCACGGTACGCAGCGGTCTCGCGGACGTGATCGGCACATCGCGGGTGCGTGCCGCGGTCGACGAGGTCAACTCCACGATCGTCACGGACGGCGTGTTCTCCTCCTCGCCGAAGTCCACCGCGATCGGCGCACCGCTGTAATGCACTGGGCACGGACCCGGCACTGACTGCCGGCGGTGCAAGTGGCCGAGCGCAACGTAGTGCGTGCTCGGCGGGAACACGGTGGACGGCACGGCGTACGACTGGATGGTGTGCGCGTCCCGTTCACCGCCGCCGAGCGTTGCGCCGACTACGGTCAGATGCCCGGTGATCACGTTGACCGTGTCGGGCGGCGGATCAACCGTCAGCGCCGCGATCAACCGCGCGATGTGGTCCGCGTACGTCTGGTTCGCCTCGGCGGCGGTGAGCGTGAACATCTCGGTGGCCCGGATGGCGTACCGCTGGGACAGGAACGGAAGCGCGACCACCCGCCAGGCCTCGCCCCCCGCCGTGGTCCCGGAGACGACATGATCGGCGGCCCTGTCCCGGATCGTGCCGCGCAACGTCACACCGGCCGCCTCGGCCCACGCGCGCAACGCGTCAAGCTCGGCGCCGTTGTCGTGATTGCCGGCGATCGCAATCACTGCCGCGCCGGTGGCACGGAGCGCGGACAGCGCACGGGTGACGATCCGCTTCGCGTCCGGCGTCGGCGCCGCGGTGTCGAATAGGTCGCCGGCCACGATGACGAGATCCGGCCGTTCGTCGCGCGCAATCGCGACGACCTCGGCCAGCACGTCGATGTGCTCCTCGACGCGGCCACGTCCCTTGAGAACCTTGCCGACGTGCCAGTCGGAGGTGTGCAGGATCTTCATGCGGTCCGGCTCCTCACGGTCGCTCGGCCTCCTCGGGAACTCGCCACGCGTCGATCATCGAGCCGCAGGTCGTCGACGCTGCAATGGATCGTCGACGCGGCAATCGTCAGAACGGGATGTCGTCGTCGGACAGCGTCGCGCCACCGCCGCCACGGCCACCGCTGCCGTTGCCGTTGCCGTGGCTCGCGCCGTTACCGTCACCGATGCCGCCCGGCTCGCGGGCGCCCGCGCGGCGTCCCGACCGGGCGCCGGCCAGTTCGCCGGTCCGGTTGCGCGCGACCACGTCGAACGGGTCGGCGGCCTGGGTGATCGAGCGCATCGTGGCGCTCGGCGGCGCGCCGGCCTCGGACGCTCGCGTCGCCCACGCGGGGAACGGGAACTCGGCGACCAGCGGCACCGGTATCTCCGGCTGGCCGACGAACATGGTGCCCGGCTTGGCAATCAGCGCGCGGGCGCGCTGCGCGGGCGGCAGGAAGCCGTATTCGGCTCGGGATGCCTCCGCGGCGTCCAGCCGTCCGACGACGCGGATCGCCGAATTCGCCACGATGCGCCGCTCCACCTCGGAGGCAGTCTGCTGCGCTCCGATCAGCACGACGCCGAGCGAACGGCCGCGCTCCGCGATGTCCAGCAGCACATCCTTGATCGGCGACGAGCCCTCCCGGGGTGCGTACTTGTTCAGCTCGTCCAACACCACGAAGAGCAGCGGCTTCGCTGTGCCCGCACGCTCCTTGCGTTCGAACTCGGTGCGCAGCGTGACGCCGACCACGAAGCGCTGCGCGCGGTCCGGCAAGTTGTGCAGGTCGACGACGGTGACTTGCGCCGATTCGGCGGTGTTGACGGCGTGTACGCGCCGCGTCGGCAGATCGCCCCGTACCAATCGCGCGAGGTCCTTCTTCGACGCGATGAGCCGGCGCGCGAACGCGTTGACGGTGCCGAGCCCGACGGCGGTGCCGGCCCAGACCGTCCGCGTCGCGTCATCGGACAGCGCGGCGACGACGAAGTCCACCAAGTCGGCGTAGCTGCCGAGACGCGTCCCGTCGATGGTCACGCCGCCGTCGGCCGGTTGCGCGGCCCGGGCCAGATGCGCGGTCACCGCGTGCACCACCATGGTGTACTGCTGCTTCTCGTCGTCGGCGTCGGCGAACACGTAGGGCAGCAAGCGGTCGGCGCAGAATTCGGCGAGCGTCCAGTAGAACGTGTCCACACCGGCGAGCCGGCTCGACACATCCGGTGTCCCAGACGCGTCACCCGCGCGGGGCGGCGCGTAGACCGCCACGTCGGAAAACGCGCCGGCGTGCAGGCCGAGCTTCGCGTAGGCCGAATGCGTGGCCGCGTCCAGCCGGGTGTTCGGGTGATCGAGGAACAGCAGGTCCTCGCCCTTCACGTTGAAGATCAGCGCCTTGGTGTTGGCCGCCTCGGCGCCCAGCACCCCGGACGTGAACATGCTGTAGAGCAGGAACGTCGCGAACGACGTCTTGGTCGCCACGCCGGAGACGCCGGAGATCGATACGTGCGCGCCGCTGTCGCCGCCGAGGAAGTCGAAGTTCAGGAACAGCGGCTCGCCGTCGCGGCCGATGCCGATCGGCACCTGCCGTGTCATCCGGTCGAAGTAGAGCGCGGCGTTGCGCTCGTCGCCCGCGGCCCGTTTGACGAGCGCGCCGGGCATCGGCGGGACGTACACCTCGGGCTCGACGCGGGTGGTGGTGATCTCGGCGGCCTCCTGCACGTGCGCGGGCAGCGTGCCGTCCGAGATGGCGAACACGTCGGACTCGAACTCGGCGCCCTCGTGCCGCGCGCGGACCTGTGTCACCACCCCCGAGATGGCTACCGGCTCGCGTCCGGGCACCTGGCGATGCGTGACCACCACGTCGTCGAGCTGCAGATACGACCCAGGTGTCACGGCGACCCAGAACTGCAGCGGCGTGGCATCGGCGGTGCCGAGCACCCGTCCGACCGGCTCGTCCATGCGTGGCGACCTCCAGCCGCTTCACTCGTATAACGGCGGTGCGTAACGCGCCGTGTGAGGGCGCTGCGTGACGACGCGATCTTCGATCGCGTGTTCGTATCCGTGCCATCGTGCCCCATGACCGGCGCGGCCACCGAGCGCTTCGCCCGCGCGTCGCGGGCCAGGTTCGCGGTGCGGCTCACACTCGGGGACGAAAACCACAAATCAGACGGGTACGTGTGACTAACGCGCCGCGCGCCAGGCGGAATCGGTGGTCGCGGCGGCGCGACGGACCGCGTCCGCCGTCAGCGGCATGTCGCGCAGCCGGTACCCGATGGCGTCGAATACCGCGTTGCCGATCGCGCCGGCCGTCGGGCCTTGCGTGATCTCACCGGCGCCGAGGTACGGCAGGCCGGGCCGGTCGAGTAACACCGTCTCGATGCTGGGCACATCGGGGAAGCGAAGGATCGGGTAGGTCTCCCAGTCGACACTCGTGACCATCGTGTCGTCGAATTCGACACGCTCCCGCAGCGTCCAGCTCGTCGCCTGCAGGGCGCCACCTTCGAGCTGGTTCACCAGGCCGCGCGGGTCGACGATCTCGCCACAGTCGGCGGCGATGGTGAGCGAGTCGACGACGATGCGTGAGGTCGCGTCGTCGACGTGTACGCGTGCGACCACCGCCGCGTAGCCGGCGCGGTTCTTGTAGCGGGCGATCGCGATGCCGGTGCCGTGGCCGAACGTCGTCGATCGCTCGCCGTGCCAATCGGCGGCGCGCGCGGCCGCGGTCGCAACGGCGCACGCGCGCTCGTCGCTGAGGTGGCGCAGCCGGAAGTCGATGGGGGAGACCTGCGCTCGAACCGCCAACTCGTCCATGAACGACTCGATTGCGAACACGTTCGCGTGCGCGCCGAGGCTGCGTAGCGACGACGTACGCAATGGCATGGCCGCGACGAAGTGCTTGACGATCCGCTGGCGGCCGAAGTCGTAGATCGGTGCGGCGTTGCGGTGGATGCCGACCTCCTTGCCGAGTGTCGGCTCCGGCGCCCGCATCGCGACCGGCGGGTCGAGCAGCGGACCGGAGATGAAGTTCGGCCGGCCGCCGGCCATCGGGCGGGACAGGTGCGACGTACCCCATACGTCGTGGCGCCAGTCCACAATGCGGCCGTCACCGTCGACCGTGGCCCGCATTTCGAGGTACGCCGGCGCACCGTACGGCTCCCATTGGTGCTCGTCGGCACGGGACCATTGCAGGCGTACCGGTCGGCCCGGCACTGCCATCGCCAGCAGCGCCGCCTCGAACGCCGCGTCGTCGGCTCCGTTGTGCCCGTAGCACCCCGCGCCGACGACGTGGCGCGCCCGGATCCGCTCCATCGGCATGTCGAGCGCGATCGCCATCGCGGCTCGCAGCGTGTAGACGCTTTGACTGCTCGTCCAAACGTCGAGACGGCCATTGTCCCATCGCGCCACGGCGGCCGACGGCCCGATCGATCCATGCATGAGGTAGGGCCGCGAATACGACGCCTCGAGGGTCCACGCCCCGCCGCCGCCCGGCTCGACTGCGCCGTCGGAGTCTGGCTCGACCGCGTCGTGGGCCGGGTCCATCTCGGTGATCGGAGTGCCATCGACCACGAGGAACGCCTGGCCGGGTTGCTCGCGAAGCCACGTCGCGGTGTCGCCGACCGCCGGCAGCGCGGTGCCGTCCGCCCAGTTGGCGTGCCGACGCAGCAGATCGGCGGCCCGGACGGCCTGCGACTCGCGTTCCGCGACCACGCCGAGAAAGCCGCCGTTGCGCACCACCGCGATCACGCCGGACACGGCCCGAGCCACCGCGTCGTCCACGTCCACGAGACCGGCGGTCCGGGTCGGCGGACGCACCACCCGGCCGTACGCCAGTCCGTCGGGCCGGAGATCGGAGACGAACCGCGTGTCGCCCGTGACGAGGCCGCGTAGGTCGATGCGACGTGCGTCGGGTCGGCCGACGATGCGGTGCGCGGAGGGTGTCTTCGGGCGTACCCGTCCGGACGCTCGGCGGTCGAATCGTCGGCCGCCCAACAGGTCCCAGTAGCTCACGCTCCGTCCGGCGGGATCGCTGATGGGCGGCCCGCCGTGACTCGCCGCGTCAGCCGGACCGCCGACACTGATCGTGCCGACGCTTACCGTGCCATCGCGGACGACGAGCGCGTCGACCGGTACGTCGAGCGCCGCCGACGCGAGCCCCAACAGGTGTGCACGCGCTTCGGCCGCCGCTTGCCGCAGCGCCGTGCCGCTCTGCTCGACCGACATGCTGCCGGCGGTGTGGCCCTCGTTCAGCCCGTGCGCGGTGTCCGCGGTTTCCACCCGTACCTGATCCATCGCCAGGTCGAGTTCCTCGGCCGCGATCCGCGCGATCGCCGAGACGATGCCCTGGCCGATTTCGACCTTCCCGGTGAACACCGTGACCGTGTCCGACGGGTCAACGCGGAGCCAGGTGTCGAGATCCGGATGCGCGTCGAGACTGGCCGGCAGCACGTTGTCGGCACTCATTGCGGGCTCCCGCCGGCCACCGGCGCCACCGATCGTGCTTCGGCCAGCGAGTTGGCGGCCCGACGTACGGCTCGAATGATGCGCGCGTGCGACCCGCAGCGACACAGATGCGGCGCCAGCGCGTCACGGATCTCCGCGTCGGTGGGGTCGGGCGTACGGTCGAGCAGCGCGACCGCCCCGATCACCATGCCCGGGATGCAGAAGCCACATTGCGCCGCTTCCTCGTCCAGGAACGCCTGTTGTACGAGATGCAACACGTCCCTGCCGCGCGACAAGCCTTCGACGGTCACCACGTGCCGGCCGACGAAGCTGCCCACCGCCGTCGAGCAGGTCGGCACCGCGACGCCATCGGCAAGTACCGCGCACGCTCGGCACTGCTCGACACCGCACCCGTATTTCGCGCCGGTCAGCCCGAGGTCGTTACGCAACACCTCGAGGAACGGGGTC
>DASTMZ010000004.1:0-32591 GCA_035713725.1 Micromonosporaceae bacterium
GATCGGATCCGGCCGGGAACTGTTGTCTGTTTGCGTTTGATCGCAGCCCGGCAGGGGTAGCCGTTTTGCGCCAAACCGAAGAGCTGGGGGCAGGATGAGCAAGACCGCTGTAGCCGCGGGCAAGGTGGAGACCACACGGACGAACGGGGCCGCCAAGCGATCAGGCGACGAGGACGAGGTCCTCCGGCGCCTGGAAGGAGCGCTGCGCGCCGCCGCCGCCGGCGACTTCTCCCACCGCCTCCCTGCCCGGCGCAAGGGCGTCGTCGGCGAGCTCGAGGCCGCCTACAACCAGCTCGCCGAGCGCAACGCGCAGCTCACGGCCGAGCTCGTCCGCCTCGGCCGCGTGGTCGGCCGCGAGGGCCGCATGACCGAGCGCGCGCGCGTCGACGGCGCCCACGGCGGCTGGTCGACCGCGCTGGAGTCGGTCAACGGCCTCGTCGACGACCTCGTCCGCCCCACCACCGAGGTCGCGCGCGTCATCGTCGCCGTCGCGGAGGGCGACCTGACCCAGAAGATGGCGCTCACCATCGAGGGCCAGCCGCTGAAGGGCGAGTTCGCCCGCATCGGCACCACGGTGAACGCGATGGTCGACCAGCTCGGCTCCTTCGCCGACGAGGTCTCGCGCGTGGCGCGCGAGGTCGGCACCGAGGGCAAGCTCGGCGGACAGGCCGACGTGCGCGGCGTCGCCGGCACCTGGAAAGACCTCACCGACTCCGTGAACTCGATGGCCGGTAACCTCACGGCGCAGGTGCGTAACATCGCCGCCGTGACCACCGCCGTCGCCAACGGCGACTTGTCGAAGAAGATCACCGTCGACGTGCGCGGCGAGATCCTCGAGCTGAAAGACACCATCAACACGATGGTCGATCAGCTCCGCTCCTTCGCCTCCGAAGTGACCCGCGTCGCTCGCGAGGTCGGTACGGAAGGCAAGCTCGGCGGCCAGGCCGTCGTCCGCGGCGTCGCCGGCACGTGGAAGGACCTTACCGACTCCGTGAACTCGATGGCCGGTAACCTCACGTCGCAGGTGCGAAACATCGCCGACGTGACCAAGGCCGTCGCCGCCGGCGACCTGTCTCGCAAGATCACCGTCGACGTGAAGGGGGAGATCCTCGAACTGAAGAACACCATCAACACGATGGTCGATCAGCTCAACTCGTTCGCGGCCGAGGTGACCCGCGTGGCCCGCGAGGTAGGCACCGAGGGTAAGCTCGGCGGACAGGCCGAGGTGAAGGGCGTCGCGGGTACGTGGAAGGACCTCACGGACTCCGTGAACTCGATGGCCGGCAACCTCACGGCCCAGGTGCGCAACATCGCCGCCGTGACCACCGCCGTCGCCACCGGCGATCTCTCCAAGAAGATCACCGTCGACGTGAAGGGCGAAATCCTCGAACTGAAGAACACTGTCAACACGATGGTGGACCAGCTCTCCTCCTTCGCTGCGGAAGTGACCCGCGTGGCCCGCGAGGTGGGCACCGAAGGCAAGCTCGGCGGTCAGGCCGAAGTCGCTGGCGTCTCGGGCACCTGGCGCGACCTCACCGACAACGTCAACTCGATGGGTTCGAACCTGACCGACCAGGTCCGCAACATCGCCCAGGTCGCCACCGCGGTGGCGCGCGGCGACCTGTCCCAGAAAATCACCGTGGACGCGCGCGGCGAAATCCTCGAGCTCAAGAACACCGTCAACACGATGGTCGACCAACTCTCCTCATTCGCCGACGAGGTCACCCGCGTGGCCCGCGAAGTGGGTACCGAAGGCAAGCTCGGTGGCCAGGCACAGGTACGCGGCGTCGCGGGTACCTGGCGGGATCTGACCGACAACGTGAACTTCATGGCGTCGAACCTGACCGCACAGGTCCGCAACATCGCGCAGGTGACCACCGCGGTTGCGCGTGGCGACATGAGTCAGAAGATCACCGTGAACGCACAGGGCGAGATCCTGGAGCTCAAGAACACCGTCAACATCATGGTCGACCAGCTGTCCTCGTTTGCCGACGAGATCACGCGCGTCGGTCGCGAGGTGGGTACCGAGGGCAAGCTTGGCGGCCAGGCACAGGTACGCGGCGTCGCGGGTACCTGGCGTGACCTTACGGAGAACGTCAACCAGCTCGCGTTGACGCTCACCACGCAGTTGCGCGCGATCGCAAACGTCTCCACCGCCGTGACGCGCGGTGACCTCACGCAACGGATCTCGGTCGAGGCGCAGGGCGAGGTCGCCGAGCTGAAGGACAACATCAACCAGATGATCGTGACGCTGCGCGAGACCACGAAGAAGAACGCGGAGCAGAACTGGCTCGACTCGAACCTGGCGCGCATCGGCGGTCTGCTGCAGTCGCAACGCGACCTCGACGAGGTCGGCCGCATGATCATGATGGAAGTGACGCCGCTCGTCGACGCCCAACTCGGCGGGTTCTTCCTGACCGGCGGCGTCGGCAACGACCGGTCGCAGCTGCACCTGACGGCGGCGTACGGTCACGTCGCCACCGGCGCGCCGTTGACGTTCACCATCGGCGAGGGGCTGGTCGGCCAGGCCGCCGCGTCGCGCCGACGGATCCGTGTCACGCCCGCGGCGGACCAACGGCTGATGGTCCGCTCCGGAATCGCCGAGACCCGGCCGCTCGACCTCGTCGTGCTGCCCGTGCTCTTCGAGGGCGACCTCATCGGCGTGATCGAATTCGGCGCCGTCACCCAGTTCTCGGATCTGCATCTGCGCTTCCTGGACCGCCTAGTGGCGGCGATCGGCGTGTCGCTCAACACGATCCTGGCGAACCGGCGCACCGAGGAGCTGCTCACCGAGTCACAGCGCTTGGCACTCGAGATGCAACAGCAGTCGATCGAGCTGCAGCGTACGAACGCCGAGCTTCAGGAGAAGGCGGCGCTGCTGTCCGAGCAGAACGTCAACATCGAGTCAAAGAACCGCGAAATCGAGCTCGCCCGGCTCGGGCTCGAAGAGAAGGCGCAACAGCTGACCGCCGCATCGCAATATAAGTCGGAGTTCCTCGCGAACATGAGCCACGAACTGCGTACGCCGCTCAATTCGCTGCTGCTGCTGTCTCGGATGCTTGTCGACAACGCGGATCGCAACCTGTCCACCAGGCAGATCGACTATGCGCGCACGATCCACGGCGCGGGTTCGGATCTGCTCGCCCTTATCGACGACATCCTCGACCTGTCGAAGATCGAGGCGGGCCGGATGGACGTCGAACCGGCCGAGGTCGGCTTCGACGACGTCCGTGCATACGTCTACCGCGCGTTCGCGCCGCAGGCCGAGGAAAAGGGACTCGCGTTCGAGGTCGAGATCGATCCGACGCTGCCCGGCTCGATGGTCACCGACCCGCTGCGACTCCAGCAGATCCTGCGCAATCTGTTGGCCAACGCGGTCAAGTTCACCGATACCGGCTCGGTGACACTGCGCATCGAGCGCTCCGCTGACGAGCCGGGGGTACGCGTGCCATGGCCAGCGGTCACGTTCCGCGTTATCGACACCGGCATCGGCATCGCGGACGACAAGCTGGACCTCGTGTTCGAGGCGTTCCAGCAGGCCGACGGAACGACGAGTCGCCGGTTCGGCGGCACGGGGCTGGGCCTGTCGATCAGCCTCGAGCTGGCCCGACTGCTCGGCGGCGCGATCTCTGTGTCGTCCGAGCCTGGTCACGGGTCCACGTTCTCGTTGACGCTGCCGGAATTGCTCGCCGCGCCCGGTGCCCTGGTGCGCGACGCCGCGGTCGCGGTGCCGATGATGCCTGCGATCCTCCGCAACACCGAGCCCGAGGCACCCGAACGCGAGGCGGTGAGCCTGCTCGCCGGCGCCACCGTGCTGATCATCGACGACGACGTCCGCAACGTATTCGCGTTGACGAGCGCGCTCGAGATGCACGGCATCAACGTGCTCTACGCCGACAATGGCGCGGATGGCGTACGCCTGCTTGCCGAGACGCCCTACGTCGACATGGTGTTGATGGACGCGATGATGCCGGCACAGGACGGATACGAGACAACGCGCGCGATCCGGCGCAACCCGACGTTCGCGCACCTGCCCGTCGTGTTCCTTACCGCGAAAGCGATGCCCGGTGACCACGAGTCCGCGCTTGCCGCTGGCGCGAGCGACTACCTGACCAAACCGGTCGACCTCGACGAGGTGCTGCGCACCATGGCGCGGTGGGTGGCACCGAACGGCGCTGTTACCGGTGCCGCCGAGTCGGATGCCACCGCCGAATCGGATGTCACCGACGACGAAACGCCCGACGCCGGCGGTGCGCCGGACATGACCGCGGTGCCGGATGCGGCGCCAGACGGCGCCGCATCGGACGGGAGCGACGCATGACCGGCCCGGCGCGCCGAGTTCCGTTTCGCCCCGCACCGGCCGACACGTTCGCGGGCAGCACGCCCAAGGTCCTGCTCGTGGATGACCGTCGAGACAACCTTGTTGCGCTCGCCGCGATCCTGCAGGGGCTCGCGGTCGAGCCGGTCGCCGTCGACAGCGGTGACGCGGCACTCAAGCGCCTGCTGATGGATGACTTCGCGGTCATCCTGATGGACGCGCAGATGCCCAACATGGACGGTTTCGAGACCGCGACGCGCATCAAGGAGCGCGAGCGCACCCGCAACGTACCGATCATCTTCCTGACCGCGGCGGACCGTGACGCGGAGTTCGCGTTGCGCGGCTACGCGGCCGGCGCGGTCGACTACCTCACGAAGCCGCTGGATCCCTGGGTGCTGCGGTCGAAGGTGACGGTCTTCGCGGACCTGTGGTCGAAGTCGCGGCAGCTGTCCGTGCAGGCCCGCACCGCGGAAACGGCGACCGGCCTCGCGGCCGCGATCGACGCGGCGATTTCGCTGTTGCGTTCCGACACTCCGGACGTCGCAACCGCGCTCGAGGTGCTGGACTGCGCGGCATCGACAGCGCGCGCGACGCAGCAGCGCGTGCCGGGCGGCGGACCCTCCGGCGAACTGCGCGGCGCGCAGGCGGGCGGCGGCTCGTCGGGCGAATTCCGCGCTGCCCGCCAAGGCGGCGTGCCCCACGGCGAGGTGCGCCCGGCCGGGTGAACCCACGTCCGGACGAGCCCAGGTGAGCCGGCGTCCGGCGAATGAGCCGGCGTCAGACGATCAGCAGTGCGGGGCGGAGACCGGTCACGTCGAGTACGCGTTGCAGGAAGTCGCCGACGTTCGTGAGGACCAGCACGCTCTGCACCATGCGCGCCTTCTGGCTGAGCGCGACCAGGGTGCCGAGCCCTTGCGAGTCGCAGAACGTCACGCCCACGAGGTCGAGCAGGACCCGTGGCGGCGGGTCGACCAGCAGGCGCTCGACTGCCTCGCTGAGGTTCACGACGGTCGACATGTCGATGGCGCCGTACAAGCACACGACGGCTTCGGTCGGGGTACGCCGAACGGTGACCTCGAGGCCCTCGTGATCCATGTGGCTCACAGTACGCGTTACCCATCTCTCGGCCGCGTTACGCCGACTCGTACGATTCGCAAGACTGCGCCGATCCCCGGCCGCCCTTCCGGTCGCCCGGAGGCCCTTCCGGTCGCCCGGACGCCCTTCTGGTGGCCCGGCAGCCCGTCCGTTCCCGGATACCGCCCGCCGACTGAGGTCGACCTAAGCTAGGTTTGCCTAACCTAAGCTTGTCTGACAAGATGTCGCGTGCGTGCCACACCTGGCGCCGAAACGGGACGTACGAAGGGATCCGAGATGCGGTTGCGACGACGCGGCGTGGCGATGTTGGCGTTGATGGCGGTGGTGGCGAGCGGCGCAGCCGCATGTGGAAGTGCGTCCGCGACGGGCGCGTCCGGCGGCGCGAACGACGCCATCACGCTTTACAACGGCCAGCACGAACAGACCACCGACGCGCTCGTGAAGGCGTTCACCGCGGCGACCGGCATCAAGGTCAAGGTACGCAGCGACGACGAAACCGTGCTCGCGCAGCAGATCGAGCAGGAGGGTGCCGCATCGCAGGCCGACGTGTTCTACACGGAGAACTCCCCCGCGCTCGCGGAACTGTCCGGCAAGGGTCTGCTGGCGCCGGTCGACGCGAGCACGCTGGCCAGCGTCCCGGCGAAATACGACTCGCCGACCGGTGACTGGGTCGGCGTCTCGGCACGAGTCAGCGTGCTGGTCTACAACACCAACGAAATCACGCCGGCGCAGCTGCCGACGTCTGTGATGGACCTGGCGAACCCGAGGTGGAAGGGGAAGATCACGTTCGCGCCGGGCGAGACGGACTTCCAGCCGGTCGTGACGTCAGTAGCCAAGTCCGTCGGCGATCAGCAGACGCTGGCCTGGCTCGAGGGCATGAAGGCGAACCTGGCCGGACACGACTATCCGGACAACGAGACGATCGTCGCGAAGGTCAACTCCGGCGACGTCGAGATGGGCCTGATCAACACGTACTACTGGTACCGGTTGCGCGCCTCGCTCGGCGGCACGGCGATGCATTCGGCGCTCGCGATGTTCGCGCCGGGCGATCCCGGGTACCTGGTGAACGTGTCCGGCGCGGGGGTGCTCAAGTCGAGCAAGCATCAGGTCGCGGCGCAGAAATTCGTGGCGTTCCTGACCAGTGCGGCGGGTCAGAAGGTGATGGCCGCGAGCGACAGCTTCGAATACCCGATCGGCTCGGGCGTGGTCGCGACCGACGGCCAGACACCGCTGGATCAGCTGAAGCCGGCGCCGATGACGATCGCCGATCTGGGCAATGGCCAGCACGCTGTGCAACTGTTGCAGCAGGCTCAGTTGTTGTGACGCTCGTACCGACCGACGACGCGGCGATCGCGGGCACCGCGACCGACGACGCAACGCGCAACGCCGATGCAGTTCGGCGCCGGACGTCGCGGCCTACCCCGGTGCTCGCGGCACTGAGCACCGGAGTCGCCGCGCTCGTGCTGCTGCCGTTGGTGTTCCTCGTGCTGCAGGCTCGTCAGGCCGGCTGGGACGAGGTGCGCGCGCTGCTGTTCCGGCACCTCACGCTCGTGCTGCTGCGCAACACCATCGAACTCGCGGTGCTCGTCACGACCGCGTGCGTGCTGATCGGCGTCACCGCGGCGTGGCTCGTCGAACGCACGAACCTGCCCGGCCGGCGCGCCTGGGCGGTGTTGTTGGTGCTGCCATTCGCGGTGCCCGACTTCGTCACCGGTTACGCGTGGTCGTCGATCTTCCCGGCCGTGCACGGCCTGTGGGGCGCGACGCTGGTCATGACGCTCGGCCTCTACCCGCTGGTCTACCTGCCGGTCGCGGCCGCGTTGCGTGGCACCGATCCGGCGCCCGAGGAGGTGGCCCGCAGCCTTGGACGCGGTCGCATCCACACGTTCGTCCGCGTGACCGTCCCGATGTTGCGGCCGGCGCTACTCGGCGGCGGTTTGGTCGTCTGCCTCACGTTGTTCGCCGAATACGGTGCGTTCGAGATCCTGCGGTTCCAGACGTTCACGACGACGATCTTCGCCGAGTTCCAGGTGGGCTTCAACGGACCGGCGGCGAGCGCGCTGTCTCTCGCACTAGTGGCGCTCGGTCTCGTCGTGCTGGCCACCGAGGGTCTGCTCGCCGGTCGAGGCCGAGGCCGCTTCGCGACCGGATCGCGGCAAGCCGCGCGCGTCCCCCACCGTCACCGACTCGGCCGATGGACCACGCTCGCGCTGGGCGGCCTCGTCGGCATCGTGGCACTCGCACTCGGCATGCCGGCCGCCGCGTTGTCGTACTGGATGGTGCAATCGCACGCGACCACGCTGCCGGGCGGCTCGATGCTCGCAGCCGCCGCGCATACCGCCGTCTACAGTGCGTCGGCCGGGGCGCTGGCGACCATCCTGGCGCTGCCCGTCGCGCTCTACACGGTGCGGCGCGACAGCCGGGCGGCCGCCGTACTGCAACGCACCACACTCGTCGTGCAGGCGCTCCCCGGGCTCATCATCGCGCTCGCCGCGGTGTTCTACGCCATCCACTACGCGCCGTGGATCTACCAGACCCCGCAGCTGCTCGTGATCGCGTACGCGATCCTGTTCTACCCGCTCGCGTTCGTGGCGGTCCGGGCATCCGTCGCACAAGCGCCGCACCGCCTCGAGGAGGTCGCGCGATCACTCGGGCACCGACCGGCATCGGTGCTCGTGCGGGTCACCGTGCCACTGGTCGCACCTGGGCTGGCCGCGGCATTCTGTCTGGTGTTCCTGACCACGGTCACCGAGTTGACCGCGACACTGGTGCTCGTGCCCACCGGCGTGCACACGCTAGCCACGCAGTTCTGGGCGTACCAGAACGACGCGTCGTACGGCGCCGCGGCACCGTACGCTGTCGCGCTGGTCGCGATCGCAGCCGTACCAAGCTATCTGATCGGACGGTGGTTCGACCGGCTGCCGTCACGTCAGGGAGGATGACCGCGTGACGGGGTTCGAGGTGTCGGGCGTACACAAGGCGTTCCGCGGGCAGCGTGTGCTTCGCGGCGTCGACCTGACGATCGAAACCGGATCGCTCACCGCGATCCTGGGCGCGTCGGGCAGCGGCAAGACCACGTTGCTCCGCATCCTGGCCGGCTTCGAGCGGGCCGATCTCGGCAACGTAACGATGGGTGGCCGGGTGGTGGACGACGGCCGCCGGCACTTGGCGCCGGAGCGGCGCCGCGTCGGGTACGTGCCGCAGGAGGGTGCGCTCTTTCCGCACCTGTCGGTCGCCGGGAACGTCGGATTCGGGCTGTCCCGCGACGTCCGGCGCGGCGGGCGCGTCGACGAGGTGCTCGAGCTTGTCGGGCTCGACCGGCTCGCACGGCGTTACCCGCATCAGCTCTCGGGCGGTCAGCAGCAACGCGTGGCGCTAGCGCGGGCGCTCGCCATCAGTCCGTCGATCGTGTTGCTGGACGAGCCGTTCTCGTCGCTCGACGCCGCACTTCGCGCCAACGTACGCACGGATGTGGCGCGCGTGCTGCGCACCGCAGGTGCCACCGCGCTGCTTGTCACGCACGACCAGGACGAGGCGCTGTCGATGGCCGACCGGGTGGCGGTGCTCCGCGACGGCGTGATCGCCCAGATCGGGACGCCGCAACAGCTCTACGAACGACCCGCGGATCTGGAACTCGCCGGATTCCTCGGGGAGGCCAACGTGTTCGCTGGCATCGTGAACGGCGACACCGTGCGTACGGTGCTCGGCAGCGTGCCGCTGCTCACGGAATCGCTTGCGGCACAGGCCGCCGGCGATGGCGGCCCGGTCGTGGTCGCGGTCCGACCCGAACAGATCCGAGTCAGCGCAACGGGTTCAAGCCAGCCGGCGTCCGCCGACGGCGGGGTGCGCGGGCACGTGACGGAGCTGCATTACTTTGGCCACGACACAATCATGGTGGTACGCCCAGCCGACGGCGGCCGCCCGATCCGCGTCCGGGTGGCCGGCTCAGAACACCGCGGCGTCGGCGATGATGTGACGATGACTGCGTACGGACCGGTCGCGGCGTGGCCGGCAAACGACCAGGCGACCACGACCCGTTGACTCTCCGGCGGTTGGATTCCGCGTCAGCCGTTGAGATCCCGTCAGCCGTTGCGTTCGGCGTCAGCCGTTGCGTTCGGCGTCAGCCGTTGAGTTCGGTGGCCGCCGCCGCGATGTCGGCCGGGTCGCCGGGCGTTGGGATCCACGGCAGCTTCAACGCATCGCGTGCCGGATCGTCCAGATAGCGCGGTATCACGTGCACGTGGTAGTGGAACACGGTCTGCCACGCCGCCGATCCACAGCAGTTGAGCAGGTTCACGCCGTCCGCACCGAGTTTGTCGACGACGCGCTGGGCGACTCGCTTTGCCATCAACGTGGACGCGGTCAGGTCCTCGTCGTCGACCGCCAGCAGATCGGGTTGGTGGCGACGCGGGATCACCAGCACATGCCCGCGGGTCGCCGGTGCGATGTCCATGAACGCGATCGTGTGCTCGTCCGCGTCGACTTGTGTCGACGGGATCTCGCCCGCCACGATCTTGCAGAAGATGCAGTCCGGATCGGTCATGGCCGCGAGCCTACGGCCTAACCGAACCGTCCATGTACGTAGTCCGCGGGTCGCGGCGACATCGCCGCGCGTCCGCGATCAATGCAATAGTTCCCGGGCGACCGGCACGACGCGCGCCAACCACCAGTCGAGCTCGGCCGCGTCACCCACTTTGGACCAGCCAAGTTGCAGAAACCCGCCGAGCAGCGCGAGGTCGAGTTGGCGTGCCCACCACGAGGACGTGTCAACGCCCTCGGACTCGAGCGCGTCACGGTACGCCGCGATGGTGTCCTCTTTCGACTCCGGCAGCCGATCGCAGTTGACCGCGAGATACCAACCGATGTCGACGAGCGGCCCGGTTCGGCCGGGCCAACCCCAGTCGAGCAGGATCGTTCGACCGTCCGGATGCGTACCGAGGTTGCCTGCCTTCCAATCGCCGTGGATCAGGGTGACCGGCGTCTCGCCGAATGCGGCGATCAGCGGACCGGGGTCGGTTGCTAGCGCGAGCGCGAGGTCGTGGGCCTCCGGCGCGGCCGCCCGAAGCGCCGCCCAGCCACCCGCGAGCGCGCGTGGCACCGGGTCGTCCCGGCCGGCGGCCGCCTCGAGTTCACCGGTCGCCGGCGTGAGCGCGGTGTACCGTACGCCGGGATCGAGCAGGCCGGGTGCGCCGGCGAAGTCCCAGAACGTCGCGTGCATCCGTGCCATCCGGGCGAGGAACAAGCGATGATCCTCGTGGCGCAGCAAGGACGTACCGGCCGGAACGAGCCGCTCCCCGACGTCGCGCATCAGCAGCGTGACGATGCTGGTGCCGGACTCGTGTGCCATGCCAACGATCGTGTGATCGATCTCGGCGGGAAGCGCGTGCAGCAGGCCGCTCCGCCACATCGTCAACGTGAAGCAATCTCGGTCGTGCAACGCGCGGGCGAGCCAGTCGAGGTCGTACCCGATGTGCTTGACGACGTAGCGCTCGCCGTCGATGATCGCTCGCTCGAACGGCGCGCCGGACAGCGAGTCGACGTGTTTGTCCATCGGCCCGCGCCAAGCCGCGCCGGAAAGCAACTCGTCGACGGAGGCGGCAACCGGCGGCACGGCACCGCCGGGCGCGAACGACGCCGCCTCAGGCACTGGACCTGACTTCCGTCAGCGACGACACGTTGCCGGGCTCCTCACCGCTCGCGACCAGTGATTTGTCGCCGACGCTACGTGAGGGCGTACCCGCCCGGCGAGGGTACCCGTGGCCGATCAGGAGTGTGATGATCGGGTCCGGCGCGACGACAAACGGCGAGCACCCACCGACGTACGGAGATGATCCATGGAGCGCACCGTAGAGCCCGGTTCGGTCGGTCTCGATCCACGACAGCTCGCTACGTTGGATCGGCACTTCGCCGAGTACGTCGACGACGGCCGGCTCGCCGGCTGGCAACTCGTGGTCAGCCGTAAGGGCGAGGTCGCCCACGCGTCCACGTATGGCCTAGCGGATCTGGAGACCGAGACGCCGGTCGGGGGCGACACGCTCTGGCGGGTGTACTCGATGACCAAGCCGATCACCACGGTCGCCGCGATGATGCTGTGGGAGGAAGGTGCCTTCGAGCTCACCGACCCGATCAGCCGGTGGCTGCCGGAGTTCGAGCGCACCCAGGTGTTCGACAAGGGGTCGATCACGGTGCCGTTCACGGTGCCCGCGCTGGAACCGATCCGCGTGTGGCACTTGATGACGCACACGTCCGGACTGACGTACGGATTCCTGATGTCCTCCACCGTGGACGCCATCTATCGCGCGCGTGGCGAGACGCTGGAGGCGATGGGCGCGCGGTCTCTCGAGGAGTCCTGCGGGCGGTGGGCGGCCATGCCGCTGCTGTTCCAGCCGGGCACGAAGTGGGGCTACTCGGTTGCGACGGACGTGCTCGGCCGGCTCGTCGAGGTCATCTCCGGCAAGAGCCTCGCCGACTTCATGGCCGAGCGCATCTTCGAACCACTGGGCATGACAGACGCTCGGTGGTGGGTGGACGACGCGGAGGCGGGACGCCTGGCCGGGCTCTACGCGCGCGATCCCAGGACCGGGCGCGCGACACGGTTCGACGCAATGGCGGGACTAGCCCGCGAGCGGCCCGCGATGTTCGCCGGCGGCGGTGGACTCATCTGCAGTGCGGCCGACTACCAGCGGTTCATGCTCATGCTGCTCGGCGGCGGCGAGGTCGACGGGGTACGCCTGCTAGGCAGCCGTACGGTCCGGTTCATGACGCGCAACCACCTGCCCGGCGGCGCGGACCTCGCGACGGTGAGCTCCGGCGGGTTCGCCGAGACGATCTTCGACGGCATCGGGTTCGGCCTCGGGTTCGCCGTCGTACTCGATCCCACGCCCGGCCGGACGCCGATCACGGCCGGCTCGTATTACTGGGGTGGCCTTGCGAGCACCGCGTTCTGGATCGACCCGGCCGAGGAGCTGACCGTGTCGTTCTTCACCCAGCTCATCCCGTCCAGCCAGTACCCGATCCGGCCGCAGCTGCGCCAGCTCGTCTACGCCGCGCTCCGCTGACGCTCCGGCGCCCGTCCCGGTCCCGGCGCGTATATGCTGCCGTAATGCGCGTACCCGTCGGCCAAGCGTCGCCCGCCGCGCACCGATGATCAGTCCGCTCAACGAGGCCACCGTGACCGCGACCGGTGGCGGCTCGGGCGCGCTCACGCTGATCGAGGGCGCGACGTTCTGCCTATCGGACGCGACCGGCGACATCGCGGCCGGCTCGGCGCACGGCCTGTTCGCACATGACGCACGCGTGGTGTCCGCATGCCAGCTGCGGCTGGATGAGCGGCGGTGCGAGTCGCTGGCGCTGCGCGAATTCGACGCGCGCGAGGCGGAGTTCCTCCTGCGGCGCGCGCCGGCTCCCGGCACCGCCGACAGCACACTGCTGGTGGTACGCCGGCGCCGGATGGTCACCGCCGGCATGCGCGAGACAGTGAGCCTGCACAACCTCAGCCCGGACGACACCGAGGCACATCTGACGATCGAGTTCGACGCCGACTTCACCGATCTCTTCGCGGTCAAGGCCGGCCACGCGGTCGACGACCGCGCACCGGTCGAGACCGAGCCGTCGGCGATCGTGTTCCGCAGTGAGTCGGAACCCGGTCGATGGACGCGCATCGCCGCCACGGCCGCACCAGAGGTCACCGTGTCGGGCCTTAGCTGGCGAGTCCGCGTACCGGCTCGGACGATCTGGTCCGCGACCATCGACGTGTCCGCGCACTCCCCCGACGATCCAACGGCCGGCGACGTGGCGGGCGTGGACCGCGGCGTGCCGGCAGGTTTCGCCGTCGACGGCGGCGGCCCGCACATCATCGGCAACCACCCGCACATCGTCGCGGCCGATCCGCGGATGACCCACACGTTTGCCCGAAGCCTCGAGGATCTGGGCTCGCTGCGGATGACGACGGGCGAGGGTCGGGCGTACGTGGCCGCCGGCGCACCGTGGTTCATGACTCTGTTCGGGCGCGACAGCCAACTCACCGCGTGGATGACGTTGCCGCTCGACCGTGAGCTGGCGATGGGTACCCTCCGCGAGCTCGCCGACGTGCAGGGGCGCGTCGTCGACCACGCCACCGAAGAAGAGCCGGGCCGGATCCTTCACGAGTTCCGCCGCGGGCCCGCGGTGCACCAGGCGCTCGGCGGCAACCGGTATTACGGCTCTGTTGACGCGACTCCGCTGTTCGTCATGCTGCTGGCCGAGGCGGAGCGGTGGGGCGCCGACCGGGATGCCGTCGCGGCGCTGCTGCCGGCCGCCGATGCCGCGATGCGGTGGATGGACGAGTACGGCGACCGGGACGGCGATGGCTTCGTCGAGTATCACCGGACCGCCGACCACGGTCTGGTCAACCAGGGTTGGAAGGACAGCGGCGACGGCATCAACGACGCCGCCGGCAACCTCGCCCGCCTGCCGATCGCGCTGTGCGAAGTGCAGGGGTACGCGTACGCGGCGCGACAGGCGCGTGCCCATCTCGCCGAGACCTTCGGCGACCCCAACGCAGCCGCCTACTGGCGGGCGCGCGCCGCCGAGCTTCGCGAGGCGTTCGCGGCGGCGTACTGGTTGCCGGAGCGCGGCTACTTCGCCGTCGCGCTGGACGGTGCCAAGCGCCCGGTCGACGCGCTGACAAGCAATGTCGGCCACCTGTTGTGGACCGGCATTCTCTCCGACGAACACGCCGCTAGCACCATCGCCGCACTCGCCGGCAGCACGATGGACAGTGGCTTCGGGCTGCGTACGCTCGCCAGCGACATGGGCGCCTACAACCCGATGAGCTATCACAACGGCTCAGTGTGGCCACACGACACCGCGATGTGCATCGCTGGCCTGATGACGTACCGGCACATCGAAGGCGCCGTCGCACTCGCGCATCGCCTCGCCGACGGTCTGTTCGCCGCCGCGACCGCGTTCGACGGCCGGTTGCCCGAGCTCTACTGTGGCTTCCCGCGCGACATGTTCGATCCGCCGGTGCCCTATCCGACGTCGTGCTCGCCGCAGGCGTGGGCGTCCGGGGCACCGTTGCTCGTGTTGCGGTCGCTGCTCGGCCTCGAGCCGGCCGAGGGCCGCGACGGCGTCACGGTCGACCCGGCACTGCCCGAGTGGTGGGGCGAGATCAGCATCGAAGGGGTGCGCGTCGGGGACTCGTCCGCGACCGTGATCGCGCATGACACGTACGGCGCGGTTCGCTGGCACGACGAGCCCCACGACGAGCCGCAACCCGTCCTCGACTGAGCAGCGCACCAGACACGCATAGGCCGCCACCGGAACACCGGTGGCGGCCGCGCCGTGCCGAGCCGATGCTCGCGTGCCGGGCCCCACGCCGACCGCGGATAGTCAGCCCTTCACGCCTCCCTCGTTCGCGCCGCGAACGAAGTACCGCTGGAACACCATGAACAGGATCGCGACTGGGATCGTCGCGAGCAGCGCCGCACCGAGCTTGAGCGGATACTGCGTGCCGGCGCCGAGCGAGCCGCTGACGAGGTTGGCGACGCCACGCGGCAGGGTGAAGTATTGCGGGCTCTGGACCGCGACAAGCGTCTGCGGGAATTCGTTCCAGGAACCCTGGAAGGACAGGATCGTCAGAGTCAGCACCGCCGGCCGCACCATGGGCAGGACGACCGACCAGTACGTCCGGAAGATGCCGGCACCGTCTATGCGCGCCGCCTCCTCCATCTCGTGCGGGACCATCTCGAACGACTGCTTCATGATGAAGATGCCGGCCGCGTCGATGATCGTCGGCAGAATCAGTGCCGTGTAGCTGTCGTAGAGGCCGAGCTGGTTCAGCACCAGGAACTTCGGGATCAGCAGCACCACGCCCGGCACCGCCATCACGGCGATGACGCCTGCGAAGAGCGCCTTGCGGCCACGGAAATGCAGCCGTGCCAACGCATATCCGGCCAGCGAGTCGAAGAACACCCGGCCGAGCGTCACCAGGATCGTGATGAAGACCGAGTTCAGCATCCACCGCGGAAAGTCGGTGCCGTCGAAGATGCGCAAGAAGCTCGCATCCGTGAACGGATGCGGGATCGGCGACAGCGGATCGGCCGCCGCGTTCGGCTCGGTCTTGAACGTGTTGCCGAGCTGGATGATGAACGGGTAGATGAAGATCAGCGCGAAGATGACCAGGACCGCGTATCCGGTGACGCGCGTGGCGATCCGCCGGGCGCGCGTGCTGCCGTCAAGTTCGCGTCGGGGCGGCGCTGGCGTCCGCCTCAGGTGCACACTCGATGCGCTCATGGTAGTCGCGACCTTTCGATGGCCGCCGCCAGCGCCGGCACCGGGATCTGTTCCTCGATCGGCGGCGATGTCGGCCGACGCCCGAACCACCGCCGCCCGCCCGGCGGCTTGTCGCGGTCCCGCATCACCCACCGTTGCAGCAACGTCATCAGCACGATGATGAGGAACAGCACGAACGAGATCGCCGCACCCGAGCCGTAGTTGAAGTCCTTGAACGCGGTCCGATAGGACAGGAACGCCGGAGTGAGCGTCGTCTTCGCCGGATTCCCTTGGCTCATCACGTAGATCTGGTCGAATACCTGCCACGTCCCGATGAGGCCGAGTGTGATCACCAGGAATAGCGTCGGCTTCAACTGCGGCAGCGTCACATAACGCAACCGCTGCCAGCGCGTCGCGCCGTCGAGCATGCTCGCCTCGTCGAGCTCGATCGGCAGGTTCTGCAGCCCGGCAAGGAACATCAGCATGAACGTGCCGCTGGTCGTCCACACGACGAGCGTGATGATCGCGCACATCGCGACGCTCGGCCCGGCGATCCAGTCCCACGTCGACAAGCTCAGGAAGTGCGAGTTAGCGAGCGCCGCGGGTGGGTTGTTCGGATCCACGATGCCCAGCCCGCCGAGGATGATCTGGAGCACTCCGCGCGGATCGGAGAACCACTGCGGCCCGTGGATGCCGAAGAAGTTCAGCAAAGCATTGACCGCGCCGCTGTTAGAGAACATGAATAGGAACACGACGCTGATCGCGACGGAGCTTGTCACCGAAGGAAAGTAGAACGCGGTGCGGAAGAATCCCTTGCCGCGCAACAGCCGCCCGTTGACGACGAGCGCAAGAGCGAGCGCCAGCACGGTCTGCAATGGCACCACGAGCAGCACGTAGTAGAAGTTGTTGCGGATGCTCGTCATGAAGTCTTCGCGGGCGAGGCCGTCGACCGTGAACAGGTGCGTGTAGTTGGACGCGCCGACCAGAGGCGTACTCGACGAGAAGGGGCTGCCGACGCCGCTCCAGTTCGTGAAGCTCACGAACAGCGCCATGAGGATCGGCAGCAACAGGAACACGCCGAGGATCACGATGGCCGGCGCGACGAACGTCCAGCCGGCGATGCCCTGCCGGCCATAGATGCGGTTCGGCCGCCGTCGTGGTGCCGGTCCGTCCGCGCCGCGCGGTCCCGCCCAGCGTCTGACCGGTACCCGCAACTCCAGCGCGCTGGCCGCGGAGCGCTGGCGTGGCGTACCGGTCCCGCCGGCGCCCAACGGACCAGATGGGTCGTTCGACGTAGTTGTCACGGCCGCTCCCTTCGACGTGGGGCGAGAGACGACGGAGGCGTTCGTGTCGGGTACGCCGGTGTGGCGTGCGGGGGGACACACGCCACACCGGCGGGCCGTCAGCCCTTCAACGCGGCACTCAGGTTCGTCTGCAACTTTTGCAGAATCGCCTGCGGGCTCCCGTTGGTGGTCAGGCTGCCGAGTTGACTGTCGAAGTCCGCCAGCACCGAGTCGACCTTCGCCACGGTGAGCGGGCCTTGTGCGTACTGCGCGCCGTCGATGAAGGCGGCGTCATCCGGGAACTGCTGGAGGTAATCGGCCTTCGCCGACTGGCGGGACGGCATGACGCCGAACGCCTTGGCGAACGTGAGCTGCTGGGCCTTGGCCGTCATGTACTCCACGAACTTCACGGCCTGATCCTTGAACTTGCTCTTGGCCGAGATGCCCCAGCACTGGGTGAACGACAGCGTGCCTTGACCGGCCGGGCCGGCGGGCAGCGGCTTCACTTCGTACTTGATGTTGGGGTAGTCGCTCGTCATGGCGCCACGGATCCAGTTGCCCTCCATCGCCATGGCGGTCTTGCCCTTGCCGAACGCCTCGCCGCCCCAGCCCGCGTCGACCTGCTTCGGGTAGACCGCGAGGCCCTGCTTCAGCAGCATCTGGACGAATTGCAGCGCCTGCAGGTTCTGTGGCGAGTCGGCGGTGGCCTGGGTGTCGTCCTTGTTGGCCCACCAGCCGCCGTTCTCCACCACGAACGCGCCGAGACGGTCGCGCGTGTCCGCGGTCGCGAGCGGCGTGATGCCGGCCGCCTTCAGCTTCTTCGACACCGTGACGAGCTGGTCCCAAGTGGTCGGAATGTCGGCGTCGGTCAGTTTCGCCTTCGCCCACAGATCCGTGTTGATCTCCAGCGCAAGCGTCGAGAAGTCCTTCGGGATGCAGTAGAGCTGGCCTTGGAACGTGAACGTCTGGCGCAGCGACTGGTAGAAGTCGTTCGCGTCGGGCACCTTGCTGCCGTACGGGTAGAGCGCGCCGATGCTCGCGTAGTCCGCGAACCGTGACGCGTCGACGTAGAAAAGGTCCGGCGGGTTGCCGCCGGCGAACGCCTGGCCGAGTTGCTGGCCGATGTCCTGCGCCGGGTTCACGGTGACCGTGTTGCCGGTGCTGGACGCGAAGGCCGCAGCCGCCTGCTTGACCGCGTCGGTCTCGGCTTGGCCGGACGATGCGATCAGAACCTGCAGGTTTGCCGGCCCCGCCTTCTGGGTGGTGCTGCTGTTCTTGTTGAATCCGCTGCCGCACGCCGCGCTCGCGAGCACGAGTGCCACGGCGGCGAGTGCTAAGCCGCCTCGGCGGAGTCGTCGGGTCATCGATGTCCCTCCTTCGGGGGTGAGGCGTTCGAATCGGGTGGAGCGTCAACCGGGGTCCCGGATGACCGCCAACCGGGGTCCCGGATGACCGTCAACCGGAGTCCCGGATGACGAGGCGAGGTGCGAGCAACACGTGGCGGGTCACCGGTTCACCGGCGGCGCCGTTCACGGTTGCCGCGGAGTATTCGTTCGCCGTGACGGGTGTCGTCGCGGCGAGCCGGTCGCCGAGCAGCAGCGCGAGAGTGCGCACGCACTCCGCGGCCGCCTCGGCGAGCGGCTGACGGACGGTGGAGAGGCCGGCCGCCTGTGCCATCGGACTATCGTCAAAGCCGACCACCGCGAGGCCGCCGACCCGCCATGCGCCGAGCGCGAGCGTGTCACTCGCACAGACCACAGCGGTGGGTGGCTCCGGCTCGGCGAGCAGATCGCGCGCCATGCGATCGCCCTCGCTGACGCCGTCTACGGTGTGCCGGGACAGGCCGTCGGTGTGCAGGCCGGCCGCGCGCACGGTGGCCGCCCAGCCGGCACGTCGGTCGTCCCCGACGCCCGAACCGGGTGGCCAGCCGATGAACGCGACGCGTCGATGGCCGGCGGCGATCAGGTGGCGGGCCGCCGCCGCGGTGCCCGCGGCGCCGTCGACGTCGACCCAGCTGTGCCGCTCCGGCGCGCCCCACGGGCGGCCGAACGTGGTGAACGGTACGGCGTGCTGGAGCAGCCACGCGGTACGCGTGTCGTCGTGGTGAGTTTGGGTCAGGACGAAGCCGTCGAGCGCGTAGGTGGCGAGCAACTCGTCGTACGTCTCGATCTCGGCTTCGTCGTCGCCGGCCGTATACAGCACGATGCGGTACCCGGCCGGTGCCGCGTTCTCGGTCAGTCCGTGCAGGAATCGGTCCAGCACGGCCTGCTCGATGCCGTTGCGTACCGGATCGATGCGGACCCCGATCAGCCGGGACCGCCCGGTGCGCATCTGGCGCGCGGCGAGGTTCGTCCGGTAGCCCAGCTCCTCGATTGCCGCGATGACGCGTGCCCGTGTCACGTCGCGCACCATGTCCGGCGCGTTGAGGACATTGGACACCGTCTGCCGCGAGACGTTCGCGTGTCGCGCGACCGTGGCAATCGTGACCTTTGACGGCATGAGCCCCGCCTTATAGGTTTGATCGTTCAAGGAGCCGTGCGTCATCATTGGATCGTTCAAGTTCACCGGATGTTTCGAAACTGTCCCGCCGTACGCGTCCATTGTCAAGTCCGAACGGTCAGGTCGACGGGTGCCGAAGGGTCACCCCGCACCGGACGCTCGGTCGATGTGGACGTACGAGGAGGTGCGATGCCCCCGCCCGACGACGAACGACACGCCGAGCCGCCGGTCCCGGACCAGCTTGGCCCGCCGACCCTCGAAACACGTGACGAGCGCCGAGACATACAACGTCTCGGCGCCGACGCTGCCGCCCAGATCCCCGCACAGGCGGAGGCACGACCGACGGCGCACTTTGGACCTGCGCCGATCCATCGGCTGGTGGCGACCGTCTGCGCACCTGCGTGCGTGCTCGCCGACGCGGACGGACAGCTGCGGCCGCTCGGTGTCGCGGGCCTTTACGTCGGCGACACGCGCGCGTTGCGCCGTGCGGTCGTCACCGTCGACGGCGCGGAGCCGGATCCGCTCGGCTGGCAGCATGACGGCCCGGGCATCACCACGTTCTTCGCGACCATCCGCGAGATGGGCGACCCGATTCCCGACCCGACCGTACGGCTCGATCGCACCCGCAGCGTCCGCTCGGATGGGCTCGACGAGACGATCCGCGTCCGGTCCACCGCGACCGCGCCGGTCCGCGCCGAAGTGACGCTGCAACTGGACTGCGACCTCACTCCGATGGAGTTGGCCCGTGCCGGCCGCTGGCGGTCGATGGCCGCCGCGGGGCTGGACGGCAACGAGCTGGTTTGGACAGACGGCGGCGCGACCGTACGAGTCAGCGGCGCCAACGCGACGGTACGGGTCGCGGACCCGGCCGTCGGGCTCGCGACCGCCGTGCTGACGTGGCAGATCGAGCTGCGTACCGACGAGGAGGTCACGCTGCGCTGGTCCGTGCGGGTACGGGAACCAACCGCGGTGGTTGTCACGCCGCCCGGCCCGGTCGACTGGTCGCGCCCGACCATCACGGCGGCGGATCCGCGCATCGCCCGACTGGTCGAACGCGCCATCGACGACCTCACGTCGCTGCGCGTCGCGGAGCCTGGCCAGCCGCACGACGCGTTCATCGCGGCCGGCGTGCCGTGGTTCCTCACCCTCTTCGGGCGCGACAGCATCTGGGCGGCACGCATGATGCTGCCGCTCGGCACGTCGGTCGCGGAGGGCACGCTGCGCGCGCTGGCCCGTCGCCAGGGATCCCATCTAGACGCGGCATCCGGCGAAGCGCCCGGCAAGATCATGCATGAGCTTCGACGTCGGGACACCCGACTGACGCTGCCCGGGGCACCGTCGGCCGGGCCGGACGGGCCGACCGTCTACTACGGCACGGTCGACGCCACGCTGCTGTGGATCAGCCTGCTTGCCGACGCGTGGCGGTGGGGCCTGCCGGACCGTACGGTCGCCGGGTTCCTGCCGACGCTGCGGGGCGCGCTGGGCTGGCTCGAGCGGTACGCCGATCCGAACGGCGACGGGTTCATCGAATACTTCGACGTGACCGGTCGGGGCCTCGCCAACCAGGGGTGGAAGGACTCCGGCACCGCGGTGCGCTTCCATGACGGCCGGATGGCCACGCCGCCGATCGCGCTGTGTGAAGTACAGGGGTACGCACACCGCGCAGCGCTCGACGCGGCCCGGCTGCTCGAGGCGTTCGGAGACGCGGACCATGTCGACGCACTCGCCGATCCGGACCACTGGCGCGGCTACGCGGCGAACCTCGCCGACGCGTTCCGTGGCCGGTTCTGGCGCACCGGACCGCTCGGCGCGTTCCCGGCGCAGGGCATCGACGGCACCGGGCACCCGATCGACGCGCTCACCAGCAACATCGGCCACCTGCTCGGCACCGGGCTGCTGAACCCCGCCGAGGAGTCGACGGTCGCGGCGCTGCTCGGCGCCCCGGAGCTGTCCGGCGGGTACGGCCTGCGGACCATGTCGACTTTGGACGGCGCGTACGACCCGATGACGTACCACTGCGGTTCGATCTGGCCCCACGACACCGCGATCGCGCTGCTCGGCCTCGCCTCGATGGCGAGCGACCACCACGCCCGCGGTGCTGCCACCACGCTCATCGACGGTCTGCTCGCCGCCGCCGACGCGTTCGACTACCGCCTTCCCGAGTTGTATAGCGGCGATGCCCGCGACGAGGTGTCCCGGCCGCTCGCGCACCCCGCCGCGTGCCGACCTCAGGCCTGGTCGGCGGCGGCCGGCATCGCCCTGCTGCAGGCGCTGCTTGGCCTTTCCGTTGACGTACCGGCCGGGGATGTATCCATCACGCCGATGATGGCCGGCCCGCTTCGCGTTGCCGGACTCCGGATCGGCGAACGGCTCGTAGACATCGACGTCGATGCCTCGGGTCGCGTTGAAATGACCGGCGCGGCGGCGGCCGGCGACCACGAGGGAGCAGCGTTCGCCGGCCGACCGATGCCCGCGCCGCGACGGTAACCTCGCTGCGACGGGTGCGCGTAGCTGAACCGGCTGCGTGGCAACGGCCCAACCGCTCCGTGTGGTGGTGGATGTCGCGTCCGGACACCGATGTCCGGCTCCGCGCCGAGCGGCCGTGGAGAGAGCCGCCGGCGGCGACACAGCGCTGCCCCGAGCGCGTTGCGCGCGCATATTTCGTGCGTGTCACGCTCCGACCATCGATGTCGGTCGGGATCTCGTCGCACACGCCACCCTGTGGCACACTGGCTGCCGTGACGCGACCAAGCTGGGCGCCCAGCGGCGTCGATGTCGAAATGGGCAGGCCACGCGTCGCGGGTCCCTTATCGGGGTACCCAAGTGTGGTGATCGAAAATGCGGCAGGGCGCGATCTTCGCGGCGCGGAAAGCGTCGGAATCTCGCCTGCGCAACCGATCGGTGGGGCATAGCGATGGGCGAGCCGGCCCAGGCCGCGTCGAGGTCCGCGGGCAGCGGGCTCGTCGACCGCTGGGTCGAGGCGATCTCGGACACGAGTTACGTGCCACTCAATCGCGGCGAGCTGCGCGGCTATCTCGGCAATCTGGCCGCGCGCCTGATCGACGCGATCACCGCCGACGACTTCAACGATGCGGCCATCCGCGACATCGGCGCATCCATGGTCGCCGCGCACTTCACCGGCGCCGAGTCGCTCGCCTCCACGATCACGGTGCTCGGCCCGACGCTGAGCGAGGCGCCCGAACCACGCATCCGTGAGCGCTGGCTCGCCGCGGTTGGCGAGCTCGCTTCGGGGTACGCCGACGCGCTGCGCCAGCGGACACTCGCCGAGCAACAACGCATCACGGTCGCCGCGCTCGCCGCCCGCAAGGACGCCGAGGACGCGAAGTGGTCAAGTGAGCGGCGCTTCGGCGCGGTGTTCGCCGATGCCGCGATCGGCATGGCGGTCAGTACGGTCGACGGCAAGATCCTCGAAGTCAACCGCGCGATGTGCGACATGTTCGGCTACACGCCCGAGGAGCTCGTGACTCGCAGCGTCGACGACTTCGTTCACCCCAGTGACCCGGTCGGTTCCTGGGACCAGTACGCCGAGTTGGTCACCGGGGCACGCGACCACATCCGCATGGAGAAGCCGTACTACCGGGCGGACGGCAGTCTGATGTGGACCGACCTCGTTTCGTCGCTGATCCGCGACCAGGGCGGCACGCCGCGCTATCTCGTAGCGATGATCGAGGACATCACCGAGCGGCACGCGCTACAGGCACGGCTGCACCACCAGGCATCGCACGATCCGTTGACCGAGCTACCCAATCGAACACTGTTCTTCGAGCGCCTCGACGCCGCGCTCGCCCGCGGCGGCGACCGCATCGGCCTGTGCTACCTCGACCTGGACGGGTTCAAGGCGATCAACGACACGCTCGGTCACGACACCGGCGACCAGTTGCTCCGCGAGGTGGCCCGCCGTCTCCACGCACGCCTCGGCGAACGGCACCTCGTTGCACGGATGGGTGGGGACGAGTTCGTCGTACTCGTCGAGGGCTGCGCGGGTGCCGGCGTCATGATAGAGGTCGCGCACGAAGCGCTCGCCGCGGTGCGCGAACCGATGCACATCGACAACCAGACCATCTCAGTCTCGGCGAGCATCGGCATCCTGGCCGCGCCGGAGAACCTGTCCACCCGCGCCGAAGTGATGAAGGCAGCCGACACGACGCTGTATTGGGCGAAGGCCGAGGGTCGCAATCGTTGGGCGCTCTTCGACCCGGAGCGGCATGCCAAGGAAATCACGCGGTACGAACTGTCCCGGTCGCTGCCTGGTGCGCTGACACGCGGCGAGCTGTTCCTCGAATACCAGCCGCTGATCCGGCTCGGCGACGACAGCCTTGCCGGCGTCGAGGCGCTGGTGCGCTGGCAGCACCCGCTGTGGGGTCGCCTCGAGCCGTCCGAGTTCATCGGTCTGGCCGAGGAGACCGGCATGATTACCGAACTCGGGCTGTGGGTGCTGCGCAGCGCCTGCGTACAGGCGCGCGCGTGGTCGATCCGCTTCCCCGACCGGCCGTTGACGGTCAGCGTGAATCTCGCACCGCAGCAGGTCAACGATCCGTCCATCGTGGACGACGTGGCGCGGTTGATCGCCGATCACGGACTCGATCCCGCGCGCCTCCAACTCGAGATCACCGAGAGCGCCATCATGGCGACCGCGGGCCAGCCGCTCAAAACGCTGCACGCGCTCGCCGAGGTGGGGGTACGGATCGCGATCGACGACTTCGGCACCGGCTACTCGAACCTCGCCTATCTGCGTACCCTGCCGCTGCACTCGCTGAAGCTCGCCGGTCCGTTCATCAGCAGCCTCGACGACCGAGCCTCGGAGGGACCCGAGGACCTCGCGATCGTCGGCATGTTGATCGACCTCGCGCACACGCTCGGTCTCACGGTCACCGGCGAGGGTGTCGAGACGGCCGCTCAGGCCGATGCCCTGCGCTCGCTCGGCTGCGACATCGCGCAGGGCTACTACTACGGACAGCCCGAACCGGCCGCCGCGGTCGACGCGTGGCTGCAAGGCTGACTCCGGCCAGTGGAAAATTCGGGACAGCAACGCCCACCGGCGATCGGCTAGCCTGACGATTCGGCTGGCGACGTGACGGGGGTACGGCGACATGCATCGACGACGGTGGCTCTGGCTTGTACTCGCGCTTGCGCTGGCCGGATCGCTCGCGGCGTGCTCACTCCGTTTGCCGTCGTCGTCGCAGCAGCCAAGCTTCGTCGACGGTTTGCCGTCCAGCCTGCCGTCGATCTCCGAACCTCCCGCGACGCTCGACCCGCCGTCGCCGACGGCCCAACCGACGAAGTCGAAGTCCAAACCGCGCGCCACGCCGACGCCCGAGCCGCCCGGTCCACCGCCATGTGCCGGATTCACCGGGAAGAATCTGTCACTCACCTCGGTGAAACACCTGCTCACCACCGCCGCCGCACGGCAGCCGTGGGACGGCGTCCAGCAGCCAGCCAACCTCAGCAAGCCATTACCGAAGATCACCGTACCGGTGGTGCTGCTGAAGGCGATCGCCGCGCAGGAGAGCGGATGGCAGTCCGCGTGCAAGTCGAACGATCACCTCGGCTTCGGCCTCTTCCAGGTCAGTGCCGCGACGGAAAGCTTCGTCAACAACCGCTTCGGCGAGCAGTACGACCGTTTCAAGCCAGCCGACAACGTGGCGATCGCGACCGACAATCTCGCGTGGCTGCTGGTCTATTTCGGCCAGTTCCACTTCCACGAGACGTATAGCTGGTCGAACACCGACCTGGTGGACGCCGTGATCGCGTCGTTCAACGTCGGCTACGGGTCGGTCGAGAAGGGCGATGCGATCGTGATCAGCGCGACCGCCCGCGCCTATGTCGACGCGGTCCGCGAGCAGGAGTCGCCGAACGCGGACTGCCAGCACTGGGGCTGAGTCGTCACGCGCGCTCGGTCGGCGGTGGGCCGGACCCGACCAGGGTGCGCGGTGGTGCGTCGATGCCGCAGTGCAGCGCGTAGTCGGCGGCTCGCGGCTCCGGCACGCCGACCGGCGGTGCGGCCCGCTCGGGATTGCGAATCCACAGCGCCGCCAGCAGACCGGCGACGCCGCACAACGCCGCGGCGATCAGCACCGCGGTGTGAAATCCGGCCGAAAACGTAGCCGGGTGCGCAAACGCCGCGCCGGTGATACCCGCAGCGGCCGGCAAAACGGCCACCGCGATCAGCCCGGCCGCCCGTGCCACATCGTTGTTCACCGCGGACGCCACGCCGGCGTGGTCAGACGAGACGGCAGCGAGCACCGTTGCGGTCAGCGGCGCGACCGTGGTGGCGAGCCCCAATGCGAATACCACGACGGCCGGCAGCACTTCGGTGACGTACCGTGCGCCGACGCCCTGCCCTCCCCCGTCGATCGCGCCGCCGTCGATCAAAGCGAACAACGCCATCCCGGCGCCGACGATCACCGGACCGACACTCATCTGCAACCGCGGGCCGATACGCGACGCGAGCGCTCCGGACCGGGCGGACAGCAGCAGCATGATCACGGTGACCGGCAACAGCGCGATGCCGGCCTCCAGCGGGGTGAAGCCGGACACCACCTGCAGCTGGATCGGCAGCAGGAAGAGCGCACCGCCGAGCGCGCCGTACACGATGAAGGTCACCACGTTCGTTGCGCTGAATTGGCGCGACCGGAAGAGGTTCAGCGGCAGCATCGGGTCAGCCACCCGTCGCTCCCACAGGACGAACACGGCCAACAGCACCGCGCCTCCGACGAGGCTCGCGACCACGGCCGGGCTGCCCCACCCGAATGTCGGACCCTCGATCAGGCCGTACGTCAGGCCGACCAGACCCAGCGTGGCAAGTACGCCGCCGCGAACGTCGATGCCGCCGGTCGCGGCCGGATTGCGTGACTCGGGTACGTGCCGTGAGGCGATCGCGACGACGGCCGCGGCGATCGGAAGATTGATCGCGAAGATCAGCCGCCAGGAGACCGACTCGACAAACCAGCCGCCGATGAACGGCCCGATCGCGGTCGCCACGCCACCTAGTCCCGACCAGGCGCCGATCGCTCGGCTTCGGTCCGCCGGCCGGAACGACGCCTGAAGGATCGCGAGGCTGCCCGGCGTCAGCAACGCGGCACCGACGCCCTGCAGCGCCCGCGCCGCGATCAGCGTGCCGGCGTCGGGTGCCGCGCCGCACAGCACCGAGGCGATCGCGAACCAGATGACGCCGGCCAGGAACACCCGTCGGCGGCCGTACCGGTCGCCGAGCGCACCGGCGATCAGCAACAGGCCGGCGAGCGTCAACATGTAGGCCGTGACGACCCACTGAAGCGCCGCGATGCCGGTGTCGAAGTCCGCTCCGATCGCCGGCAGCGCGATGCCGACCACGGTCGCGTCGATCGCCGCGATCGCGGAACCGAGGATGGTGGCGGCGAGCACCCACCTGCCTGCCCCGCTGGCGTACGCGAGACCGGTGGTCGGGGACGGCGGCGTACTCATCGCGTGGCGGCCCCCTCCCGTCGCCGCCGCCGCTGAGCTGTGCTCGCGGATCGGGCGGAACGGACCCACTCTTACACGTCGCCACGCGAGACGCCCGACTGCGTCCCGCCGATCGCGCCGGTCAGGGCGCGAGCGATGGGATCTGGACCGTACGGTGCCGCTCGGACACGATCCGCTGCGGCATCGCGTCGATGGCGGCGCGGTAGGCGGCCGCGTACCCCCGCGCGAGGTTGGCCGAGTTGAAGCGCATCGCGACATGCCGGCGGCACGCCGCCGGGCTGATGCGGTCGACCGCGTGGATCGCCTCGGCGAGCTGACCCGGCGCATCACAGATGAATCCGGTGACACCGTCGACGACGACCTCCGGCACGGCGCCCGCGTTCAACGCCACGACCGGCGTTCCGCACGCCATCGCCTCGATCATCACCATGCCGAACGGCTCTTCCCACTGCACCGGAAAGAGCAGGCACCGTGCGTTGGCGAGCAGGATTCGCTTTTCCCGCGCATCCGCCACACCGAACATCACATCGTCGGGGCCGAGCATCGGCTCGAGAACGTCGCGAAGGTAGTCCTTCTCGATCTGCTCCGAGCTCTTGCCGGCGAGCACCAGCGGTATGCCGGCCTCGTGCGCCGCCGCGACGGCGTGGTGCGCGCCCTTGTCGGCGCTGAACCGCCCGAGGAACAGCGCGTAGTTGTCCTTGCTCGGCTTGTACGGCCATTGCTCGATGCGCAACGCGTTCGGCACCGTGCCGACCCAGTTCAGTTCCGGCTGCAGAAAACGCTGCCGGGCGCTGATCGCGACCAAATTGATCGACGAACCAAGCGCCCGGTAGTACCGCATCCATTCTTTATGTTCAGCAGTCCCATGCATAGTTATCACGGTGGGTATGCCCCATTGGGCGTACACCTCGGCGTTCAAGCCGCCGGAATACGTGTTGTCATGCACCACGTCGATCTGGCCGACAAGATCGCCGATCGCGCGGCGGGTGAGCAGCGCGTTCATGACCTCCGGGTACGCCTCGCCGAGACGCTCCGGCATGGTCTTCTCCCACACACGGACAAATCGGGCACGAGTCTCGGACGCCTCAGCGCCGACGATCGTGACGATGTGTCCACTGTCAACAAGCGCGTCGGCGAGGTCGGCGACAACCGTCTCGACCCCGCCGTACGCGGCTGGTGGAACTCGGTAATACGGAGGTACAACGAGAGCGACGCGAAGCGGCGCATGATCGAAGTCCATAGGTCGAACATACCGACGGCTATCGGGAGCAACGCCAAAATATCTCTTTATAGACCAATACGCTAGCATTGCTGATAGGCTGCTGGGATTCGGTAGTCAGCCACTCGCGCCGGAGTGTCCGAACCACCGACTCCCCCAGTCTCCGATCTGAGCGTCGATTTCAACGCGATTGTGCCTGCATAAGCGGACGCGAGCAGGGTATGCGAGAAGTGACGCAGCCGCCGGTGGCACGGCGCAAGCCAACCGAACGAAGGCGGTGACACCGATGACGCAACCGCCGACCGGATCCGATGACCGACGGTCCGGCCGTCGCCGACCAACGTGGACCGGCAACCGCTCGCGCAGCACGCGCACGCGAGCCGGCAGCGTCTGGTTCGCCGTCATCCTGTTCGCTATCGTGCTGCTGCTGCTGTTGATATTCATCCTGCAGAACAGCCAGCAGGTGCGGATCTCGTTCTTCGGCGCGCACGGCGACGTGCCGCAGGGCGTCGCGCTGCTGCTCGCCGCCGTGTTCGGCATCCTGCTCGTCGCGCTGCCCGGCACGGCGCGCATCGTCCAGCTGCACCGCCGGCACCGCGCCGCGGCCAAGGCCTTGAGCGGGTCGCAGCCACCGCAGACCACGGCAACGCCAGGTGATCAGGCGACCAGCACCACACCGCCGGACTCCGCCATCACGCAACCAGGTGCGACGCCAACCCAGCCCGACGCGACCCAGCCCGGCACGGCAACCCAGCCCGGGACCGCAACCCAGCCCGGCGCAGCGACCCAGCCCGGCACGGCGGCACCGTCGACGGATCCGTCGTCGCCGCACCCGAGCCACGACCGTTCGTAGTCGTACGCAGGCCACCGCGGCGCGACCCCGTCGCCTCACGAGCACCGCCCAGTCCGATCCAGCGCGACGGCCCGTCGCATCCGGGTGAGCGACGGGCCGTCGGGCTGGCTGAGAAGCTGGGTGGCTGATGCGCTACGACATGCGCATGGCGGCGCTACGGATAGCTCACCACCGTACTGGTGCCGAAGGAACCCACCACCGGCGTACCCGCGTCGTTGATCGTGCGTTCGATGCCACCGCTGCCGCTGAGAAACACCGTGATCATGTCGTGGAACGCGACGCCGGCCGCATCCGGCGCCTCGATCGCTCGGTCCGCACGGATGTCCACGCCCTGATTGAAGAATGAGTAGACGCCGAGCCCCCACGCCTCGTGACTGCGCACCCGCGTGCCGACCTTGTACGACGCCCAGCCGTCGCCGGTCGGGCTGTTCCAGGCGGCTTGGCTCGGCGGGTCGTAGGGCATCTCGCTCTGGTAGAAGATCGTGCGCCCGCCGTTGCCGTTCCACACCGTCTGCCACTCCTGGAAGTGCTCGACGAAGAGGCCATAGGCGGTGACGTTGTCGCCGTTGATCACGACGCCGTTCGCGGCCGTGTTCGCCGTCCACCCGACGCCGTCGCCGTGGTCGGCGCGCCACGCCCAGATGTTGTCGATGATCGTGTCGTGGCTGTTCACGATCAGGGTCGTCGCGGCCCGCCCGGCACTCGGTCCACCGATGCGGAAGAACACGTCCTGCAGGGAGATCGGGTTGTCCGCGTGTGACCGGCGGCTGAGCACGCTGCCGACCTCGACGAGCACCCGGGACTCGTGCGGCCCGGCGTCCACGATCACCCCGGCGATGCGTACGCCGTCGACGTCCGCGACCTGCAGCGCCGCCGTACCGTGGTTGGGGACCAGCGTCGCCATGCCGAGACCGAGCACGATGGTGTTCTTGCGGGCCACCACCAGTGGCAGGTCGAGGTGGTAGACGCCCGGCGTGAGCAGCAGGTGCTTGCCGAGCGCCACGGCGAGATTGATCTTCAGCGCGCTATCGGTCGGCTTGGCGATGAAGAAGTCGCCGATCGACACGGATGTGCCTTGCTGGCTACCGCTGGACCACGTCGTACCGGACGTGTTGTGCCGCAATGCGGGTACGAACACCCGGAACCTGCCGCCGTCGTCGACGTAGAGGAACGGCTTCTCGCGGGTGACCGGGCTGGTCGGCAGCGTGGTGTAGGTCGGGTTCGGGAAACTCTGCTCCGGCGCACCGACAACACCGGAGAACACCTGGTTCCACACGCCGTTCGTCCAGATGTCGTCGAGCTCGCTGTCGCGGGTGAGCCACTGCTGTTGCGAGCCGTTGATGGTGATCCCGTCGACTTTGGAGTCGGCGATGTACCCGCCGCTGGAGAACCCGCCGTTGCCCGGCTCGAGCCACAGGATGCCCTTGACGTGTACCCGTCGCAGCGGCGCCGCCTGCGAGACCGCCCACTGGTTCGCAAACGCGACAGTCGGCGTGACCGCGAGATTCTCCGCCGAGCGCCAGAAGTTGATCAGCGCCGAGATGCCCGCTACCGACGTGGGATCGGGCTGGCCGACGACGCGTACCGCGCCGGTGATCGCCGTGTCGTCGGGTGACAGACCGAGTCCGGCCACCGTCGTGTAGTAGCCGAGGTTCGCGTCCACGTTGTACGCGCCCGGCTTGAACAACACCGCGTAGCGACCTGTGCCGAACTGGCTGCTCGCCTGCTCGGCGAACAGCGCGTCGAACCGCGCCTGAATATCGGCGGCCGGCGTACTGGCGTCGAACACGAATACGTTCGGCCCGAAGTCCGGCGCGGTCGTGCCACCGACATCGGCTCCGATCTTGTCGACACTGGCGGGCAGTGCGGTGCGACCGGTCGATGCGCTCGCGGCGCCCGGCAGCGCGACCTCCGCGGCGACGACGCCCGCGGTGACCGCGGCCACCGCCAACACACCCCGTCGCGAGATTGAGCCAGTCGCCGTGTCAGCGCCGTTGCGGTTGGGCTTGGAGACTTGTGAAGCGGTACGAGATTGATCGGTACGAGACATCGACCCGCCTTCCGACGCGTGGGCCCGACGGATCCACCGCCCCGCGACGCTGCGGCATGAGATAGGCGGCCGGCGAATTGTCGAGTCCCGAGAAAAGTGGTCGATATGTTTCTACCCGTCGATGCGTCGCCGCGCCAGACCAGTTGCCCCTTGGCGTTGGCGCAACCGTGCTACGCGGCCTGGCTCACCGACGACATGTTGAAGTCCGGCACTCGTACGGCCGGCATCGCGGTCCGGTTGAAATACTCGCCGAACTCCCGACCGAGGCAACGCTCGGTTCGGCCGACCTCACCAAGCCGGCGGAATAGCTCGACCGGCGACTCGTTGAACCGGAAGTTGTTCACTGCTCCGGTCACTTCACCATGCTCGACCAGATAGACGCCGTCCCGTGTGAGTCCGGTCAGCAGCAGCGTCTGCGGGTCGACCGGTCGGACGTACCAGATGCACGTCAACAGCAACGCGCGCTCGGTCGATGCGATCATGTCGTCGAGTGACGCGCCGCTCCCGCCGGTCGTCGCGCGCATCGTGAGGTTGTCGATATACGGCGCCACTGGAAGTCCGGTCTGACGCGACATGTGGCGCGTCGCGATCAGGGTGGTCAGCACGCCGTCCTTAATCCACTCGGTCGGTGTCAGGCTGAGTCCGTCGTCGAAGACCGACTCGATCTCGTTGTTGGCGTGTGCCATCACGAACGGCGCGCAGACCATCCCGGCAGCGTGCGGGTCGCTGCCGACGGTCACCCGTCGGTCGCCACACAACTGGTCGCCCACGCGGGTGCCGCCGCCGGGCCGGCTGTAGACCGAGCGCCCGTCGTGGGCGTCGCGCGCCGACCCACCCACGAAATGCCCGAACGTGATGAAGTCCGCGATCGCGTCCGGTGGCAGCAACGTCTCGTACCGGCCGGCGGGCAGCTCCACACGACGCTTGGCCCAGTCAAGTCGGGTGGCCAGCCGGTCGTTCATGGCGACCGCGTTGACGTCGGTGAAGTCGTCGGTCGCCACGCCCACATACGCCGACCGAGCGAAATCGGCGGACTTTGCATTCAGCTGCATGGTGCCGGTCGGCTGCGCATGGCGGCGGCGCAGTCCGGTCGAGGTGCCGAGATAGGTCGTCTTCATCTCGTGCTCGGCGTAGCCGAACAGCAGCGTGCCCGCCGACCGCGCGGCATCGAAAGCCTCGCCGAGCTGCACGGCGACATCGGTGAACACGCCAATAGACGTGTGGGCGACCGGCTCGGCGAAATCGGCACCGGCGTCGCCGGCGATCAGCGGCGCGGCATCCGGTGCCGGACCCGCGTTCCTGGCCGCCGTCTCGCTCGCGGCCACCAGGTCGGCAATGGTGTCCTCGTCGGTGCCGGCGCGGGTGAGCACGCCGACCGCGGTGCCGGCCTGCGCCGAGACGGTCGATATCACGGTCACGCGACGGCCCTGCGTCTGGCCGTTGGTGGTCAGCGTGTTGTTCGCCCAGCGGATATTCGCGCGATCCGCCTCCTCGACCAGCACGATGCACCCGTCGGCCGTCGACCGGTCCAGTGCGCGTTCGACAAGCTCCTGCGG
>DASTMZ010000005.1:0-34719 GCA_035713725.1 Micromonosporaceae bacterium
CTCGTCAGCCTCGAGGTTCGGCGCTCGGCGGTGACCCGCCGCGCCGACGTGGTCTTCCCGGTCGCGCCGGTCGCCGAAAAGGCCGGCACGTTCGTGGACTGGGAGGGCCGCCCTCGCACCTTCGCCACGGTGCTAGAGACCACGGCGACCTCCGACGCACGAGTGCTCGACGCGCTCGCGCACGAATTCGATGTGGAACTCGGCTGCGACAGCCCGGCGCGGATCCGTCGTGAGATCGGCAGCACTCCGGCTACCGAGTCGGGCCGACCGGTCGCGCCAGACCTGCAGGCGGTGCCGGATCCGATTGTCGCCGCCGGCGAGGCGATCCTCGCGACCTGGCACCAGCTCATCGACGCGGGCCGCCTGATCGATGGCGACGTATACCTGTCGGGCACCGCCCGGCCGTCGGTGGTGCGCATCGGCAAGCCGCTGGCCGCAAAGCTCGGCGTGGCGGACGGCGATCACGTCTCGATCGGCACGAAACGCGGCACGATCACGTTGCCGGCGGCGGTCACCGACATGGTCGATGGCGTGGTGTGGCTGCCGACCAACTCGACCGGGTCGCGGGTGCGCGCAACGTTGGGGGTAGCCTCCGGCGGGGTCGTGTCGGTCGCAGCGGCAACCGCGTCGGTTGCGTCGCCACGCACACCGGGCGTTCGGGCCGGCGCATCGGGCGCGCCCGCGCAGCCGCCGACGACACCGGCACCTGCCGATGAGACCAGCCGCGGAGGGAAGTAGTGAACCCGACCCTGAACCAGTTCGGGCACGACCCTTGGTGGATCACGATCATCAAGATCGTCGTGGTGTTCGCGTTCCTGGTCGTCATGACGCTGTTCGCGATCTGGTACGAGCGCCGCGTGGTGGCCCGGATGCAGGTGCGACCCGGGCCGAACCGAGTGGGTCCCGCCGGTCTGCTGCAGTCCCTGGCGGACGGTCTGAAGCTCGCGTTCAAGGAAGACATCATGCCGACGCTTGCCGACAAGGCGGTGTTCTTCCTCGCGCCGGTGATCTCGGCGGTGTGTGCGTTCACGGCGTTCTCGGTGATGCCGTTCGGTCCGCTCGTCAACTTGTTCGGTCACGTGACACCGCTGCAGCTCACCGACGTACCGGTGGCCGTGCTCGTGGTGCTCGCGTGCTCGGCGATCGGCGTCTACGGCATCGTGCTCGCCGGTTACGCGTCCGGCTCGACCTACCCGTTGCTCGGTGGTCTCCGGTCCGCCGCGCAGGTCATCTCGTACGAGGTGGCGATGGGGCTGTCTATCGTGGCGGTGTTCCTGACCGCGGGCACCATGTCCACCAGTGCCATCGTCGCGGCGCAGGAACACGGCAACAAGGTCACGTGGTTCGGCATCCACTTCACCGCGCCCGGCTGGTACGCGATCCTGCTCCTGCCGAGCCTGCTCATCTACTTCGTGGCCGCGGTCGGTGAGACGAACCGGGCGCCGTTCGACCTGCCGGAGGCGGAGTCGGAGCTGGTCGGCGGCTTCCACACCGAATATTCCTCGCTGAAGTTCGCGCTGTTCTTCCTCGCCGAATACATCAATATGGTCACGGTCTCCGGACTTTGCGCCACGCTGTTCTTCGGTGGCTGGCGCCCGATCTGGCCGATCTCGCTCTGGAGCGGCTCCGAGCATGGCGTGTTCCCGTTCATCTGGTTCACCGTCAAGGTGCTCATCCTGCTGTTCATCTTCGTGTGGCTGCGGGGCACCATGCCCCGGTTGCGCTACGACCAGTTCATGCGGTTCGGCTGGAAGGTGCTGATCCCGGTCAACCTGGTGTGGATCCTGGCACTGGCCGGCATCCGCCTGATGCAGAGCTCGAACCTGTCGAGTTCGCAGCGTGTGCTGATCGTGGCGATCGCGGTGCTCGTCGTCATCGCGCTCGCCTCGCCGTTGCTCTTCGCTCGGGAGAAGCCGCCCGCGGTCAAACCCGGCGACGAGGAGCCGCAGGCCGGCGGTTTCCCGGTGCCGCCGATGGATCTCGTCGTTCCACCGTCGCCTCGGCTGCGCCGGGTGGCCGGTGAACGCGCGCCGGTCGGTGTGGGTGCTGGCGATTCGGTGACGGTACGCCTCGACGACGTGGCACCGGCCGACGACGTGGCACCGGCCGGCGGCGAGGACCCGTACGGCGGCAACGACTCCCCCGAGAGTGAGGTGTAGACGTGGGACCATTTCGGGGCTTCGGTGTCACCTTCGCGCACATGTTCAAGAAGGTGGTCACCGAAAACTACCCGGAGGTGCGCACGCCGACCGCTCCGCGCTACCACGGCCGGCACATCCTCAACCGCCATCCGGACGGCCTGGAGAAGTGCATCGGGTGCGAGCTGTGCGCGTGGGCCTGCCCGGCCGACGCGATCTACGTCGAGGGTGGCGACAACACCGAGGACGAGCGCTACTCGCCCGGTGAGCGCTACGCGAGCGTGTACCAGATCAACTACGCGCGTTGCATCTTCTGCGGGCTGTGCATCGAGGCGTGTCCCACGCGGTCGCTGACGATGAGCAACGAATACGAGTTGGCCCGCGACGACCGCCGCGACCTCATCTTCACCAAGGAGCAGTTGCTCGCGCCGCTGTTGGAGGGCATGGAGCAGCCGCCGCACCCGATGCGGCTGGGTGCGACGGAGAAGGACTACTACCTGTCCGGCATGACCAACCCCGGCACCAGCGTCGGCGCGGAGCGCGCGCCCGGCGAGGTGCGCCCGGTCGCCGACGGGTTCGGCAACCGCGCGAGCACGGACGGCACCGCCGACGCGGGCCGAGGCGGGCGCAAGCGACGGGAGGCACGCGCGTCATGACCCACCAGATGCTCTTGGTCGCGGCCGGCGCGACACATGTGTCGGGCGGCGAGAAGTGGACGTTCTATCCGCTGGCCGTCCTGTCACTGATCGGCGCGGTCGGCATGGTCTGGGCGCGCAACGCTATCCACTCGGCGATGTTCCTCGTCATGACGATGCTGTCGCTGGGCGTCTTCTACGTGCTCGAGTCCGGACCGTTCCTCGGGCTCGCGCAGATCATCGTGTACACCGGCGCCATCATGATGCTGTTCCTCTTCGTACTCATGCTGGTCGGCCGCGACGCGTCCGACTCGATCATCGAGACGCTTCGGGGCCAACGGGTCGCCGCGATCCTGCTGGGCATCGGGCTGGCCGTACTGTTGGGCACCGCGTTGGGTCGCGCGCTTGACCGGCCGAGCGTGAACCTGACCGCCGCGAACACCGCATTCAGTACGCAGGGCACCGGCAACGGCAACGTCCAGGGTGTTGCGGACCTGCTGTTCACGAAATACGTCTTCGCGTTCGAGGCGACGTCCGCGTTGCTGATCACCGCCGCGCTCGGCGCAATGGTGCTTGCGCACGTCCAGCGCGACAAGGAGCGGGAGATGACGCAGCCGGAGAAGATGCGAGCCCGCTTCGCGCCGGGCAGCTATCCGGCGCCGAAGCCTGGGCCGGGCGTCTTCGCGACGTCCGACTCGGTGGCTACCGCGGCGCGGCTGCCCGACGGCAAGCCGGCCGACCGGAGCATCTCCGAGATCCTGCCGCCACGCGAACTCACCAACGACGAGGCGGAGCCGAAGCGCACGCTGACCGGAGGGACGTCCTCATGACGCCGACGTACTACATCGTGCTGTCCGCGATGCTGTTCACCATCGGGGCGGTCGGCGTACTCATCCGACGCAACGCGATCGTGCTGTTCATGTGCATCGAGTTGATGCTGAACGCCGGCAACCTCGCGCTGGTCACGTTCAGCCGGATGAACGGCACGCTCGACGGCCAGGTGATCGCGTTCTTCTCGATGGTCGTGGCGGCCGCCGAGGTCGTCGTCGGACTCGCCATCATCATGTCGATCTTCCGTACTCGGCGCTCGGCCAGCGTCGACGACGCCAACCTGCTGAAGTACTGAGGCGGCGATGACTGCACAGACCCCGGCCGCGCTCGTCGAGGCGGTCAGCTACGCGCCGGCGCATGGCGTGCTGTCGAGCATGTGGTTGCTGATCGCCATCCCGGCGGCGAGCGCGCTGATCCTGCTGGTCGCCGGCAAGCGCGCCGACAAGTGGGGCCACATCCTCGGCGTGGCGAGCGTCGGCGCGGCGTTCATCCTGGGCCTGATCTACTTCTTCTCGTTGCGCGGGCTGTCCGGCTCGCGTACCGCCGAATTGAACCTGTGGAGCTACATCCCGGTCGGACGGCTGCAGATCGAGTTCGGGTTCCTCTTCGACCCGCTGGCCGCGATCTTCGTGCTGCTCATCACGGGCGTGGGCTTCCTGATCCACCTGTACGCCGTCGGCTACATGGCCGGCGATCCGGGGCGACGGCGCTTCTTCGGCTACTTCAACCTGTTCGTGGCCGCGATGCTCACCCTCGTACTCGCGAACAACTACCTGATCCTCTACCTCGGGTGGGAAGGCGTCGGCCTCGCCTCGTACCTGTTGATCGCGTTCTACACGGTGCGCCCGGCGGCGGCGACGGCGGGCAAGAAGGCGTTCATCATGAACCGGGTCGGCGACGCCGGCATGTCCCTCGCGCTATTCCTGATGTTCGCGGCGTTCGGCACGGTCAACTTCACCGGCGTGTTCAACGGCGTCCCCAACGCCTCGCAGGGCATCGTGGTCGCGCTCGCGCTGCTGTTGCTGCTCGGCGCGTGCGCCAAGTCCGGCCAGTTCCCGCTGCAGGCGTGGTTGCCGGACGCGATGGAGGGTCCGACGCCGGTCTCCGCGCTCATCCACGCCGCGACCATGGTGACCGCCGGTGTGTACCTGATCGCGCGCTCCGAGCCGATCTTCAACCACAGCCCGGACGCTCAATCGGTGGTCGTCGCGATCGGCGCCTTCACGTTGGTCATCGGGTCGATCATCGGTTGTGCGAAGGACGACATCAAGCGCGTGCTGGCGTGGTCGACGGTGTCCCAGATCGGCTACATGTTCCTGGGCGTCGGCCTCGGCGGCGCGGCCTACGCCCTCGCGCTGATTCACCTGCTCGCGCACGGCTTCTTCAAGGCCAACCTTTTCCTGTCCGCCGGTTCCGTGATGCACGGCATGCACGACCAGACGGATATCCGCCGGTTCGGTGGGCTGTGGAAATACATGCGGATCACCTGGCTGACGTTCGCGATGGGCTGGCTGGCCATCATCGGCATTCCGCCGCTGTCCGGATTCTTCACGAAGGACCCGATCATCTTCGCGGCGTTCAATAGACCAGGCTGGACCGGATGGGTGCTCGGCCTCGCCGCGATGTTCGGCGCCGGCCTGACCGCGTTCTACATGACGCGTCTGTTCGTGCTCACGTTCCACGGCCCGGAGCGCTACACCGAGGACAACAAGCATCCGCACGAGTCGCCGCCGATCATGACGATCCCGCTGATCCTGCTCGCGGTCGGGTCCATCATCGCGGGCGTGCTGATGAAGTCGCCGGTGGTCAACTGGCTCACGCCGGTGCTCCAGGAGCCGCACGAGGTGGCGACCCCGCACATCCACGAGCTGACGGTCACGCTGCTCACCCTGTTGCTCGTGGTGCTCGGCGCGGGCGGCGCTTGGGCGCTGTTCCGTCGCGGTACGGCGCTCGAGCCCCAGCCGGCGGGCGCGGTCGTCACGGCGGCACGCAACAACCTTTACGGCGACGCGCTGAACGAGGCACTGTTCGAGAAGCCCGGCATCTTCCTGACGCGCGCTCTAGTGTTCTTCGACAACAAGGGCATCGACGGAGCGGTCAATGGGCTCGCCGCGCTGGTCGGCGGCGGATCGGGTCGGCTGCGCCGTACGCAGACCGGATATGTGCGCACCTACGCGTTGTCGATGCTCGGTGGCGCTCTCATCGTGCTAGTTGCCGTGCTGGCGGTGACGGTCGGATGACGCGCATCGTCGCGCCGGCAACGACGTCGGCAGATCGGTTGAGTACGAGGATCCGCGCGGTCGCGTGGCCGTACGGCGTTGGAAAGGCCGCATGATGCACGGATTCCCGTACCTGAGCGTGCTGACGTTGCTGCCACTGGTCGGCGCCGTAGTGGTGGCGCTTGTGCCGCGGACGAAGGCACCGCTCGCGAAGGTGATCGCGCTCGCCTGGTCGCTGGTGACGCTCGGCTTCGGCATTGCGATGTGGGTCGCGTTCCACACCGGTGGCCCACGCTTCCAGTTCCGTGAGTCGTACCCATGGATTCCGTTCTGGGGCACCCGCTTCACGCTGCAGGCCGACGGCATCGCGTTGGTCATGCTGCTGCTTGTCGTGGTGTTGGTGCCATTGGTGATTCTCGCGTCCTGGCACGACGCGGAGGAGACCAGGCGCAGCGTGCCGACGTACTTTGCGCTGCTGCTTGCGCTCGAGTTCACCATGATCGGCGTGTTCGCCGCCGCGGACGTGTTCCTGTTCTACGTGTTCTTCGAGGTCATGCTCGTGCCGATGTATTTCCTCATCGGCTCGTACGGTGGCGCGCGACGGCAATACGCCGCGGTGAAGTTCTTTCTCTACTCGCTCGTCGGCGGCCTGCTGATGCTCGCTGCCGTGATCGGCCTGTGGGTGGTGGGACGCAATCACTTCGGCGTCGGTACGTTCGACTGGCAGCAGCTCACCACGCTGCACATGGCCACGAGTACCGAACGTTGGCTGTTCCTCGGGTTCTTCATCGCGTTCGCCATCAAGGCGCCGTTCTTCCCGTTCCACACGTGGCTGCCGGACGCCGGCGGCGCGGCACCGGCCGGACCCGCGGCGCTGCTCGTCGGTGTACTCGACAAGGTGGGTACGTTCGGCATCCTGCGCTACTGCCTGCCGCTGTTCCCGAACGCGTCGCACTACTTCGCGCCGCTCGGTCTCGCGCTCGCACTGATCGGCATCCTTTACGGCGCACTGCTCGCGGTCGGGCAGAACGACCTCAAACGGCTGGTCGCCTACACCTCGATCGCGCACTTCGGCTTCATCGGCATCGGCATCTTCGCGTTCACCACGCAAGCCGGTACGGGTGCCGTGCTCTACATGGTGAACCACGGCCTCGCGACCGGCCTGCTGTTCCTCGTGGTCGGCATGTTCGTGACGCGACGCGGCTCGGCACTGGTCGGCGACTTCGGCGGCGCGGGCAAACTCGTGCCACTGCTGGCCGGCGTGTTCCTGGTCGCCGGGCTCGCGTCGCTGGCGTTGCCGGGTACGTCGCCGTTCATCAGCGAGTTTCTGGTGCTGATCGGCACGTTCACGGTCAACAAGACAGTGGCCGTGATCGCGACCACCGGCGTCATCCTGGCTGCGTGCTACGTGCTGTGGATGGTGCAACGCACCACACAGGGCGCGGTGAACCCACTGCTGTCACGGGTGGACGGCATGCGCAAGGACATGTCGGTGCGTGAGGTCACTGTCGTGGCGCCGTTGATCGTGCTCATCCTGGTGCTCGGCTTCTACCCCAAGCCGGTCATCGACGTCATCAACCCCGCCGTACGCGCGACGCTGACCCAGATCCACTCCAGCGATCCCGCGCCGACGGTTGCCTCAGGAGGCGGCAAGTGAACCTCGCTGCACAGGCGGCGGCACAGCGCGTGCTCGCGGTCGACAACTTCACCACGCCGCATCTGAACTACAAGGCGCTGATGCCGATCCTGATCCTGCTCGGTGCGGCGATCGTGGGCGTGCTCATCGAGGCGTTCGTACCGCGCCGGCTGCGCCAAGGCGTACAGCTTGCGACCGGGTTCGGGGCGCTCGTCGCCGCGTTCATCTTCGTGATCCTGAATGCCCGCGGGTTCAGTGCGACGAACCGGGGGACGATCACCGCCGACGGCGCGGTCGCGGTGGACGGTCCGGCGCTGTTCCTGCAGGGCGCGCTGATCCTGCTCGGTGCCGTGGCGCTGTTGCTCGTCGCGGAGCGGTCGGTGGAGCGCGGCGGCGCGTTCGTGGCCAGCGCCGCGGTCACCGCCGGTACCGAGATGGACCGGGCACAAGCGCGCCGCGAGCCCAGCGCCACCGACGTGTACCCGCTGATGATCTTCTCGCTCGGCGGCATGTTGCTCTTCGTGTCGGCGAACGACCTGCTGACCATGTTCGTCGCGCTCGAAGTTTTCTCGCTGCCGCTCTACCTGCTCTGTGCACTTGCGCGCAAGCGCCGCCTGCTGTCGCAGGAAGCCGCGATGAAGTATTTCCTGCTCGGTGCGTTCGCCTCCGCGTTCTTCCTGTTCGGCATCGCGCTGATCTACGGATTCGCCGGTGTGGTCGGCTTCAGTGGCATCCACGACGCGTCCCTCACGTCGTCGAACAGTCCGGCACTGCTGTTCGGCGGCTTCGCTCTGATCGCGATCGGCCTGCTCTTCAAGGCCGCCGCCGTGCCGTTCCACGTATGGACGCCGGATGTGTACCAAGGCGCGCCGACTCCGATCACCGGCTTCATGGCGGCCTGCACGAAGACCGCCGCGTTCGGTGCGCTGCTGCGCGTGGCGTACGTGGCCTTCGGCGGCGTGAGCTGGGAGTTCAAGATCGTGCTCGGCGTGATCGCGGTGCTGACCATGCTGGTCGGCTCCGTGCTCGCGGTCACGCAGACCGAAATCAAGCGCCTGCTTGCCTACTCGTCGATCGCGAACGCCGGCTACGTGCTGGTCGGTGTGCTGGCGCTCAATCGCGACGGGCTCTCGTCGAGCATGTTCTACCTCGTCGCGTACGGCTTCACGATCATCGCCGCATTCGGCGTGGTGACGATGGTGCGCGACGCGGACGGCGAGGCGACGCACTTGTCGCGCTGGGCCGGCCTCGGTCGCCGGTCACCGCTCTACGCCGCCGTGTTCACCTTCCTGATGCTCGCGTTCGCCGGCATTCCGCTGACGTCCGGCTTCACGGCCAAGTTCGCGGTGTTCGCCGCCGCCATCGGTGGCGGTCAGACGTGGCTCGTGATCGCCGGCGTGATCACCAGCATGATCCTCGCGTTCCCGTACCTTCGTGTGGTCGTGTTGATGTACCTGTCCGAGCCGGGTGAGCAGACGCCGACGATTTCCATCCCCGGCGCGCTCACGTCCGCGGCACTTGCGGTCGGCGTCCTCGCGACGCTGGTGCTTGGTCTCGTGCCGACGCCGGTGCTGGATCTCGCGAACCACGCCGCACAGTTCCTGCGGTGACGTCGGTTGTCGTGAACGTGTGCGGCGTGTCCGCGGGCGACGTGCTATCCGCGTCCGGCGTGCTATCCGCCTCCGCGGGTGACCTGTCGTCCGCGTTCGCGGTCGCCGAGTCATCAGCGACACGGATCACCTGATAACGGCGGGGGAGCCACGGTCGTGGCGAAGCGGTATGGCATCGTGGTTCGCGTGGCGAGTGGATCGGTGGGGATTCTCGGCGTCGACATCGACGACGCACACGTCGAGGCGTCCGCGACGGCCATCCTCGCCGAGGTCGAGACCGCGCTGCGCGCCGTCGTCAGCACCGGCGACCCGCTGATCAGTCAGGTCGCCTTACACGGCATGGAGGCCGGCGGCAAACGCTTCCGCCCGATGTTGGTGGCGCTCGCTGCCCAGTTCGGCGCCGCCGCGCGTATGCCATATGCGGGCGCAGCTGACGCGGTGGTTCGCGCCGCCGCGTTGCCCAGCGTGATCGCCACCCCCGGCACGGCAGCCGCGCCAAGTCAGCTCGGCCTGCCGCCGGCCACGGAGCTCGCGAGCGGTACGCCGGCCAGCGTTGTCGCCGCCGCCGTGGTGGTCGAACTGACCCACCTCGCCACGCTCTACCACGACGACGTGATGGACGAGGCGGACGTGCGGCGCGGCGCACCGTCGGCAAACTCGCGGTGGACCAACTCGATCGCGATTCTGGTCGGCGACTATCTGTTTGCGCGCGCCGCGAGCATCGCCGCCACGCTCGGCCCGGAAGCGGTACGCATCCAGGCCGCGACGTTTGCCCGACTAGTTCGCGGTCAGATCGCCGAAACCGTCGGTGCCCGACCGGGCGAGGACGCGGTCGCCCACTACTTGCACGTGGTAGCCGAGAAGACGGGTTCGCTCATCGCCACGTCGGCCCGCTTCGGCGGCATGTTCAGCGGCGCGGGCCCGGCGGAGTCGGCCGCCCTCGCCGCGTACGCGGAGACCGTCGGCATCGCGTTCCAGCTCTCCGACGACCTCCTCGACATCGCGTCCGAGGCGGCCCAGTCCGGCAAGACGCCCGGCACCGATCTGCGCGAGGGGGTTCCGACGCTGCCGGTGCTTTACGCGCTCGCCAGCGACGACGCGGACGCCGACGCGGTCCGGTTGCGCGAGATTCTGTCGCGCGGCGCGGTCACCGATGACGCCGAGCACACCGAGGCGTTGGCGCTGCTTCGCCAATCCGCGGCGATGAAGCAGGCGCGCGAGACCGTGCGGACGTACGCGGAGCGGGCCCGCGCTCAGCTCGTCGCGCTGCCGGAGGGAACGGCGCGACAGGCTCTGGAGTCGGTGTGCGACTTGATCGCCGATCGGACCGGCTAGAACGGCGTTCGGCGGAGCGCCTATCCCCCGTTCGGGGGTCTGCTGCTCCAATCAGACATTGGCAAATGTGGCCGAATTTCATATGGTGAATCCCCAGCGTGGCGGAGCGGCTGCGCATTGTTTAACTTCAGCGGCGCCAAGGGAGTCACCGGTGCGAGATCCTCAGGCCGAGCCTGCGGACCTGATCCGTAGCGTTTCCCGAGCGCTGCGTGTTCTCGAATCGGTCGGGGCGACGCCCCGCGGGCTGACCGTCAAGCAGATCGCCCGTCGCTGCGAGTTGACCGTCGCGACGACATACCACCTGGTCCGTACGCTCGCGTACGAGGGCTACGTGGTCCGGCGCGACGACGGCACGTACGGCGTCGGCCTCGAAATCAGCGACCGTTATCGCGAGTTGGTCGAGGCATTGCGTGCTCCGGACACCGTGGTCGGTCGACTGCGCCGTGCCACCCAGGACAGCGGCTACAGCTACTACGTCGGCCGGTTCGTCAGCGGCCGGATCGCGCTCACCACGGTCGTCGAGGGGCCTCGGTCGCCGTACCTTGAGGATCTCGTACCCGGATTCGACGACGGCGCGCACGCCACGGCGCTCGGCAAGGCGCTGCTGGCCACCATGCGGTCGGAAGAACGCGCCCGCTACGTCCGCGAGGTCGGCATGCGGATGTTCACCCGCAACACGCTGGACTCGGTCGACGCCCTCGAAGCGGATCTCGTCGCGGGTGAACGGCGCGGCATGTACGTCGAGCTTGGCCAATATCGCCCGGGCGTCGCCTGCGCCAGCGTGATCGCGCTGCCCGATCGTGATCCGGAGCGTCGGATCGTGCTTGCCGTGTCGGCACCACTAGCCGACCTGACGAAGTCCGCTGGGGTCTTTCGGACGAAACTGGCTGATTTGTCCAAGGATGTCGCGACGCTCGCCACCGCATCCATCCCGCCACGACTGGCGTGACGTGCCCGCTGAACCTGTCGGTGTCCGTCTGCGTACAGACTGGTGGACGGATGGTGATGAGGGGGCAGGCGTTTGACCACCGCCGAAGAGGACCTGGTTCGCGCGCTTTACGCCGAGCATGGCGACGCGTTGTTCGCGCACGCGCTCCGGCTGGCCGGAGGCGATCGGCAGCGAGCCGAGGATCTCGTTCAGGAGACACTGGTTCGGGCGTGGCGGCACCCCGACGTACTCGATCCGGAGCGCGGGTCGGTGCGGGCATGGCTGTTCACCACCGCACGCAATCTCTCCATCGATGCATGGCGGCGCCGATCGAGTCGAGTCCCCGAGGTGATCACCGATACCCTGCCGGAGCCCCCGAGCACAGACGAGGCGGACCGCGTGGTTGAGGGCTGGCTCATCGCCGAAGCGTTGGACCGGCTCACGCCAACACACCGTCAAGTGCTGATCGAGACGTTCTACCGCGGGCGGTCGGTGGCCGACGCCGCCGCCCGACTTGGGGTGCCGCCCGGCACGATCAAGTCACGCACGCACTACGCGCTGCGCGCGCTGCGCCTGGCGCTCACCGAGATGGGGGTGATCGGGTGAACGCGGCACGCGGGGGCGGGCCCGACCGGACCTTGGTGGTGGCGCCGTGACCTGTCCCATGCTGGTGGAATCGGGCGTGTACGTGCTCGGTGCGTTGTCGCCCGCGCAGCGCCAGGCATACGAGCGTCACCTGTCGACGTGCGCGGAGTGCCGCGCTGAGGTCGGCGAACTCGCTGTCCTGCCTGGGCTGATGGGCCGGCTCGATGACGCGTCTTTCGAGCGCGAGGAGGTCGGGCCGGCACCTTCGGCCATCGTCCCCGCCGTGGTGACGCGGCTGCGCAAGCGCCGTCGGAACCGGCGACTCATCGCCATCGCCGGTGGGGTCGCCGCCGCGAGCCTCGCATTGGTGGTCGGACTTGTCACGCCGAACCAACCTTCGCAACCGAGGCCGGTCGCTGGCCAGTCCACCAGCGCGGTGGCAACGCATGCGATGACGCAGGTCGGCAACGTACGCATCGCGACTGCCTCGCTGGGTCTGTCCGCGTTTACCGGTGGCACGCACATCGTGGGTTCGTGCACCTATGCGACCAGCGGCAACCGTTACGAGGGCTCGGTCAGCTTCCGGCTCATCGTGTATCCGAAGAACGGCCAGCCGGAACAGGTCGGCTCATGGTCGGCCCTGCCGGGTCAGACCGTGCCGATCAACGCGTCGACGTGGTGGCCGATGACCGACCTGTCGCACATCGATCTGGTCGGTCCGGACGGGTCCGCGCTGCTGACCTACGCGGTCGCCTGAGCCGTTCCGCAAGCGCTGGTCAGACGGGTTCGGTGACGAGCCCGCCAGGCTCGCCACGGGTCGAGGCGGTGGATGCCGCCTCGACCGAGCCTGGTGTCGCGGTCATTGCCGCGCGGGTACGCCGGGTGCGCCGTAGCGCGTCCATGGTGAAGATCACGATGGCCACCCAGACGAGAATGAACCCGATGAGCTGGGCAACGGGCATCGGCTCGTGGAACACGACGAGACCGCACAGCAGCTGAAGGATCGGCGCCGCATACTGCAGGATGCCAAGTTGCGTCATCGAGATGCGGTTCGCGGCGTCCGCGAACAGCAGCAGTGGACCCGCGGTCAGTGCACCGGCGAGCACTAACAGGGTGGTGTGCGACACCGAGACACCGGTAAACGTCGACCGCCCGGCCGCGGTCAGCCACCCGAAGTAGGCGACGGCCGGCACGAACAATGCGGACGCCTCCATCAACAGTCCGTCCGTGGGCGGCAGCGAAAGCCGCTTCTTGACCAGGCCGTAGAGCCCGAACGACGCGGCGAGGCCGAGCGCGATCCACGGCAGGCGGCGGTAGTCGACCGTGATGACACCGACCGCGATCGCGCCGAGCCCGATGGCAATCCACTGCGCGGTCGTCGGCCGCTCGCGGAACACCACCACGCCGAGCAGGACGGAGATCAGCGGCGTGATGAAGTAGCCGAGCGACGTCTCGATGACGTGTCCGGAGTTCACGCCGTAGATGTAGGTGGCCCAGTTCCCGGCGATAAGGGTCGCGGCCACCGAGATCCCGGCGAGCTTGCGTGGTTGGCGCAGCAATGCCCGTACCGCGGCCCATCGGCGTACCGCGGTGATCAGCACCGCAACCGACAACGCGGACCAGACGATGCGGTGCGCGAGGATCTCCAGAGCACCGGCCGAACGCAGCGCGTGGAAGTAGATGGGGAAGAACCCCCAGATGAGGTACGCCGCCAAACCCGATGCGTACCCGCGCCGCTGACCCATGCCGACAACGGTAAGGCGCGGCGGGCGCGCCCAACGTTTCGCGCGCACGTGATGAACGTCATCCGGGACGGTGGCGACCGGCTGGGCGGGTCGGCGTGGCTAACAACGTGACGACCGGCCCGATGGGGCCGGGCCGGTCGTCACGCGGGTGGCTACTTGCCTCCGCCTCCGCCGCCGCCAACGTCCGGAACGATCACGCTCAGAGCCCAGCTCACTACGCCGACGACCAGCGCGCCGAAGATCGCGCTCGGCCAGAAGTTGTCGACATGGAAGGGCAGCCCGACCTCGCCAGAGATCCAGCTGACCAGCAGGAACAGCGCGCCGTTGACGATGATCGCGATCAGTCCGAGGGTAAGGACGTAAAGGCCGCAGCCGAGTCCCTTGATGATCGGCCGAAGCACCATGTTGACCAGGCCGAAAATCACCGCGACCAGGAGCAGCGTGAAAATCTTGTTGCCGGTCGAGTCGGTGGTCAGGTGTACCCCGCTGATCAGAAGCGTCGAAACCCACAGCGCGACGGCGCTGATGGCGAGCCGGATCAGATAACTCATGCGCGGCATCCTGTCATGTACCGGCAACCCCTGCCAGACCCGCAAGACCATGTAAACGCCGCGGTTTGCCGGTAAACGCGGACAGTTGCGCCCACCTCACCGCACCGTGACTGATGATCGCGATCATGTCACCGTCGATGCGTGACAGCCATGCGCCGGCTCGCGTCAGCCGCAACGCGGACGCGACGAGCGCCGCCTCCGGCTGCGAAACCGGCTGGCACACGACGACATCCGCGCTCGCGAGCGTCGCGCTGTCGGCCGGCGTGAGGCGCTCGAGCACGGCCATCGCGACCGGCACCGCAGCAGATCCGCCGTGTGGGGCGCCGAGCGCTCGCAGGCGTCCAGACAGCACGCGTGCGGCCGCCGGGCCGCCGACGACGGCAAGCCGGATCGGTGTCCTCCGATGCGGATCGAGTTGGAGGAACACTTGTGCGCCGCGACGATCGCGCCCGAGCAACAGTCCGACATCCGGAAGTGCCAACGGCGGTGGGGCGGGCATGGCGGCGGTGACCGGTCGGCTCGGCAGCGCGAACTCGTCGCGTGCGCGCCCCCGGTGCGTACGGGTCGCGTTGCCACGCACGGGCGTTGCCGGACCGGTGACGCCGACCGGCAGCGTCGCGACGAGACCCGCGCGTTGCTCGCCGTCGAGTTGGCGGACCGCGCCCGGGCAAGCAGCCATGACGCCCGCCACCGCGACGGCGAGTGCGGCCGTGGTCGGAGCGGCGACCCGCATCAACAACTGCTCGTCAGAGATCGAAAGCGCCACCGCCGTGGCCGGCGCGGCTAATAGGCGCGCGAGCAACTCAGACGAGAGTCGATCAGCGCGAAGCCCGATGCGTACCGTCACGTGTGCGACGACGTGCTCGGCCGCACCGACGCGCAGGTGATCCCATCGCTCGTCGATGGTGGTGACATCAGCGGCCGCATGCGCACCGTGCGAGTGCCCGCCGGCGTTGACCGTTTTGGCGGCGTCGAGCGTGACGGTGGCGCGTACCGTCTCGGTGGCGACCGTCTCGTAAGGCGCCGCGTTCACCGCCCAGCTGACGGTGCGGGCCGTCGCTTGCATCGACAGGACGTGTCCGGTCACGCCGGAGCGAGCCAGTCGCCGGACCACACCGCGGACCGCGGCGGACAGTGCCTGCCGAAGCTGGGCGTCGGTCCAACCGACGCCGTCGCCACCGACGCGTACGGCCACGAACAGCCGCTGAAACTGCGCTCGCCGGACGACGAGCACCTGTGTCGTCGCGGCCGGTTCGGCGGGTGTTGGCGACCCGGCGAGTTCGGCCGGCAACGGCACCGCAATCTCGCCAGTGACCAACAACGCGTCGGGATCACCTATCTCAACGATGGCCGCGAGTCCGTGCCGGTCCGCGATCGCACCGACGTCGGTTCCGGAGATTTCGAGCGGCACGACGGTCGCGTCCGGCGCGACCACCGGCAGGAACCCGCCGGATGCGTACGTGTGCCGGGCGCGCGACGCGTACCCCAGCCCGGTGCCGATCCACGCGACCGGTGCCCGACCGCGCCACGCCGGCACCGCGAGCGCAGCGAGGACGATGCCCGGCACGCTCAGCACGATCGCGCCCGGCGCAGTGGCGGCGACTAACAGCGCGGCCGCGGCGACCAGACACGCGATCCGTTGCCTCCGGTAGACAGTGCTGCGCGCCCGATCCGTTTTGATCGCCGCCATCGTGTCTCCTCCGGCGTCCCGCGCCGCGATGCGCTCGTGAGAGTCCGTCCACGCCTCGCCGGACCTGGCCGGCAAGGCGCTATGGTATGGCACGGCATCGGTCCGCGTCACTGTCCGATGTGTGAGCGGCGAGGGGAATCTGGTTCACCATGGCGTCGAGGTCGGAGGAACTGCGCGCGTACCGTTTCGCCACGCGCCGTTTACTAAATGCCGTGGTCGGCCAGCGCGCCGACGGCAGCTCGCCGCAGTTTCGTCGCGGCGGCGGTGCGATTGGCGCCGGAGTCGCGATCGCGGTGTTGTCGCTCGCTGCGTTTGCCGCGATCGGCCTGATCTCGCCCACGGTGCCGAACTGGCGGCGTACCGACGCGGTGATCGTCGAGAAGGAGACCGGCGCGCGGTTCGTCTACCTCAACGGCGTGCTGCACCCGGTGCTCAACTACGCCTCGGCGCGCCTGGTGATCGGTGCCGCCGACGCGACGACCGTCACGGTTTCGCACGCCGACCTCACCGGGGCCCCGCGCGGCGCCACCCTCGGCATCGCCGGTGCGCCCGACTCACTACCATCGGCCGCCGGCCTGTTCACCGGCGGCTGGTCGGTGTGTGCGAGCGCGGACGGCAGCGCCGCGACCGTGGTCTCCGGCAGCGTGTCGGGCGGTCGTAGTCTGCGCGACGCTGCCGTTCTTGCCGTCACCGCAGACGGAACGCAATACCTGATCTGGCATGACCGCCGGTTCCGCATCGCCGACCCGGACGTGATCGTCTCGGTGCCACTGAACGGCGCCGGTGAGCCTCGCCCGGTGCCGGACGTCATCGTCAACGCGTTGCCACCCGGTTCGGACCTCAAGGCGATCGCGTTCGACCGCGACGGCCGGTCGACGGCGAGCAGCCTCACCACGGGTACGGTCGTCTACACCGGTGAGACGCCAGACGAGCGCATCTACGGACTCGTACGCCGCGACGACATCGCCGTCATCACGCCGTTGCAGAAGGACATCCTGGTCGACGAGGGCGCCACCGGTCCGGTCAAGGTGGATCAGCGTACGTTCGACGGCGCGGCGCCATCGATCGGCGTCGGCGCGGACTGGCCGGCCGACACTCCAACGTTCGCCCCGCGTAACACGACGCTTTGCGTCGGGCTGGACGACGCCGGCGCGGTGACGAACGTCGCGACGGCGGCCACGGTGCCGGCCGGTGACGGGCCGACATCCGCGGATGCGACTCGGCTAGTGGTGCCGCCGGGGCGTGCGCTGTTGGTACGAGCCGGAGTCGCGCCGGGCGCCAGCGGCGCGATCGCGTCCACGCCGATATATCTGGTGACCGATGCGGACGAACGATTCGCGATCTCGGACAAGGATGCGCTGACCAGTCTCGGGTACGCCGCCGCCAAGGTGGTGACGTTGCCGAGCGATGTCGTCAATGCGCTGCCGTCCGGCGTGGTGCTCAGCCGTACGGCCGCCCAGAGCGCTGGCGAACGCTAGCCCGTCGGAAGTTATCCACAGCCCGGCAGGTGAGGGTAGCCAGAAAATCGTCCCCGTCGATACGGTCGGTGCGCATCGAAGACGTCGACTTCGTCGACGGACCACACAGTCGACATACGTGAGGCGAGGTGACACCGAGCATGCAGACGACACAAGCCGAGGCTGCCGTCATGCTGCAGACCGCGACGAAGTTCGACACCGTGAACGCGTCGTTGCAGAGCACGCTCAAGCGGTTGTTGAGCGAGCTCGAGGTGCTGCGCACGCAGTGGCAAGGCGCCGGCGGCCGGTCGTTCGAACAGGTGAAGCAGGAGTGGGCGGATGACCAGAATGCGCTGAACCAGGCGCTCGGCGCGACGGCGGACACGATGCGTACGGCCGCCGGGCAATACACCACGTCGGACGCCAACGCGGCGGGCCGGATGCGCCCGCAGACCACGGTGACCCTGCCGCTGAAGGGAGCGAGCTGACCATGAGCACCTCTAATGACGGCCTGCTCGTCGTCAACTTCGCCGCGCTCGAGCAGGCGAGCCGTGACATCCAGTCGGCCATCAACGAGTTGACCGGCCAGCTGGGCAACCTTGAGGCCGATGCGAAGCCACTCGTCGCGACGTGGGACGGCACGGCCCGCGAGGCCTACGACGCGAACCATCTCAAGTGGACCAACGCGGCCAATGACCTGACCCGGATGCTGCGCGACATCAAGACCGCGGTGGACGAGTCGGCCGCCGAATATCAAGCGACCGAGATCCGCAACGCGAACATGTTCCGCTGAACCGGTTTTCGCTGAGACCGGTTTCGCTGAGACACAGTCCGTGCTGGGGCACCCGTCCCGCCGGAGACTCCGACCGAATGGCCGCCCGCGGCGCGTCACGCGCCGGTGGGCGGCCGTCGGCTTTATCCGGGACGATGCGGGCGCGGGTCGCGCGGGTCGCGTGGGTCGTGGGTCGCGGGGTCGCGGGGGCGCGGGGGCGCGGCGTCGCGCAGATTCGTGCGGGTCGCGTCAACCGTCATGCGACGCGGCCGGCTCGCCGTCACTGATGCGTCCGACCATGCCGGCCATCAAGCGATGCGATCGAGTCGCCGACGATAGGCGCCGGCCAGCGTCCACGCGAAGCCCAACAGGATCATGGCGACGGCGGAAGCGGCACCGACGACCCAGCGCTGCCGGCCGGGCGTGGTGGACGCTGCGGCTGGCGTACCCGTGCCGGCGTCCGCTCCGAGCGTGGGCGCCGCCGACGTGACGTGGCCGCCCCCGCTTCCAGCCGCCGTTACCGCGCTGGCGACGGCACGGTAGGGATCGACAATGCCCTGGCCGTAGTCGGCCGGACTGGCACCGACCGGCGGCGGGTCGGTCGTGTCGAAGATTCGTTGCGCGACCTGTGCGTTGGTGAGCCGCGGAAATTCCTGGCGGACGAGCGCGGCGGTGGCGGCGACGTAGGGGACGGCGAAGCTTGTGCCGTCGAACGTACCCAGTCCGCTGGGCAGCCGATCGGCGGTCACGCCGCCGCCCGGGGCGACGACGTCGAGGAACGGCCCGACCTCGGACGTGGCGGATCGCACGCCGCCTTCGTCGATCGAGCCCACGCCGATCACGCCCGGATATGCGGCCGGGTAGGGCGTCGGATCGGTTCCGGAATCGTTGTGGTTATTGCCCACCGAGGCGACGACGACCACACCGTCGGCAACCGCCCGCGCGACGGCCGACCGCAGCGTGCGATCGTCGGTGCCGACAACCACGGAGATGTTGAGGACGTCTGCGCCATGGTCGACCGCCCAGGTGATCGCCGCGCCGAGCCCGGCCGGCGTCGTCGCATCGCCCGACACCGCACCGTCGACGAGCTCGGCCTCGCTGACCCGTACCGGCAGGATCTTGGCCCCTGGCGCAAGGCCGCGGAATGCCGCACCTGGCGTCGTGCCGGCGGCGATGATGCTCGCCACGGCCGTGCCATGCCCGACGCAGTCGACCCGACCGTCGGTCCTGCCGAGCAGGTCATGTCCGGCGAGGACGCGATGCCCGAACGAGGCCAATGGGGTCACCCCGGAGTCGATGACGGCGACCACCTCGCCGGCCCCGTTGGCGACACCTCTCAGGCCGTCTACGCCGCTCGCTGCGACGGCCCAGGGTACGGCCGATGGGTCGGGTACGGCCGGCGGCGGCGTCGCACTTGTCGCACAACCGGCGACCGCAAATGTTGGTGCCGTGGTCGTGGCCGCATACCCTGGTACGGCAGCGAGGGGCCCGGTGACAATCGTCGTGCAGACCGCGAGACCAGCAAGGATGCGGACGGCACGTGGAAACGCCCGGTGCATCGAGTCCCCTCCATGTCAGCCGCATGGCCGGTCGGCTCGCATCGTATCGGCCGTGTAGTTGGCGGTGGGGAGATCATGGTCGCCGGAAGGGTAATGTACGCCCATCTCGTAGCTTGGCCGTCGCGGCCTGGTACGGCCAGATGACACCGTGTCATCAGGCGGTGACTGGACGACACCTCGCGCCGCCGTTCGTGCGGCCCGGGTCGGCAGGTGACGGAGGAGGTGGCCGTGACTGAATGGGAACCGGCCACCGAGGCCGAGGCCGCCATGCGCGACGCCCTCCGCGTCACCGACCAGGAGCTTTACTTCCGCATCCTGGCTCGCACCGAACTGCTGCTGCCGGTGTCACCGGATGCTCTCGCGGGCCGTGCGCCGTTCGGATGGGGCACCTGGAACTCGGGCGGACGCACCCACGTGTTGGCCTTCACCTCGGCGGAAGCGATGCGGGTGTGCCTGGCCGAGCACTCCGGGTCGGCACGCAAGATCGCATACCACGAGCTGGCCGGCGCCTGGCCCAATGAGGACTGGTGGCTGGCAGTCAATCCCGGGCTGCCGATCGAGGGTTACCTACCGCCGTGGTTCGTGACCCAGCTCGCGCGCGGCGACGTACGCATGCCGGACCGACCCGGTTCACCGCGAAGCCGGACATCCCGGGCGGATCCCACGCCGGACCCGATCGCGGAGCCGGTCGGACACGCGGCTGACGAGCCGGCGAACGCGCGCCACGGTGGGCGCGCACGGGCGGCATCCTTCACTCGCGGCACGACCGCGGCCGCGGCAACCGGTGCCCGTCGCGAGGCCGCGCGCGCCACCGCGACGGCCCCACGGTCAGCCTTCACTCCGACGCCGCCGCCCACGCCGGAGGAGCCGCTCGAGGCCGAGATGGTGGACAGCGAGCCGCCCTACGCGCGGGCGACCGGTGCGCACAGCGCCCACAAGACGGCCACCTCCGCGAACCGGCCGGACGGTCGGCGTCCGAAGCGACACGACGCGACCATCATCGACGCCGAGATCATCTCGTCCACGGTGATGGGCGCCGCCGCGCTCGGGGCGATGGTAGTCAACGCCACCGTCATCGACGCGTCGAAGATCGACTCTGATGTGATCGAGGCGACGCTCGTGTCGGTGCACGAGACGGGTACCCGACGGGTGCGCGCGGAGCACGCCAACGGCGAGCGCCCCCACGTCGGCGTCGCTGACCCGTCGAGGCCGCGCCGCGCTGACGCGACCGAGGATGTGGATACGTCGCCGACGCGCGTGATCAACACGGCCGCGATGGCCGACGAGTCGATGACACAACGGATCGATCCGCGCGACGCCGCCCGGATTGCCGGTCCGACGCGGCACGTCGACCTGTTCGGCAACGAAGACAACGGCGTGGCGCGTGGTCGACCTCGGCACCAGGCCGGCGATGGCGACGAGTCGGCGACGCGGCGGATCGATCGCTCGCAGGGCCGCTACGACGAGTCCGCGACGCGCCGGATCGACGTGCCGGCCGACGCCACGGACGCGGAGCGGACCCGCCGCATCAACCTGCATCGTGCGGCCGACCGCGCAGCGCCGCCCGACGCGGCGACGACGCTCGGGCGCGATGCGCACGATCTGGACGCCGACGACTCGATGACGCGTCGCACCGGTCTGTTCCGCAACGCCGAAGCCGACCCGGTTGGTCCGCCGCCGCCCGGCGGGTGGTCGGCGGCAACGACGATGCGTGGGTACCCAGGCCGGGCGCACGACGACGACGCGGTCGACGCGTTCGACGCTGACGCCGAGACCACTGCCGCGTTCATTGGGGATACCGGCGAAGCGGACGTCGACGCCCAACAGCCGCACGGCGCCGCGCAGCCGGAGCCCGACGGGCCGGTCTTCATTCCGGCGAACGACACCGAGCGCGACCTGCTCGAGGCGGCCAGTGGCGGCAAGACCGAGCAGTTCCTCTCCACACTGCTGCTTGCGCGCGTGCTCGTGCCGCTGCCCGACGGTGTGCCGTCGGGCGTGCAGCTTGACGACGATCTGTTCCCGTGGCGCCGCGACGAGGTCGATGGCCAGCCCTATCTCGTGGTGTTCACGTCGTCGGAGCGAATGGCGGAATTTTTGGGCGACGGCGTGGTGTCGATCAACGCGAAGTTCATCCAGCTGATCCACGTCTGGCCGGACGTGAAGTGGGCGTTCGCCATCAACCCGGGCTCACCGGTCGGTGCCACGCTGCCCGGCATTCAGATCAAGGCACTCGCCGCGTGGGCCGACGACGCTGGGTTGACCGACGACGAGGGCCTGGGCGAGTACGACGACGCGGCAGCCGCGGCGCCCGCGTCGAATATGCCGGTCGTCATGCAGAAACCGATCGCCGCGTCGCAGGTCGACTACTACCTGGAACGCGGCTATGACCGGGCGTCCGGATTCGTACATCGGGCCACCGAGGTCATGCAGTTGCAGACGCCGGCGCAACTGGTCGGCACGCTGGGCCTGACGTATAGCGGGTCGCCGTTCCGGCGTGACGCGAGCGAGATCTACCTGCTTCGGTGGGCGGCGTACCGGCCGGACCTCTACCGGATCCCCTACGGCGGGCAGCACGAAGCGGCCATGCGCGCCATGCAGGGCTGGATGATCGAACGCGCGCCCTTCCGCGGCAACGGATTCGCACCGGCCGAGAACGGCGAGGTCATCGCGGAGTTCAAGGTGGACAGCATCCGCCTGCCACACGGTGCCCAAATGTGGCGGGTCACGAGCGACGGCCGCAAGACGCTGATCGCGCTGCTTGACTCGGACGAGGGCCTCTGGCGACCCGTGCACGGCATCGACAGCGAGGCGGTGTGGGATCCGTCCGTGCCGATCGTGCCGCCGACGCCGTCCGTCGAGGGTCCGAAGCAGACCGCGTCCGGCCGGGCGTCGATCAGTGATCCGCTCGACGACCCGCTCGACCCGCGCTGGCGAGGCTCCGACCGACGCGGACCGCGTACCCCCAACGGCGTCGCTCCCAATGGCGTCGACGCGCGCGCCCGGGCGAGGGAACGCTGATGCGCGACGGTTACGAGGCGACGTACCGCGGCGTGGCGTACGAAGCGAGCCCGGACGGCGACCTAGTGCGCCTCTACTCCCCAGTGCCGGCGAATGGCTTCGCCCGCGTTGCCGAGCACCGCTTCCGATGTGTGGTGCGCGTCGAGCACGTTCAAGACCTGTGCTACGTACGCACGACGTGCCGGTGGCGCGAGGCGCCCTTCATCGTGCTTGGCGAGCATGACGGTTGGCTGCGGGTGGAATACACCGGCGGCAAGGCGCCGGTGGCGTTGGGCCTCGGCCTGGAGGAGTTCGACTTCGGTGTCTACCAGGGCTGGGCACCCGCGACCGAGGTCACCGAGGTGCGCGAATACCGCGTTTGAGCCGCCGGGCTAGACCTTCATCCACTCCAGGATCGCGCCGGTCACCAAGTCCGGCACCTCGACGTGCGGGAAGTGGCCGACGTCGTCGATGATCCGCCACTCGTAGCGCGAAGCGACGTATCGGCTGGATCCCTGCGCGGTCCGAGCCAGGATCGCCGGGTCCAGCGCGCCGTGCAGTTGCAGCGTGGGTACGGTGATCGGCTTCTGCAGGAGCTTGACGAAGCGGTATCCGTGCAGCCGGAGTACGGAGCGGAAGCCCCACCGGTATGCCTCGAGCGCACAAAACGCGGCCTGCGGGATCTGCATCGCGGTGCGGCACTTGCGTTCGTAGTCGGTGAATCCGGGGCTCGCTACCCAGCTCGGCCCACCCCACCGTCGCAGGTACGTGCCGACGAGTGCCGCGTCGTTGCGTGTGACGACGTGTTCGTAGCGCGGCACCTGGAATTTGAGCACCGGTGCCGCGGACGCCGACTGGCCGCGTGGATCTGTCATGATCGCGGCCCGCAATCGGAGCGGATGCGCCGCGCCCGACACGACGAGATGCCGTACCAACTTCGGGTGGAACGCCGCGGTAGTCCACGCCATCATGCCGCCGTACCCGGCTCCGACCAGCGTTGCGTCGCGCTCGCCAAGCGCACGGATCAGGCCGGCCACGTCGGCGGCCATGGTGTACCCGTCATAGCCGCGGGGCGGCTTGTCGGTCGCGCCGTAGCCACGCATGTCGATCGCCACCGCGCGGAACCCGGCCTCGGACAGCGCCCGAAGCTGGTAGTGCCACGCCCACCAGAACTCGGGAAAGCCGTGTAGCAACAGGACGAGTGGTCCGGTGCCGGCCTCCACGACGTGGAATCGGTTGCCGTTGGCGCTGACGAACCGGTGCGCCCACGGCCCGTCGATCAAGACAACAGAGTCGTCGATCACGGCGGGTGCGCTCATGGCCCTAGCGTAGGGGGAACGGCCCCATCCGGCGCTGTGAGTGCCGTCTCGTGAGCCAAGAATCCGCGCATTTGACCTGGGCCGATCTGGCGCCGCCGGTGGCGAGGTCGCCCGAACGAGGCGGCTCGGCGTTCGCGGACGACCAAGATCTTCGACGATCCGAGGCGGCTTCGAACGCCGGTCGGGGCGCCCGGGCGAACCCGGACGCCCCGACCGGGCCGAATCGGCTACTCCTCCTCGGACCTGCCCGACTTCAGTCCCTGCGAGATCAGCTCCATGACCGACGAATCTTGCAGCGTCGTCACGTCGCCGAGCGCACGGTTCTCGGCGACATCGCGCAGCAGTCGCCGCATGATCTTGCCGGACCGGGTCTTGGGCAGCTCGGGCACGAGCATGATCTGCCGCGGCTTCGCGATCGGGCCGATGGTCTTCGCGACATGATCACGCAACTCGTCGGGGAGCGTGTCGGTAACCTCGGTGGTGCCCCGCAGCATGACGAACGCCACGATCGCCTGCCCGGTCGTCGGGTCGGTTGCTCCGACGACGGCGGACTCGGCCACCTTCGGGTGGCTGACCAATGCGGACTCGACCTCGGTCGTGGAGATGTTGTGACCGGAGATCAGCATCACGTCGTCGACTCGGCCGAGCAGCCAGAGGTCGCCGTCGTCGTCGCGCTTCGCGCCGTCGCCAGCGAAGTAGATCCAGTCGTCGCCCGTACCGGCACCGGCGCCGAACCGGGACCAGTAGGTGTCGAGGAACCGCTGATCGTCGCCCCAGATGGTGCGAAGCATGCCCGGCCACGGCTCTCGCAGCACGAGATATCCGCCGCCGCCGTTCGGCACCGACCTCGCGGTGTCGTCCACGACGTCTGCCTCGATGCCAGGCAGCGGACGGGTCGCGGAGCCGGGCTTCGTGGAGGTGACGCCCGGCAGCGGGCTGATCATCTGGCCACCGGTCTCGGTCTGCCACCACGTGTCCACCACCGGGCACTGCCCGCGCCCGATGGTCTCGCGGTACCAGATCCACGCCTCCGGGTTGATCGGCTCACCGACCGTACCGATGATGCGCAGCGACGACAGGTCGAAGCCCTTCGGGAACTCGTCGCCCCACTTCATCATCGTGCGGATCAGGGTCGGCGCGGTGTAGATGACGGTCACGCCGTATTTCTGCACCAGCTCCCAGAACCGTCCCTTGTGCGGGGTGTCCGGGGTGCCTTCGTACATGACCTGCGTGGCACCGTTGGACATCGGTCCGTACACGATGTACGAGTGGCCGGTAACCCAGCCGATGTCGGCCGTACACCAGAAGATGTCGGTCTCCGGTTTGTGGTCGAAGACCGCGTTGAATGTGTAGTTGACGTGCGTCAGGTATCCGCCCGTGGTGTGCAGGATGCCCTTCGGCTTCGCGGTCGTGCCGCTCGTGTAGAGGATGAACAGCGGGTGCTCGGAGTCGAACGGCTGGGCTTCGTGCTCCGTTGACGCGGTGTCCACCGCGTCGTGCCACCACACGTCGCGGCCCTCGGTCCAGCCGACGTCCTGCCCGGTGCGGCGTACGACCAAGACGTGCTCGATGCTCGGGCACCGCGCCACCGAGTCGTCCACGATGGGCTTCAATGCCGCCGGGTTGCCGCGGCGGAAGCCGCCGTCCGCCGTGATGACGAGCTTGGCGTCCGCGTCCTGGATGCGGCCGGACAGTGATTCCACCGAGAAGCCGCCGAACACGACGCTGTGCGGAGCGCCGATGCGGGCGCACGCGAGCATCGCGATGGCGGCCTCGGGAATCATCGGCATGTAAATGGCGACGCGGTCACCCGCGGTGATGCCGAGCGACATGAGTGCATTGGCCGCCTGGCACACCGACCGGTGCAGGTCGGCGTAGGTGATCGTCCGAGTGTCGCCGGGCTCGCCTTCCCAGTGGAGCGCGACCTTGTTGCCGCGGCCGGCCTCGACGTGCCGGTCGAGGCAGTTGTAGGCCATGTTCAACTGACCGCCCACGAACCACTTGGCGAACGGCGGCTTCGACCAGTCGAGCACCGTGTCCCACGGTTTGGCCCAACTCAGGCGCCTTGCTTGCGTCTCCCAGAACCCGAGGCGGTCGGCCTTCGCCTCGTCGTATGCCGCCGCGGTGACGTTCGCGTGAGCGGCGAGATCCGCCGGCGGGTCGAATCTGCGCTCCTCGCGTAGCAGGTTTTCCAGCGTTTCGCTCATCAGCGCGCTCCAGATCGATGCGTTGGGTGGGCTCCCACAAAGCAGGCTAGTCCCGATATTGGTCGCGTGGCGATACGAAGTTCCGCGGGAGAAGCCTGCCAGTGCTGCGCATATCTTGCCGCTGGTGGGCAGTATCGATCAAGGCCGCGCACGCGACGCGCATTCGATGCACAGAATGCCGCGACCACCATGCCGACGGCGACACCATCCGGTGCGCGGACGTCTTACCGGCATCTCAGCAAGACGCGGCCCAAGGCAGCGGCAAGCGAACACCGCAAAGGCTCCGGCTACCGTGAGCGTGTGACGGATCCGCTCGCCGGAGTCATCGACTTGCCCGATTGCCACGAGGCATTCGATGCCGCTCGAGGCGCGGTGGACTCCGCACTTCGCCATCGCGCATTGCGTGGTCGCGCTACAGCGGGCGCGATCGCCGCCGAGGTTGCGCTGCGCTCGGCCGTCGCCAGCGCGGCACTTGAGGATCACAGGTACGACGTCGAGGCGGTACGCGACGGAACGGTCACCGACACCGTCGTACAAGGTGCACTGCGGGTCGCCGGAGCCGTCGACGGACTGACGAGTACATGGGCCGTGGCACCACGTCAGGCGCTGGCGCGACTGCACACGTTGGCCGCTCGGGATGCCGTACCCACGGATGACCTCGGCCGGCCGCGCGCGGACCCGGCGGTGTCGGCGCGTCTCGACACGCTCGCGAAGATCGTGACCGGCACGGCAGCGCCCGCGATGGTGGTTGCCGCTGTCGTGCACGGTGAGCTGCTGGCGTTGCGTGCGTTCGCGGGACCGTCCGGCGTGGTGGCCCGCGGCGCCGCACGGCTCGTGTTGATCGGCGGTGGGCTGGATCCGCGTGGGCTGCTCGCGGTCGAAGTCGGTCACCTCGCGCGCGAGCCCGAATATCGCGGCGCCGCCGGCGCGTTCGCCACTGGCACTCGCGACGGACTGCGCGCCTGGCTGAAGCATTATGCGGCGGCCGTTTCGACAGCCGCCGACGAGCTCACGTCGATCGCGGACGGCGTTGTCGCTGCGAAGCGTTGACCGCCTCGGCCGCGGAACGGCTGGCTCGACGGGACCGCTTGCGGGCAGACGGACGGCGCCTCACTGCCGAGGCGCCGTCATCATCACACGTCAAACCTGGTTACCAGGCGTGCCTCACAATCGTTGCCGGCGGTCCTTTGAGGTGCCGCCGCAACATGCCTCCCGCGGCTGGTCGCGCGTGGGTGCCAGGTTGCCGTGCCACGGAGCTTGCGCACCTCGCCGCTCGCAGCGGCATTTGGTTTCGTGATGTTCTCGTGTCTCGCGTTTTGCTCCGCACTTTTCGTTGTACGCCGCTTCGCCCAAGGTCGCCAGGGTCCTCGTCGATTGTGTGACAGCCGATTACGGATGTGTTCGATGAGTCGCGCGGCGCGGTCAGACGATGAGGAGCTCGGACGTGCGCGTGGCGAGGTCGGCCGCGAGGCGCCGCCGATGCCGGCCGTAGAGGATGACGCAGACGGCCACGCCGAGGCCGACGCCGAGGGCAGCGGCCGCGACCGGGACCGCGGGGCGATCACGGAGCCGCCGGCTAAGCGGGATCGGATGGCGGAACTCAAGCAACGGCCACCCACGTTCTACGGCGATCTTGCGAAGGCTGCGACCCGCGTTCACCGCGGTAGGTCGGCCGACGGCCTCGAGCAGCGGTAGATCCGACATCGAATCGGAGTAGGCGTAGCACTCCGCGAGATCCCAGCCGCGCTTGGCGGCGAGTTCCCGCACCGCGGCCACCTTGTTCGGGCCGGCGTTGTAGAACTCCACCTCGCCCGAGTAGCGGCCGTCCTTGACGACCATCCGCGTGGCGAGAATGTCGTGGACGCCGAGCTGCTCGCCGATCGGGCGGACCATCTCTTCACCGGACGCCGAGACGAGCACGACGTCGCGGCCGGCCCGGATGTGTTCGTCGATCAGCGCGGCCGCCTCGGCGTAGACATACGGCGTGATCAGCTCGGACAGCGTCTCGTTGACGATCTGCTGCACCTGCTCTACGGACCAGCCCTTGCACAACGTCGCGAGGTGGTCGCGGATCCTCGCGATCTGCGCGTCGTCCGCGCCGCCGAGCTTGAACATCAGCTGGGCGTACCCGGACTTGATCACGTCGCGGCGGTTGATCAGGTGCTCGCGGTAGAACGGCCGGCCGAACGCGAGCGCGCTCGACTTCGCGATGACGGTCTTGTCAAGGTCGAAGAACGCCGCAGCGGATGTCACGGCCGGAAAGTCTAATCGGGCGACCGCCGGGTTTACCGTCGCGCTGGGTGTCAGCGGTGATCGCGCTGTGTTGCTCCGGTGCCGGAGCCAGCGAAAATATTGACGCAGATGGACGCCAAATCGGTGTGTTGAACGCGTTCGGGCCTCGACGTGTAGGGAGAAATCGTGCATGCTAACGATGACGACACAGGGTGCCGTCCGTCACATCCCAGATGGTTCAGTCACATCTGAGCGATGCGAGTGCATGGACTCTCGGCGGTTGTTGCGCCCCCCGCATGGCCGCTGGGCGGTTCGGCTCACCCCCCCGGAGCCGAGCCCCGACGACCCCCGCCACCCCCCCGGCGGGGGTCGTCCCATCTCCGGCACAGGTTCGCCACCAGGGCGGATGCCCGATCGGCCACGATCCTGCCCGTTGACATAGAGGCTCGCCTCACCCCGTGTCGGCGCAGACTGGCGCAGCGCAGCGCGCTGCCATGCCGCTGAGGGAGTCTTTGGCTTCGGGCCGGGCAGCCGTACGCACCGCGCAGGTGTTGGATGATCCTGGTCGGCGCGTGAGGGGATCGGTGGTTGTCCGGTGAGTAGGGTTCGTCGGGTCGCGCTCGATCCGTCGGAGGTCCGGCCGGGTTCGACGTTGCAACCGATCGCCCGGTTTGTGGTTGAGCACGACGGCGTGGCACAAGCGTCGGTGGTGTTGGGTCGCGCGGAGATCTTCGAGCGTGAGCCCGCAGAGTACGCGGTGGCGCGCCTGAACTGGGCAGCAGGCGGTCTGGACGCCGCTCGACAGGTAGTAACGGCCGCCGTGAACTCGGCTCCGCTAGGTGAAGCGGTCTACCTGCCAGTCAACGCAGCGGTGAGTCCAGACCACGCCGACGTTCGCGGCATTGCCGAGGCGAGCGGCCTCCGGTTGTTCCAGGAGAAAGAGAGCTTCCGGTGGGTCGACACCGGCCAAACGCTGCCCGAGCCCGCTGGTCTGCGGCTAGCGCCGATGTCGCAGATCGGGCGAGGCGCGTTCGTGCCCGTGATCGCGCCGTGCCTGGCCCACACACTGGACCGGAGCGACGCCCTTGTGTTCGGTAGGCATTCGCCCGAGCAGTGGGTCACGCGATTCCTTGACCACCACGCTTGTGCGGCGGACACCGAGTCGTGGCTGTACGCCGAGACGACGGCCGGTGTCCCGGTCGGGTTCGTGGGTCTCGGGGAACGGCTAGGTGATCCGGGGGTCGGTACGGTCGTCCTCATTTGGTGTCCTACCGGAGCAGCGTGGTCACCGCTACGTGGATGAGCTCCTCCTCGCCGCCTACCGAGCCGCCCGGGCACGTGGGTTTGTCGCGGTGCTGTCCCTTGTGGATGTGAACAACCGCCCGATGATGGCGGCGATGTACCGGTCTGGCGCGGATCCCAACGCCGATCCCTGGCACAAATGGCTCTACACCACGACACGTGGCGCATAGCACGTGGCGCATAGCACGGTGCCAGCAGAGATCCGGTGAGAACCTGACACCAACTGGCAGTCTTGTCCGCTCATCGGCTTACGGATCACCGGCGTAAGCGCGACGGATCGGTCTCCCACCATGGCCGTTGCATGCCGTCATCCGGCTCAACCCGCGGCGTACCCGTGGCGTCTGTCGACGCGACTACCGAGACGCGCGCCGCGGCCTCCTGCTCGTCGAGCTCGCGGTCGACCTCGGCGGTCTGCTGCTCGTCGTCGTGGATCCACTTGCGGAACAACGCGGCGAGGAACGGGAGGCCGGACAGGTCGCCGAGGATCCAGAACGCTGCGCCGCCGATTTGCTGATCCGCCGATGGGCTCGGTCCCCAGTCGCGGACCACTTGGTAATGATCGAGCCCCACGATGGTGTGGCCGAGCATCAGCAGCAGGCCGAGCCCACCGTCGAAGATCACTTCGGCGAACGTGATCCACATCGACACCAGCACCGGATAGACGTGCGGCACTGGATCGACCTGCAGACGCGTCCAGTAGTAGATCCAGCCGACTCCGACTAGCCAGAACGTGACGAGCGTGTCGACCGGTCCGCCGCGCAACACGGCGTCAAAGACCGGCGTGAAGAACAGCACGAACGGTGTGCCCAATAACAGCGCCGAGACGACCGCGGGGAACGTGACGAGCTTGGCGAACCTGCTGCGCCCGATCCGGGCGAGGCGCTCGCTCGCGCGCCGGGGGAGCGCACGCAAGAGCAGCGTGATCGGCATGCCGAGGGCCAGGAAGAGCGGCGTGACCATCAGCAGCAGCACGGTCTGCATGGCGCGTGGCCAGAACAGCAACGTGTCGTAGGTGCCGAGGAACGACATCGTGCACGTGACCCACGAGCCCAGCCCGGCCACCAGGAAGAACACGGTGCGAGCGGCGGGCCATCGAAGGCCGCGACGTGTCACGCACCGCACGCCCGCTGCGTAGCCGACGCCAAGAACGGTGACCGCGATCGCGACCGGCAGGTCGAGTGACCACGCCGTGAAGACCTCCGTCGTGGTCAGGGGCGACACGGCCGTCACGATACGCGCGGTTTTTGTGGGTACGCCGTCGGCCGACCGAGCTGGCCCGATCCGGCGAGCGATGTGCACATGCACCCTCGCCATCCACGGATTCCATGATCGCTCGCGCCGAGAACGAATCGTGTGCGCCACCGTGGTCCGGTCACCCGAGCGAAGGGAGCGCCCGATGGCCCGCACACGACGGCCGGTCACCGGTGCGGCCGCGCGCCTCGCCGGTGACGGGGAGCCGCCGGACACGCTCGGCCGTCCGGCGGCTCCGTTGACCCCGTCGGGGCGGCCTCGGCCGCATCCGCTATTCGTCACAGCCGACGCTGAGCTGCTAGATGACCTGCTGCGCCTCGCTGCCCAGGCGGGCGTGACCCCGGATGTGGCGCCGGACCCGGCCGACGCCCGTCCGTGGTATGCGCAGGCCGCTCGCGTGTTCATCGGCGCGGACATGGCGGAGCCCTGCGCGCGCGCCGGGCTGCCCCGACGGTCAGGCGTTGTTCTCGTGATGCGCTCCGGGTCGGGCACGGCGTCGGACGGAGTGGACGACGTGCCGTGGGGGGTGCCCGACCTGCCGTGCGGCGAGCAGGCGCCGGCGTGGATGGCGTCGCCCCACCATTCGTCGTCGGATATCGCGCCGCCCGGTTGGGAGCCGGTGGTCGGATCGCACGGCGCGTCAGCGTCTGGTGGGCGTGCCGCAAGCGGGGAGGATGCCGACGCGTGGCGCATCGCGCACTGGCTGGGTGCGGATCACGTCGCCGTGCTACCGGCGGCCGAAGCTTGGCTTAGTGACCAGATCGCCGCGATGACATCTGGCGTGGCGCCCGGTCGAGTGGTGGCGGTCGTCGGCGGTCGGGGCGGCGCGGGTGCGTCGGTGCTTGCCGGTGCGCTCGCCGTCACCGCCGCTCGCCGTGGGTTGCGGACCATGCTCATCGACGGCGATCCGTTGGGCGGCGGCGTGGATCTCGTCCTCGGCTGGGAGTCTCTGGACGGCCTCCGCTGGCCGGCGCTGTCGCAGGCAAGCGGACGCGTGCCGGCGCCGGCTCTGGTCGACGCGCTACCCGGTCGATCCGAATTGGTCGTGTTGTCCTGGGATCGCGGCGAACCGACCACCGTGCCACCAGAGGCGATGCTCGCTGCGCTCGACGCCGGACGACGGGGACGTGACCTGACGGTGGTAGACCTGCCGCGTCGCGTCGACGACTCGTCCACTCTCGCGTTACGCGGCGCAGATCAGGTCTACCTCGTCGTACCAGCGGAGTTGCGCGCCTGTGCCGCGGCAGGTCGGGTCGCGGCGACGGTCGGGCCACATTGCGCCGCGTTGTCCGTGGTCGTGCGTGCGCCCGCCGCCGGTGGGCTCGCCGTGAAGGACGTGGTTGCGGCACTCGGGTTGCCCTACGCGGGAACCATTCGCAGCGACCCGCGAGTGCGAAGTGCCCTGGAGCGCGGCGAGCCGCCGGCCGCGGCCGGACACGGTCCCCTTGCGGCGCTGTGTGAGCGGCTCCTCGACGTTGTTCTGCCGATCGAAGGAGCGGCCTGATGTGGCCGCCTGAAGATCTCGAGACGGACCCAACGGAGCCGATCGTGACCACATCGATGGCAGTCCCGCCAGATCGTGGCCGTGCGAGTCGCACGACACCTGCCCGTACGAGTCGCGCCGCGCCCGTCAACGAGCTCGGGCCGCGCCCGCCGGTCGCCCCACACCCGGGCCGACGAAATATCGCGAGCGCCGGTGGACCGACGCCGATCGACGACGCACGGGCCCGCAACGGTCTCGCGCACACCGGAGCGATGGCATCGGCGACAAACGCTTACCGGATGGTCGGCAACGGCGTGCCGGCGCGCCCGGTCGCCGCGACGGCCGCAACGATTCCCTCAGCGGTCGCCACACGCCTTGCCGCCAGGCCGGTCGACGAGTTGCCGGGTGCCGGACCGTTGACCCCGCTGTTGGTCGATCCAGCGGTGACAGATGTCCTCGTCAACGGCGTCGAGGTGTGGACCGACCGGGGCGACGGTCTCGCCCGCGCGGACGTGACGTTCACCTCGCCGCAACAAGTGCGGCGGCTGGCTCAGCGGCTCGTCGCGGGTTGCGGCAGGCGACTCGACGAGGGCAATCCGTGCGTGGACGCCTGCCTCCCGGACGGCACTCGGCTGCACGCCGTGTTGCCACCGATCGCTACCGACGGGCCGTACTTGTCGCTGCGCACGTTCCGACGGCAGGCATTCTCACTCGACGACCTCCGAAGGCTCGGCTCGGTGCCCGATGTGGGCGCGGAACTGCTGGCCGGCATCGTCGCCGCCCGGTTGTCGTATCTCGTCTCCGGCGGCACCGGCACCGGCAAGACGACGGTGCTCGCGAGCATGTTGAGCGAGGTGCCGCGCCACGAGCGCATCGTCATCGTGGAGGAGGCGGCCGAGCTACGGCCACGCCACCCACACGTGGTCGCACTCCAGGCGCGCACCGCGAATGTGGAGGGCGTCGGTTCGGTCGGGCTTCGCGAACTGCTGCGCAACGCGCTGCGCATGCGACCGGATCGGCTCGTCATCGGCGAGTGTCGTGGCGCCGAGGTGCTGGACCTGTTGGGCGCGCTGAACACCGGCCACGAGGGCGGGGCGGGCACGCTGCACGCAAACACCGCGGGCGATGTGCCTGCTCGACTGGAGGCGCTCGGCTTGCTCGGGCGAGTGCCGCCAGCCGCCGTACGAGCACAGATCGCGGCCGGTTTGCACGTCGCCGTACACATGCGACGCGTGCCCTCTGGTCGGGTGCTAGACGAAATCGTGGTGCTGCGGCCGAGTCCGGTCGATCGTGCGATCGAGGCGGTGTCCGCGTGGCATCGGCTCGGCGGCGTACGGCCCGGTGCGGTGGCGCTCGCCGATCTGCTGAGCCGGCGGGGCGTACGCCCACCGACGGGTTTGTTGGCAGGTCGCTGATGTTCATATCCCGCTGGCGGCGCGTTCGGCGCCGACGGCTTCGCGCTATGGAGCGGCCGCATAGCGGTGCCGTGGGCCAACCGTCGACGCCCGCCGGCAATCGTGCGGTCACGGCGCTCCGGGATGCCGCGATCCGACGGCCGCGAGTCGCCGCCCTGATCCTGGCAACGGTTTCGGCGAGCTTCGCGGGACTCGTCGCCGGTCCGGTCGCGGCGGTCGTCGCTGCGGCGTACGCATTGACCGGTGCGGTCGTGTTCGCGTCACGCCGTCGGGACGCGGCGGACGCTGTCGCGTTCCGCGTGGCGTTGGCGAACATCGCGGCGGCCGCCGCGGATCTGCGTGCCGGAGCGGACCCGATCACCGCGCTCGGCGACTCCGGCTGGCGAGGCCGTCCGAGCGCGCGGGTGCCGCGTCCAGACGAGGGAGACGTGCTGCGCGGCCGGGTGTCGGCGGCGGTGCACGTCGCCGAGGAGACCGGAGCGCCGCTTGCGGACCTTCTCGAGCGATTGGAGCGCGACGGCCGCGCGTTGGCGCAAGCACGCGCGTCCGCGGTGACGCAGGCCGCTGGCGCGGAGGCCACAGCGTGGCTGCTGGCCGTGTTGCCGGTCGCCGGGATCGCACTCGGTCAGGGCGTCGGTGCCGATCCGGTTCACGTCCTTTTGCACACGCCGATCGGCGCTACATGTGCCTGCGGCGCGATCGCGTGTCAGGTCGGTGGGCTCGCATGGGTACGCCGATTGGCACGGTCGATCGTGGAGTCGGCGTGACGTCGACCGTCCGTGGCCTGCTGACGCGGAACGGCGGTATGAGGTCCGCCGGTCG
>DASTMZ010000006.1:0-2246 GCA_035713725.1 Micromonosporaceae bacterium
CCGATCTTCGGCTCGTTGCCGATCACCTGGATCGAGACGTTGCCGATCTCGTACCCGGCGGCGCGCACCCGACGGGCAGTCTCGCTCAGCATGGCGACTCCGGACGCGCCGGCCCACTCCGGTTCCGCGACACCGTAGTTAGAACCCAAGTCGCCGAGGCCGGCCGCAGAGAACAGCGCATCGCAGGCCGCGTGCGCGGCGACGTCCCCATCGGAATGACCGGCGAGTCGTGGCGACTCGGGCCACTCGAGTCCGGCGAGATGGCAGCCGCGTTCGGCGCCGTACGCGTGCACGTCCGTACCGATGCCGACCCGAGGTGTCGTCACCGCACGCTCAACCGGCGACATCGCGCAGGTCGATCTCCACGGTGAACGGCGCGATCGCCTTGACGATGCCGGTGAAGACCTCGGTCGGTCGGTACACCTGCGCGGCAGGATCGAGCACGTACGTGTGCACCACCGGCACACCCGAACCAACCTGCTCGACGCGCCAGTAATACTCGATGCCGGCCTCTGCGTACTCAGCGGGCTTCGTCTTGCGATCCATCGTCTCCGAACCGGGCGAAACAACCTCCGCAAACAACAGCACGTGCTCCGGCCGCTTCGGCTCCATGTCGATGGCCTCGGCTCGATAGACGATGACGTCGGGGCGACGGTTCAGCAACGGGACGTCCCGCAGCCGAACGTCGAAAACGGTTCCGGCACGCCATTGCGGACGTCCGGCCGCGGCCAACGAGACCGCAAGCGAGGTTCCGACCCAGTTGTGTCGGGCAGAAGGGCTCGGGCTCATCACGACCATCCCGTCCATGATCTCGACACCGCGGGACCGCTCCTCAGACCACGAGTCGTAGTCGTCGGCGGTGACCAGCTCGTGCATCCAGATGGGCGGGATCATCTCGGTCGTCACGGTCACCCCTCTCCGGTCGTGGCGTCCTCAGTCGAGTCAATGCTACGAGAACGCTCGGTGATCGCAGCGGAAGCGAGCAGTGCCTCGGCGATCACGAGGTCGAACGGTCGCGTGATCTTGAAAGCGAGGTCGTCGCCCGGCACCGTATCCACCCGTACCCCCAAATGCTCGGCCAGACCCGCGTCGTCACTGTGGTCATCGACGGCGCCGGCGTGCGCGGCGGCGAGCGTCGCACGGCGGAAGCCTTGCGGCGTCTGGATTGCGCGCAGCACCGACCGGTCGACGGTCGCGACGACTTCGTCCTGGTCCCCGACGCGTTTCACGGTGTCGGCCACCGGCATGGCGGGCACCACAGCCTCGGCTCCCTCGCGCAATCGCGCGGCGACGGCCTCGACCAATGCGGGTGGCGCGAGGGCGCGCGCCGCGTCGTGCACGAGCACAAGATCAAATTCCGCTGGTACTGCACTGAGCGCGGCCGCTACCGATGCCTGGCGAGTTGCGCCGCCCGGAACCACGAGTGTTCGCACCGGCGACGGTGTGACCATCGCCCGGACCCGCTCGACATCGTCCGGCGGGGCTGCGATGACGACGATTCCGACCGACGGCGCCGCGGTCACGTTGCGGATCGCGTGTACGAGCAGCGGCTCGTCGCGGAGCGTACGCAATGCCTTAGGTGTTCCGCCGCCCATGCGGACACCGAGTCCGGCGGCAGGAACGAGGATCGCGACGTCACCGCGCGCATCTCTGTACGCGGTCACGTCGCGATCCCCATCGCCGTTAGCTCATCGATGCAACGATCCCGACCTCGGCGGGTGGCTACGCCTCGGTCAGAACCTTGTCGAGGAGCACTTCGGCCTCGTCCTTGGTGCTCTTCTCGGCGAGCGCTACCTCGCCGACGAGAATGTCGCGCGCCTTGGCCAGCATGCGCTTCTCGCCAGCGGACAGGCCACGCTCGCGCTCTCGACGCCACAGGTCACGAACGACCTCGGCGACCTTGAGGGGGTTGCCCGAAGCGAGCTTCTCCAGGTTTGCCTTGTAGCGCCTCGACCAGTTGGTCGGCTCCTCGGTGTGCGGGGCGCGCAGCACGTCGAAGACCTTGCTCAGGCCCTCTTCGTTGACGACGTCGCGGACACCGACGATCTCGGCGTTCTCAGCAGGAACACGCACCGTAAGGTCGCCCTGAGCCACGCGCAGAACAAGGTATTGCTTTTCCTCGCCCTTGATGACCCGGGTTTCGATCGCCTCGATGAGTGCGGCCCCGTGGTGGGGGTAAACAACGGTCTCGCCGACACTGAAAACCATAGGTTCGAAGCCCCTTTCGCTGTGTCTAGCCTAACACG
>DASTMZ010000007.1:0-19869 GCA_035713725.1 Micromonosporaceae bacterium
CCTACCATCTGTAGTGCGCGAACGCCTTGTTCGACTCGGCCATCTTGTGCGTGTCCTCACGCCGCTTCACCGCGGCGCCGAGGCCGTTGCTCGCGTCGAGCAGCTCGTTCTGGAGCCGCTCGACCATGGTCTTCTCACGGCGGGCCTTGGAATACTGAACAATCCACCGCAGCCCGAGCGTCACCTGGCGGGACGCCCGCACCTCCACCGGCACCTGATAGGTCGCGCCACCAACGCGGCGGCTGCGGACCTCGAGCGTCGGCTTCACGTTGTCCATCGCTCGCTTGAGCGTCACGACCGGATCGGTACCGGTCTTTTCCCGGCAGCCTTCCATTGCGCCGTAGACGATCCGCTCGGCGAGAGAGCGCTTGCCCTCCGTCAAGATCTTGTTGATCAGCTGGGTGACCAACGGCGAGTTATAGACCGGGTCGGCGATCAGCGGTCGGCGCGGCGCGGGGCCCTTACGCGGCATGTCAGCTCTTCTCCCTCTTCGCGCCGTAGCGGCTGCGGGCCTGCTTGCGGTTGCGAACGCCCTGCGTGTCCAACGAGCCGCGGATGATCTTGTAACGAACGCCCGGGAGATCCTTCACACGGCCGCCGCGAACCAGCACGATCGAGTGCTCCTGCAGGTTGTGCCCGACACCCGGGATGTACGCGGTGACCTCGATCTGGCTAGTCAGCTTTACGCGAGCGACCTTGCGCAGTGCCGAGTTCGGCTTCTTTGGGGTGGTCGTGTAGACGCGCGTACACACGCCGCGGCGCTGGGGGCTGCCCTTGAGCGCGGGCGTCTTCGTCTTGCCGCTCTTGGCCTTCCGGCCCTTGCGGACCAGCTGCTGAATTGTGGGCACTGGGCCTCTGTCTCCCTATCGGCGGCCGATCCACTGCGCGCGCAGCGAGATCGGGTCTTCGGTGGCCACCGGCTAACCGGCGGGCCGCCATGGTGCAAAGCGTCTGTGGTTATGTAGGTCGTCCCGGCCTCCGACCCCCCGCGGTCGGGCGTGTCGGGTGAGCACGCTCCGGCCCTGCTCTCACAACGCCGGAAGGGACATCGTCCGCGGCGCCTGTCGGTTCGCGGGGAACCAGACGATTTCGCGCGCGCGCGATGGCCCGGGCTAGCCCGGGCACGATGAACAAGAGTACCCACCGGCACCGCACAGGTCAAAACGACCGGTTGCGTCGCGACCAGTCGTCGTGCCCGATCTCACGTGTCCGCTGACCGAAGGGCATCTGTTCGGCTAGGGCATTGCTGACCTGACCTGTGGGCTGAACTGCCCGGATAGGCAATTCGCCCGTTGGGTACGTCCCGCGCCAAGTTTACACGGTTGTCCGCTGCGACCCGATCAATTAACGGCTCCGCCGGACGGCCCAGACGAGCCTTCAGCCGTTGATCGTGGCCGCGCGGCTGTGGCACCGATCGAGACAAACAACCACCGGGGCCAAGACCCTGGTCGAGGCGGACAACCGTCGGTTAGGCGCTGATCGTTGCCAACAGCGAACCGAGGAACCCGAGCACGCTGATGACAACGCCGATCCACCCGCACACCATTCCCGCGGTGGCCATGCCGGAACCGTCCACAGTGCCCGCCGAGCGACGAATCATCCGCAAGGCCGACCGTCCGAAGCCGGCGCCCGCGACACCGAGCAACAGCGAGAGGATCGCGAACGCGCCCGCGACCAGCGCACCCCACCCGGCCGAGGCCCCGGCCAGGCCCAGACACACCATGCCGAGTGCGACGAGGATCGAGGCGATGCCGGCGATCAGCGCGCCGGTTGCAAGTCCAGAGGTCACCGCCGGCACCTTCACGTACCCGATCCCAAATGGCGTACCGCCGACCGGTTGCACCCGTCCTATCGTTGGGTGGCGTCCCGGCGGAGGCGTCGGCGCGACGGGGTAGCGCGGTGGGTACGGCGGTGCGGGCGGCGGTGGCGAACCCGACGGCGCGGCGTACGCGGGCGGGGCCGGCGTCATCGGGGCCGGAGCCGCCGGAGCCGGCGTCATCGGGGGCGGAGCCGGTGGCGGAGTCGCCGGCGGCGTGTCCGGCCATGGTTGCGTGGGTTCACTCATCCGCAGTCGCTCAATCCGTGCCGGGCGCGAAGTGTTGTGGCGCCCCGGCTTGGGCGGCCAGGTGCAGGATCCCGAGGATGCCGGCGACCACGATCGCGGTGATCGCAAGCACGATGCCAATCCACGACAGCAGGACACCGATGCGCATCATCTTCGCGCCGGTCAGGTAGCCGCGTGCCGCGATGAGATCAGCCCGCGCCGAGCGCGCAACGATCAGCGCCACGGTGGCCGGGATGACGCCGCCGACCAAGCCACCGGTGACCACGGCGACGACGCCGAGCGCCAAGACGATGATCGCCTTGGTCGATCGGGTCACGTCCGGGTCGAGCGGATGCCGCACCGCGGTGGTCATGTTGGTCATCGGCACCTCCGATCGCGATCGTCGTGTCACCCAACATGCCATACCCGTGCTGCCCGCCGCTTGGCGAGGCACGAAACGCCGGTGGCGGCGCCCAGCTTGCGCTGGTGCGCCGCCACCGGTCGAGAGGCTCCGACCCGGATCGACCTAGCGGTACGAACCGAAGTCGTAGTCGTCGAGCGGGACCGCCTGTCCACCCGCCGGCCCGAAGCCGTAGTCGGTCTCGGTGTACCCGGTCATCGAGTAGACCTTGGCCTTCGCGTCCTCGGTCGGCTCGACCCGGATGTTGCGGTACTTGCTGATGCCCGTACCGGCCGGGATGAGCTTGCCGATGATCACGTTCTCCTTCAGGCCGATCAGCGAGTCGCTGCGTGCGTTGATCGCGGCGTCGGTGAGCACCCGGGTCGTCTCCTGGAAGGAGGCGGCGGACAACCACGAGTCCGTCGCAAGCGACGCCTTCGTGATGCCCATCAGCACGGGACGTCCGGCCGCTGGCTCGCCGCCCTCGGCGACCAGCCGGCGGTTCTCCGCCTCGAACTGTGCACGGTCGACCAGCACGCCGGGCAGGAACTCGGTCGAGCCAGAGTCGATGACCGTGACGCGCTTGAGCATCTGCCGAATGATGATCTCGATGTGCTTGTCGTGGATCATCACGCCCTGCGACCGATAGACCTCCTGCACTTCCTGGGTCAGGTGCACCTGAACGGCGCGCGGTCCCATGATGCGCAGCAACTCGTGTGGGTCGATGGTGCCCTCGGTGATCTTCTCGCCAACCTCGACGTGTCCGCCGTCGGTCACGCGCAGGCGAACGCGCTTGGAGATCTTGTCGTGCACGATCTCCTCGCTGCCGTCGTCCGGCACGATCACGATCTTGCGGGACCGGTCGCCGTCCTCGATCCGTACGCGTCCCGGAGCCTCCGCGATCGGCGCCTTGCCCTTGGGCACGCGCGCCTCGAAGATCTCCTGGACACGCGGCAGGCCTTGGGTGATGTCGTCACCCGCGACACCGCCGGCGTGGAACGTACGCATCGTCAGCTGCGTGCCCGGCTCGCCGATGGACTGAGCGGCGATGATGCCCACCGCCTCGCCGATGTCCACCGTCTTGCCGGTCGGCAACGAGCGGCCGTAGCAGGCACCGCACACGCCCAGCTTCGACTCGCAGGTCAACACGCTGCGCACCCGTACGGTCTCGATCCCGGCCGCCACGATCTGGTCGATCATGATCGAGTTCAGGTCGGCGCCCCGCGGCACGACGAGGTTGCCCTTGTCGTCCACGATGTCGTCGGCGAGGGTACGCGCGTGTGCGCCGGTCTCGGCGTGCTCGTGCACCACCAGGCGGCCGTCGATCCGCTGACCCACCGCCATCGAGATGCCGCGGTCGGTGCCGCAGTCCTCCTCGCGGATGATGACGTCCTGCGACACGTCCACCAGACGTCGGGTCAGGTAGCCCGAGTCCGCGGTCCGCAGCGCCGTGTCGGCCAGACCCTTGCGGGCACCGTGCGTGGAGATGAAGTACTCCAGCACCGACAGACCCTCCCGGTAGCTGGCCTTGATCGGCCGCGGGATGATCTCGCCCTTCGGGTTGGCAACCAGGCCACGGATCGCGGCGATCTGGCGAAGCTGGAGCATGTTGCCGCGCGCACCGGAGAAGATCATCTGCCACAGCGGGTTCGCCTGCGGCAGCGCCGTCTCCATGTCCTTGGCCACCTCGCTGGTCGCCTTCGTCCAGATCTCGATCAGCTCGCCACGCCGCTCCTCGGCGGTCATGAGACCACGCTGGAACTGCTTGTCGATGCGCTCCGCCTCGCGCTCGTGACGCTCGAGGATCTCGCGCTTGTTCGGCGGCTGGACGATGTCGGCCATGCCGATCGTCACGCCGGACCAGGTGGCCCAGTGGAAACCGGCCTCCTTCAAGGCATCCAGCGTCGCAGCGAGCGCGTCCTTGGGGAACCGCTCGGCGAGATCGTTCACGATCGCCGACAGCTGACCCTTGCGGATCTCGTAGTTCACGAAGCGATAGCCCTTGGGCAGCGTCTCGTTGAACAGCACGCGGCCGAGCGTGGTTTCGATCAACGCCGGCCCACCGGGTGACCAGTCCTCCGGCGGCGTCCACGCGGCGCCACCGTTGCCGTTGTCTACGGCGCTGACCTCGCGCAGCCGGATCCGTACCGGTGCCTGCAGGTGCAACTCGCGGTTGTCGTACGCCATCCACGCCTCGGCGTCCGAGCTGAACACGCGGCCGGCGCCCATCGCACCGTCACGCAGGTGCGTGAGGTGGTATAGACCGATCACCATGTCCTGCGTCGGCATCGTCACCGGCTTGCCATCGGCCGGCTTGAGGATGTTGTTGGACGACAGCATGAGGATGCGCGCCTCGGCCTGCGCCTCGGCCGACAGCGGCACGTGCACCGCCATCTGGTCGCCGTCGAAGTCGGCGTTGAAGGCGGTGCAGACCAACGGGTGGATCTGGATCGCCTTGCCCTCGACCAGCTGCGGCTCGAACGCCTGGATGCCGAGTCGGTGCAGGGTCGGTGCCCGGTTGAGCAGCACCGGGTGCTCGCCGATGACCTCTTCGAGCACGTCCCACACGACCGGGCGCTGACGCTCGACCATGCGCTTGGCCGACTTGATGTTCTGCGCGTGGTTCAGGTCAACCAGACGCTTCATCACGAACGGCTTGAACAGCTCCAGTGCCATCTGCTTCGGCAGGCCGCACTGGTGCAGCTTCAGGCGCGGGCCGACGACGATGACCGATCGGCCGGAGTAGTCGACGCGCTTGCCAAGCAGGTTCTGGCGGAACCGGCCCTGCTTGCCCTTGAGCATGTCGGAAAGCGACTTGAGCGGCCGGTTGCCCGGGCCGGTCACCGGACGTCCACGACGCCCGTTGTCGAACAGCGCGTCGACCGCCTCCTGCAGCATCCGCTTCTCGTTGTTCACGATGATCTCGGGCGCGCCGAGGTCGATCAGTCGCTTGAGGCGGTTGTTGCGGTTGATCACGCGGCGGTACAGGTCGTTGAGGTCCGAGGTCGCGAAGCGGCCACCATCGAGCTGCACCATCGGACGCAGGTCCGGCGGGATCACGGGTACGCAGTCGAGCACCATGCCCAGCGGTGAGTTCGTCGTGTTGAGGAACGCGGCCACGACCTTGAGGCGCTTCAGCGCGCGGATCTTCCGCTGGCCCTTGCCGGAACGGATCGTCTCGCGCAGTTCGTCGGCCTCGGCGTCGAGGTCCATGTTCTCGATGAGCGCCTTGATCGACTCGGCGCCCATGCCGCCGGTGAAGTATTCGCCGAAGCGGTCGCGCAGCTCGCGGTAGAGCAGCTCGTCGGTGACCAGCTGCTTCGGCTCCAACTTGCGGAACGTGTCGAGCACCTCGTCGAGACGGTCGATCTCGCGCTGAGCGCGGTCGCGGATCTGGCGCATCTCGCGCTCGCCGGACTCCTTGACCTTCCGGCGTACGTCCGCCTTCGCGCCCTCCGCCTCGAGCTCTGCGAGGTCAGCCTCGAGCTTCGCGGCACGCTTCTCGATCTCGTTGTCACGCGCGCTTTCTGCGTGGCGCTTCTCGGCCCCGATCTCGGACTCGAGTGTCGAGATGTCGCGGTGGCGTGCCTCGCCGTCGACGCTCGTCACGACGTACGACGCGAAGTAGATGATCTTCTCGAGGTCCTTAGGGGCAAGGTCGAGCAGATAGCCGAGCCGGCTCGGGACGCCCTTGAAATACCAGATGTGCGTCACTGGCGCGGCGAGCTCGATGTGGCCCATCCGCTCGCGGCGCACCTTGGCACGGGTCACCTCGACGCCGCAGCGCTCGCAGATGATGCCCTTGAACCGGACGCGCTTGTACTTCCCGCAGTAGCACTCCCAGTCGCGGGTCGGACCGAAGATCTTCTCGCAGAAGAGTCCGTCCTTCTCCGGCTTGAGAGTGCGGTAGTTTATGGTCTCGGGCTTCTTCACCTCGCCGTGCGACCAATGACGGATGTCGTCCGCGGTCGCCAGGCCGATGCGCAGTTCGTCGAAGAAGTTCACGTCGAGCACTTGGTTGTCCCTCGTGTCGTTATTGCTCAATATTTCTGTGTCACTCAACCTCGTTGGCACGCAACCGTTCTCGGTGTCACGTGACTCCGAAAGCCTTACCCCTCACCGCGAACGGCGAGGATCTCAGGATTTCTGGGGCTGCTTGACCACGTAGGGATCAAGCTTGACCGCCCGGAGTGGGCAAGCAGCCCCAGAAATCACCACCGACTACCTAGATCTCGTCGACGCTGCTAACGCCTTCGTTCGGCCGCCGCGACAGGTCGATGCCAAGTTCTTCCGCGGCCCGGAACACTTCGTCGTCCGTCTCGCGCATCTCGAGGGCCACGCCGTCGCTGGAGAGCACCTCAACGTTGAGGCACAGCGACTGCAGCTCCTTGAGCAGCACCTTGAACGACTCGGGAATGCCAGGCTCCGGAATGTTCTCGCCCTTGACGATGGCCTCGTAGACCTTGACCCGGCCGAGCACGTCGTCCGACTTGATCGTGAGCAGCTCCTGCAGGGCATATGCGGCGCCGTACGCCTGCATCGCCCAGCACTCCATCTCGCCGAAACGCTGCCCACCGAACTGCGCCTTACCACCCAGCGGCTGCTGCGTGATCATCGAGTACGGCCCGGTCGACCGCGCGTGGATCTTGTCGTCGACCAGGTGGTTCAGCTTCAGGATGTAGATGTAGCCGACCGCGATCGCATCCGGCAGTTGCTCGCCGGACCGGCCGTCGAACAGCTTCGCCTTGCCGTCCGCGCCGACCAGCTGCTGACCGTCGCGGGTCCGCAGCGTGGACGAGAGCAAACCGGCGATCTCCGCCTCGCGTGCACCGTCGAACACCGGCGTCGCGATCTTCGTGTCCGGGCGGGAATCGCCCGCGCCGATCTGCTTGAGCGCCTTCTGCCACGCCTCGTTGTCGCCGTCGATCGACCAACCGGTCTTCGCGACCCAACCGAGGTGTGTCTCGAGCACCTGACCGACGTTCATGCGGCCTGGTACGCCCAACGGGTTCAGCACGATGTCGACCGGCGTGCCGTCCTCCAGGAACGGCATGTCCTCGACGGGCAGGATCTTCGAGATCACGCCCTTGTTGCCGTGCCGCCCGGCGAGCTTGTCCCCGTCCTGAATCTTCCGCTTCTGCGCCACATACACCCGGACCAGCTCGTTGACGCCCGGCGACAGCTCGTCGCCGTCCTCGCGGGAGAACGTCCGGACACCGATGACCGTGCCGTTCTCGCCGTGCGGAACCTTGAGCGACGTGTCGCGCACCTCGCGAGCCTTCTCACCGAAGATCGCGCGGAGCAGTCGCTCTTCCGGCGTCAGCTCCGTCTCGCCCTTGGGCGTGACCTTGCCGACCAGGATGTCGCCCGGCACCACCTCGGCGCCGATCCGGATGATGCCCCGCTCATCGAGGTCGGCGAGCATTTCGTCGCTGACGTTCGGGATGTCGCGGGTGATCTCCTCCGGGCCGAGCTTGGTGTCGCGCGCGTCGACCTCGTGCTCCTCGATGTGGATCGAGGTCAGGGTGTCCTGCTGCACGAGACGCTGCGACAGGATGATGGCGTCCTCGTAGTTGTGGCCCTCCCACGGCATGAACGCCACGAGCAGGTTGCGCCCGAGCGCCATCTCGCCGTCGTCGGTGCAGGGACCGTCCGCGATGACTTGGCCGGCCTCGACACGATCGCCCTCGAAGACGATCGGCTTCTGGTTCACGCACGAGCCGGAGTTGGACCGGCGGAACTTGTGCAACAGGTAGGTCCGCCGATGACCGTCGTCCTGCATGACAGTCACGTAGTCGGCGCACAGATCCTCGACGACACCGCCGACCTCGGCGACCACCACGTCACCCGCGTCGACCGCCGCGCGGTATTCCATGCCGGTGCCTACTAGCGGCGACTCGGCACGGACCAGCGGTACGGCCTGGCGCTGCATGTTCGCGCCCATCAGTGCGCGGTTGGCGTCGTCGTGCTCGAGGAACGGGATCATGGCGGTGGCCACCGACACCATCTGGCGCGGCGACACATCCATGTAGTCCACGTTCTCCGGCGTGACGTGGTCGACCTCGCCGCCCTTGCGGCGGACCAGGACACGGTCGTCGGCGAAGCTGCCGTCCGACTTGAGCGGCGCGTTCGCCTGAGCGATGACGTGCCGGTCCTCCTCGTCCGCGGTCAGGTAGTCGATCTGGTCGCTCACCTTGCCGCCGGTGACCTTGCGGTATGGCGTCTCGATGAATCCGAACGGGTTGACCCGCGCGAACGTCGACAACGCACCGATCAGGCCGATGTTCGGGCCCTCCGGCGTCTCGATCGGGCACATCCGGCCGTAGTGCGACGGGTGTACGTCACGGACCTCGAAGCCGGCACGCTCCCGGGACAGGCCGCCCGGACCGAGCGCGGACAGGCGCCGGCGGTGGGTCAGGCCCGCGAGCGGGTTTGTCTGGTCCATGAACTGGGACAGCTGCGACGTACCGAAGAACTCCTTGATCGCGGCCACCACGGGGCGGATGTTGATCAGAGTCTGCGGCGTGATCGCCTCGACGTCCTGTGTGGTCATGCGCTCGCGGACCACCCGCTCCATACGGGACAGACCAACGCGGACCTGGTTCTGGATCAGCTCGCCGACGGTACGAAGACGGCGGTTGCCGAAGTGGTCGATGTCGTCGGGCTCATACCCCTCCTCGCCCGCGTGCAGGCGGCAGAGGTATTCGACGGTTGCCACGACGTCGTCCTCGGTCAACACGCCGGTCGTGATCGGGATGTCGATCTCGAGCTTCTTGTTGAACTTGTAGCGACCGACCTTCGCGACGTCATATCGCTTCGGGTTGAAGAACAGGTTGTCGAGCAGGTTCTGTGCGTTCTCGCGGGTCGGCGGCTCGCCCGGACGGAGCTTGCGGTAGATGTCCAGGAGCGCCTCGTCCTGGCCGGCGATGTGGTCCTTGTCGAGCGTGGTCATCATGAGCTCGGACCAGCCGAACCGCTCGCGGATCCGCTCGTCGGTCCAACCGATTGCCTTCAGCAGCACAGTGACCGCTTGGCGGCGCTTGCGGTCGATGCGCACGCCGACCGTCTCACGCTTGTCGATGTCGAACTCGAGCCAGGCGCCGCGGCTCGGGATGACCTTGACGCTGGACAGGTCGCGGTCGGAGGTCTTGTCCGGCTCCTTGGCGAAGTAGACGCCTGGCGACCGAACAAGCTGGCTGACCACGACGCGCTCGGTGCCGTTGATGATGAAGGTGCCCTTCGGCGTCATCATGGGGAAGTCACCCATGAACACCGTCTGGCTCTTGATCTCACCGGTCGTGTGGTTGGTGAACTCCGCCGTTACGAACAGCGGAGCGCAGTAGGTGAGGTCCTTCTCCTTGCACTCCTCGATCGAGGCCTTGACCTCGTCGAATCGTGGCGCTGAAAACGACAGCGACATAGTGCCGGAGAAGTCCTCAATGGGACTGATTTCGTCAAGGATCTCCGCGAGGCCCGATCGGGCATGCCGGTCGTCACTCGAGCGGTTCGCCCACGCTTCATTGCCCACCAGCCAGTCGAAGGACTCGGTCTGGATGGCGAGAAGGTTGGGAACCTCAAGGTGTTCGGTGATCCTGCCGAATGAGACTCGGCGGGGAGCGAATGCACTCGATGTGCGACTGGTCTTCGCAGGGCGGGAAGCTGCCAAGATGCGTCCTTCCGAGGACCTTTGTTGCAGAACGGCCGTAACGCGTGCAGCCCAACCGACCCGGCTCAAATTACCCAAACAGGGATCATTTAGGACGGGTACGGTCAGGGAGACAGCGCAAACTAGCAGTGTAGCCGAAAGGCTAACCGCTGTCGAGCCCTACCCCTAAACGGGGTACGGCGGCCTCGGAAGGGCGTTCCGCGTCGCGCGCGGTGGCCGTTCGCGTCCGACATCGGAGGTGCTGGGGTTCAGCGTGCCCGGACAATGCCCACCTCGTCAAGGCCTTAGGGCAGGTGTGGCGAGTTGTGAGCCCAGCGTGACACGAATCGCCCTGGTCAGGACGCAAAAGCCGGCGATGCGGCCGGCGCGTCGAGGCCGCGGCGAGGCCTCGTGCGACCGACGTATCGAGCCCGGTTCGACCGACGAAACCGCCCCGCCAGGTGACCGCCGATCGGCGCGGTATCAACCGAAACGGCCGGCCCCCCGATGGGCGCCGGCCGTTTGCGATCAAACACCACGTCACTTGAGCGTGACCTTGGCGCCCTCCGCCTCGAGCTTCGCCTTCGCCTTGTCGGCCGCCTCCTTGTTGGCGTTCTCCAGAACAGCCTTCGGCGCCGCCTCGACGAGGTCCTTCGCCTCTTTGAGGCCCAGGCCGGTCAGCTCGCGTACCACCTTGATGACCTGGATCTTCTTGCCACCGTCGGCGTCGAGGATGACGTCGAACGAGTCCTTCTCCTCTTCGGCCGGTGCGGCCGCGGCACCGCCGCCGGCACCGGCGACCGCCGCCACCGCCGCGACCGGCGCGGCCGCGGTGACGTCAAACGTCTCCTCGAACTGCTTCACGAACTCTGAGAGTTCGATCAGCGTCATCTCCTTGAACGCGTCAAGAAGCTCTGCACTGCTCAGCTTCGCCATGATGGCTCCGCTCCCTTCAGCTTTCTGTGTTGTCGTCAGAAGCGGCGCTACTCGCACCGCCGTCGGTCGTTGCGCGCTTGTCCTGCAGGGCGGCCACCGTACGGGCGGCCTTGGAAAGCGGTGCCTGGAACACGGCGGCGGCCTTGCTCAGGTTTGCCTTCATCGCGCCGGCGAGCTTCGCCAGCAGCACCTCGCGGGATTCCAGATCGGCGATCTTGGCGACTTCCGAAGCCGTGATCGCCTTGCCCTCGAACACGCCGCCCTTGATGACGAGCAGCGGGTTGGCCCTCGCGAAGTCGCGCAGGCTCTTGGCGGCCTCAACCGGGTCGCCGGAGACGAAGGCGAGCGCGGTAGGACCGGTGAACAATGCGTCGAGACCGTCAATGCCCGCCTCGGCCGCCGCGCGCTTGGCCAGCGTGTTTTTCGTGACCGCGTACGACGTCGTCTTGCCGAGCGACCGACGCAATTCGAGCAACTGCGCGACGGTCAATCCGCGGTACTCGGTCAGCAAAGTCGCCGACGAGTTGCGGAAGTTGTCGGTCAGTTCGGCAACGGCAGCACCCTTGTCGATCCGAATCTTGTCCGCCATGTCCCTCCTCTCGTTGCTCCTAAAGTGACCACGGGCAACCGGCCGGGCGGCGCTGGGCAAACGAAACGCCCCGGCGCAGAGCGCACGGGGCGGGACACGGCCAAGGGCCGGACTCACGAACCGTTCTCCCTGCGCGGGCCGCCGCCTTGCCAGCGGAGCCTTCGACCTGCCGACCGGAATCGGCTGGTGACCAGCGGTCTCTGGGTGGAACTTCGGCAGCCACTTTACGTGATCGCGGTCGTACCACCAAATTCGGGTCGAACCGCGACCGCCACCGACGACCCGGTGCTCGGCGGACCGCTGTCTCGAGCGAGCTGTCTCGACAAAGCAGAATGGGCGCCCGCGACATGCGCGGGCGCCCACTACGTCAAGCCGACGAGGCCGAAGCGTTCGCAGTTATTCAGGCGTCTGCGCGAGGTGGCGCGTGACGTTCGGATCCACCGGAATGCCTGGACCCATCGTCGTCGACAGGTGCACCTTCTTGAGGTACTTGCCCTTGGCCGCGGACGGCTTCGCGCGCAAGATCTCATCGAGTGCCGCCGCGTAGTTCTCGATCAACTGGGTCTCGCTGAACGATGCCTTCCCGATGATCAGGTGCAGGTTCGAGTGCTTGTCGACACGGAACGTGATCTTGCCGCCCTTGATGTCGGCGACGGCCTTGGCGACGTCCATCGTGACCGTTCCGGTCTTCGGGTTCGGCATCAGACCGCGCGGGCCCAGGATCCGCGCGATACGGCCGATCTTGGCCATCTGGTCCGGCGTGGCGATTGCCGCGTCGAACTCGAGCCAACCCTCTTGGATTCGTGCCACCAGTTCGTCCGAGCCGACAACGTCCGCGCCGGCTGACTCGGCCTCAGCAGCTTTCTCGCCAGCCGCGAAGACGATCACGCGAACTGTCTTGCCGGTGCCGTGCGGCAGATTGACCGTGCCACGGACCATCTGGTCCGCCTTGCGCGGGTCGACGCCGAGTCGCATCGCGACCTCGACGGTCGCATCGAACTTCGTCGGGCTGGTTTCCTTCGCGAGCTTGACCGCCTCGATCGGCGGATAAAGCCGGGTCTTGTCAACGAGATCGGCCGCCTTGCGGTAGCCCTTGCCGTGCTGCATGTCGATTTCTCCTGTGGTCGATGTCGGGCGACTCGCTCGCCCTCCCACGTTTCGGTCGGTGCTTGGTGGTTGCGTCCGTGCTGGACGGTGATGTCAGTCCTTGACGGTGATGCCCATGGAACGGGCGGTGCCGGCGATGATCCGCTCGGCCATGTCGAGGTCGTTTGCGTTAAGGTCGGCCATCTTCTTCTCGGCGATTTCGCGCAATTGCGCACGCGACACCGAGCCGACCTTGTCCTTGTGCGGCGTGCCGGAACCCTTCGCGACGCCGGACGCCTTGATCAGCAGCTGCGCCGCTGGCGGCGTCTTCAGCACGAACGTGAACGACCGGTCCTCGTAGACGCTGATCTGCGCCGGCACGATGTCGCCGCGCTGCTGTTCGGTCGCCGCGTTGTACTGCTTGCAGAACTCCATGATGTTCACGCCATGCTGGCCGAGCGCCGGCCCGACCGGCGGCGCCGGTGTCGCGGAGCCCGCCTTCAACTGCAGAGTGAAGGTCTTGACGAGCTTCTTCTTCGGAGGCATGTCTCTTCCTGGGCTGGAATCGAGGGCTTTCGGTGCGTGCTGCCAAGTCGCAGTCACACCGGACCGGCCCGTCGCGGGCCGCGATTACCGCGGCCTTCGCGCGATCAAGGCCGGATGTTTCAGGGTACCGCAGTCGGCGCCGCGGCATTCCGGCGAGGTTGTCAGATCTTGGCGACCTGGTTGAAGTTCAATTCGACCGGTGTCTCCCGCCCGAAGATCGACACCAGCACCTTGAGCTTCTGCTGGTCGGCGTTGATCTCACTGATGGTCGCCGGCAACGATGCGAACGCGCCGTCGGTGACCGTGACGGAGTCGCCGACCTCGTAGTCGAGGACCTTCACCTCGGGGCGGGCCTTCTTCTCGTCGACCGTGGCGGCCGGCGCGAGCCACTTCAACACCTCGTTGAGCGACAGCGGGGCGGGCCGGTCGGCGCGGTCGGTCGCTCCGACGAACCCAGTGACGCCCGGCGTGTTGCGCACGCACGAATACGACTCCGGCGTCAGTTCCATGCGGACCAGGATGTAGCCGGGGAAGACCTTGTTGTGGACCTGCTGGCGCTTGCCGTTGCGGACCTCGACCTCTTCCCGCGTCGGCACCTCGACCTGGTAGATGTATTCCTCCATGTCGAGGCTCGTGATGCGGGTCTCGAGGTTGGTCTTGACCTTGTTCTCGTACCCGGCGTAGGAGTGCACGACGAACCAGTCGCCGGGTGCGAAGCGCAGCGCGGCACGCAGGTCGGCGACCGGGTCAGGTTCCTCCTCGCCGTCCAGCGTCGCGACGGTTGTCACCTCAGTGGTGGCATCGGCGCCCTGCGTCTCGTCTGTCGAGGACGGCGCGTCGGCGCTCATTACCTCGTTGGAGACCTCTTCGTACTCGGGCACGCCCTGGCCTTTCCTACTTGATCGTGTCCTGCGTGATCGGTCGGCGTCAGCCGGCGAACACGTGTCCAACCACCCACGCGAACCCGTAGTCGAGCAGTCCGACGATGGTCATCATGATCACCACAAAGACGATCACGACGCTTGCGTACGTCAAAAGCTCCTTGCGGGACGGCCAGTTGACCTTCCGAAGCTCGGCAACGACCTCGCGGAAGAACCGCGCGATCCGCGAACCGAGGCTCGGACTCGCTTCCCCGATACTAACCACTCTGTCCGCCTTGACCCGTTTGCCGTTGACCGTACCCTTGGCGCGCCGCGGCGCGACCGCGTCGCGACGGGACTCCGCGCTCCGGCGCTTGACCGCTCCGTTCGACTGGCCCCGGGCCGAAGCGGCGTCATCGTCCTCGTCATCCTCATCGAACTCGTCGTCGAACTCGTCATCCTCGACGTCGTCGTCTTCGGCGTCGTCTTCGTCGTTTTCGAGGTCGTCTTCGAGGTCATCGTCGACGAGGTCGTCGTCGTCGACAGCGTCGACGAGTTCCTGGTCATCCAGGTCCTCGTCCACGGCCCGCTCGCCGCGTCGCTTGCTATCGGCCACTTCGCCCTCTTCCATCATTACGGGGGTGGTTGTCGCGCCTTGTCGGTATCGGCCCGGTAGGCCATTGTCCCGCCGGGCCGCCGCCCGCGCCCGGGCTGTCACGCCGTGCCGGAGTCGATCCGATGCCGCTCCGCACGGACTCGGCAGACGGCATGCGGACCAACGCACCGCACGAGCGATGTGCTAGACCCACCGATTGCCGACCGCACGCGCGGCCACCATCGGTGTCAGCCGGCCGGCTCGGCCGACGCAGGGGTGACAGGACTTGAACCTGCAACCTGCGGTTTTGGAGACCGCTGCTCTGCCAATTGAGCCACACCCCTAAGCGGGAAGACCCCCTCGGTGACGGTACCGCGCACTGCGACGGGCACGCCACACTGAGGGGTCAGACCCACGGCGGACCAGTGTACGGGTAGCGCCCCCGAATTCCCAACCACGCCCGAGCGTCCGAAACGCCGGTGCCGGACCGGATTGCCGACCGCGCGCGAACGCGTCTCGGCGATCCCGTGCAGGCCCGACCGGCAGCGCAACGACGCCGGTCCCGGTCACGTCAGGGCAGCGGCCCGTACCCGTGCGCGTGCCTGGGCGAGCACCCGCTCGCCATCGCAAACCGCGGCGATATCGACCTGCGCACAACCCTCGTCGTCGATGCTGCGCACCGTACCGGTGACCACCAGCTCAGCGCCCTCGTCATCGTCGGGAACCACCACCGGGCGGGCGAACCGCACCGAGAACTCGACGATCGCGGACGGGTCGCCGCCCACCCAAGCGGTGACGGCGCGCCCGGCCAGCGCCATGGTCAACATGCCGTGGGCAACGACGCCCGGCAGGCCGACGCCGGTCGCCACACGGTCACTCCAGTGGATCGGATTGAAATCGCCGGATGCGCCCGCGTAGCGCACTAGATCCGCACGTGTCACCCGGAATGTCTGCGCGGCGAGCACAGCGGTCGACTCGGTCACGCGGTCGCCTCCGCCCGTACCACGAGCCTCGCGGTCGCCGTGACGACGAGGTCCTCGCCGCACCGGACCTCGGTACGCGTGGTCAGAAATCCGGCGCCGGCCCGCTCGCTGATCTCCGCGACCGTACAGACGCAGGTCAATTCGTCCCCGGCGTAGACAGGTCGGACGTAGGAGAACCGTTGGTCGCCGTGCACCACGCGATCGAAGTCGAGCCCGAGGCCGGGATCGTCGATCAACTGGTCGAGCGTCGCCGCGGTGAGCACGATTGGGAACGTCGGAGGTGCGATCACGTCCGGGTGGCCGAGTGCACGGGCCGCGGCCGGATCGCGATATACCACGTCGGCCGCCCCGATCGCGTCGGCGAACTCACGGATCTTCTCGCGGCTGACGACGTACGACGGCGTGGCGGGATAGCTCCGGCCCACGTACGAGGCATCGAGCGGCATCGAGACGACCTGGACCGGTCGCGGGTTAACGCGTCTCGCGGTGTGCGGTGTGCTTGCGGCAGCGCGGGCAGAACTTCGCCAACTCCAGACGGTCTGGGTCGTTGCGGCGGTTCTTCCTCGTGATGTAGTTGCGCTCCTTGCACTCCTGGCACGCCAAAGTGATCTTGGGACGAATGTCGGTCGCCTTAGCCACGGCGGTGCCTTCCTCACAAAGAAACAGATTGATGTCGGGTTGATCGTGTTACGGCCTTTGCCACGTACGGGAACCGCTTGCCGCCGGTAGGTATTCCTCGCCGGTCGACGCGACCCACGTGGCGCCCGTCCCAGTAGCGGTGGCCGGACTTGAACCGGCGACACAGCGATTATGAGCCGCTTGCTCTGCCAACTGAGCTACACCGCCGCGACCTGCTGCCGGTCGCCCGGCACGCGAGAGCCCCCTTACGGAATCGAACCGTAGACCTTCTCCTTACCATGGAGACGCTCTGCCGACTGAGCTAAGGGGGCGAGCCGCCGGCATGCCGGCGCGCGCGTATGGTCGTGCGCCTGCCGACGCACCGGTAAAGAGTACACGTCACCCATCCCCGCCGCGAACCGGGTTCAGGACGCGGCGCGGAGCCGGCGGACCTCGCCAGTCGCGGTAGGTTCGGCGTCCGTCTGCGCGGCGAGCCAGGCTTCCAATCGGTCGTACGGCAACGGCCGGCTGAACAGGAAGCCCTGTCCTACGTCGCATCCCATGTCGGCCAGCAGGCTCAGGGTGCGCTCGCTTTCCACGCCCTCGGCCACCACGCGCAACTCGAAGTGTCGGGCGAGGTCGACGATCGCTCGTACGATGGCGAGCTCGCCCGGATCCGTCGCCATGCCCTGCACGAACGACCGATCGATCTTCACCTCGTCGACCGGCAGCCGGCGCAGGTACGGCAACGACGAGTACCCACTGCCGAAGTCGTCCACCGCAAGGCGTACCCCGATCGCGTCGAGTCGCCGGAGGATAGGCAGTTGACGATCGGTGTCGCCGACCGGACTGTCCTCCTTGATCTCGAGCGTCAGCAGATCGGGATCGATGCCGTATTCGTCGAGCAACGCCGCGACCTGATCCGGGAAGTCCGCGTCGACGAGGGACTTGGTCGACAGGTTCACCGAGACCGGCATGGTCCGGCCGGTCTGCGCCCACTCCTTCGCCCGGCGCAACGCCTCGCGCAGCACGAATTCGGTGAGCCGGCCGAGCTGGCCGGTGTGCTCGGCGATCGCGACGAACTCCTCCGGCGCGACCGGGCCGTGCAGCGGGTGCTCCCACCGTGCGAGGCATTCGACGCCGACAAGCTGGCGGTTGTGCAGCGACACCTTCGGCTGGTAGTAGAGGTCGAGGTCGCCATGGTCAAGCGCACGCCGTAGGTCGCTCGCAAGGCCGACACGGCGCACCGGCGTCGACTCCAGGCTCGGATCGAACACCTGCAGCGGCGGTGTCTGCCCCTTGGCGGCGCGGCTGGCCACGTCGGCCTGCTGCAACAGCGACTCGGGATCTGAGCCGTGGTCCGGGTGCACCGAGATGCCGACCGCGCTGTCGATGTCGATGCGCAGCGAGCCGACCTCCATCGGCCGGCGCAGCGCATCTCGCAGTGTCGCGGCCAGCGCTTGTGCCGCGTCGACGGTCTCCATGCGCAATGTGGCCGCGAACTTGTCGCCGCCGACCCGACCGACGTGCGCCGCCGACGGGCTGAGCTCCCGCAGACGCGTGGCGAACTCGACGAGCACCTTGTCGCCGGCGGCGTGGCCGAGCGACTCGTTGATGTCGCTGAGACCGTCGATGTCGAACACCAGCACGGCGACGACATCACCGGTCGCGGTGATTTTCACTGCGTGATCGAGCGCGCTGAGCATGCGACGGCGGTTCGGCAGTCCGGTGAGCGAGTCGTGGTTCGCATCGAAGCGGAGGCGATCGACCAGCCGGGAGTTCTCCACGGTCACCGAGGTCTGCGCCGCGACCGTCTCCAACAACTTGATGTCGCTGTCGGTGAACGTCAACGTCCGCATGAGGTGGCCGGCCACTTCCAGCGTGCCGATCACGGTGCCACCGGATCGCAGCGGCGCCACGATCACGTCCTTCGGTCCAGCCTCACGGAGCGCGTCGCGCAGTGTTGCATCGCCGGTCCGACTCGAGAGCGCGACCGTCTTGCCGGACGCGACAGCACGTTCCCGGACCGCCCTCGGCGTCGGCGACAGGTCGAGAAGGCCTCGATCGTCGGCGCGTGCCGATAGCAGGGACTCGGGGTATCTGCCCTGCGGCGCGAGCCACAGCGTGGCGAATTCAGCGTGCAAGAGCGTTCGTACCCGGGTGAGCAGTACGTCGGCAAGCGTCCCGTCGTACGTGTGCTCGGCGACCGCGTTGGTCAGCTCGTACAGTTCGGCAAGATTCTTGTGTTGCCGGAGGAACTGCGAGTAGGCCCGGTATACGGCCGCGACGACCACCCCGAGCACGACAAGCAGGACCAGCGCCCATCGACTCTGGTTGAGCATGATGAGGACGACGACGCCGACCGTGGAGTTGACCAAGCAAGCGACGATGCTTGACACGGCGCCGAGCAGCAGGTCCGGCCCGGGGATCCGGCCCTGCACCAGCGTGATGACGCCGAGCACGGCCATGAGCGTGACGAGCACGTCGGCGGTCACCGCGATGATCAGCACCAGCCACGAACGGGGTGTGACCTCGGCCGGCAGGCCGAGCCTCGCGACGATCAGACATGCGACAGCGGTGCCGGCCCCGATGTTGGCCAGGTTGAAGATCTGTTTGACGAGGTCACCGCGCCGGATGACGGTGAAGACCGCGGCCGCGAGCAAGCGCACAACGAACACGCTCAGCGGCGACATGTATTGCAGCGCCAGCAATAGCGGCACTTCGGTGACCGACATCAGCACGGCGTGCCGGCGCACCTCGAACTGGATCTGAGTCGCCTCCGCGGCGACGAACACCACGAAAAACACTGCGAATGCCGGCAGCGACGACAGACCTTTGTGGTCGATGTGCGCGGCCTCGGCAATGCAGACGATTGCGAGAACAGCAAGCGGAACGGTGACGAACCAAGCTAGCTGAGGCGACCGTTGGGTCCTCGAGGAAGCGCTAGCCACGCGTTACCCGCCCATCTGCCATCGCGGGCACCGCGGGCCTTACCCCCAGGTGACGTCCTGCGGTGCGACACCGCCCCATGTCACGTCCGCGGGGTGAACGCCGCCCCAGGTGACGTCGGTCGGGTGCACTCCACCCCAGGTGACGTCCGCGCGAACTACGGAATGAGATGTGGCTGCCTCGGCTGGGCCGGCGGTCAGGGCAAGAACACCGACCGCAGTCGCGACCGCAACCGCCACGCGCCGCACGCGGTGCGAAGGACGTTCGTGCATTGTCGACTCCTCGGTACGGGGGGCAACGATGAATTACGAACGATGCTCGCACAATTACCTGCTCACGAGAATGGCGATTCGGGTGTCTGTGCGACCTACACACGTTTGGACATTCTGGATCAGACCGAACGGATGACTCGCAACATCCTCCGCTCGGCCTTGTCATCTGTGGGATTGCGCGCTCCATTCTCTACGCGTGTCGGCACCCACAGATTGCGCGGACAATTTGGCACCTTACGATTACTGTGCGTGGCGCGCAATGCCAAAGCGGACCGACCGGGTCGACGCTTGGACAGACAACTGGCATCCGATCGGATAGTTCCTGGTCAACAGCCATTTCGTTGGG
>DASTMZ010000008.1:0-72742 GCA_035713725.1 Micromonosporaceae bacterium
GGCTTCAGCGCACCCGCCTGCTTCGGCGGGTCGGGCGGCGACGTCGCCAACGCGGCGAGCGTCTGGTACGACGTGGGGCGGGCGTACGGCGACTGGCCCTCGACCGCGGCGTAGAGCGTGGCACCGAGCGACCACATGTCCGCCTCGACGCTCGACGTGCCGTCCAGGGCCCGCTCCGGCGCGATGAACTGCGGTGAGCCGTGCACGATGCCGGACTGGGTGAGCGCGATGCCGATCTCTTCGAAGGTGGCCAGCCCGAAGTCGGTCAGCACGACGCGGCCGTCCTCGGCGAGCAGCACGTTGCCCGGCTTGATGTCGCGGTGCAGCACGCCGGCGGCATGTGCCGCGCACAGCGCGTCCAGCACCGCGATGCCGACCCGTGCGACCTGCTCCGGGCGCAATGGACCCTCGGTCTTGATGACCTGCGCTAGCGATCGCGACGGGATGTATTCCATGACGATCCACGGCCGGTCGTCGGCGTACATGACGTCATAGACGCGCACCACGTTCGGATGGGACAGGCGTGCCGCGGCCTGCGCCTCGCGGAGCGTACGCATGGACAGCTCGTACGCCTCGTTCTCGCTCGGCGTCTCGGGGAGCATGACTTCCTTCACCGCTACCTCGCGGCGCAGCACCTCGTCGTAGGCGTGCCAGACCCGACCCATGCCGCCGACACCGATCCGGCTGCCGAGCCGGTATCGCCCGGCGACGATGCGATCTGTCATCGGTGCGCCTTCACTTCGGTGCGATTCATTTGAAACAGTCATTTGGAAGCCATCGCGTAGACGACGAAGTTGTCGTCGTACGAGCCGACCCGGCCGTTGAACGTGCCCCCGCAGGTGATCAGTCGCAGCTCGGCAACGGGTGTCGGCCCATACACCCGCGCCGTCGGGAAGTCCTGTTTCGAGTACTCACCGGTGGCGAACACAGTGAAGTCTATCCAGGTGCCGCCGCGCTCCACCTGGACGTGATCGCCGGTGGCCAGCAGCCGCAGTCGATAAAAGACAGTGCCACTGATCTGGTTGTCGTAGTGCCCGGCGAGGATCGCCGGCCCGACATCGCCCGGCGCGGTGCCCTCCGCGTACCAGCCCACCTGGGTAAAGCTCGTCGGCGGTTCGAGCGCGCCGGTCGAGTCGAGCGCGAGCGGCACGATCGTGGTGTTGACCTTGATCTTCGGTATCCGGATGTTGGTCGGCGGACCGGTCAGCGTCGAACTCGCCTGTCCCGTCCCTGACCCGGTCGCTCCCCGTCCCGGCGTCCCCGTCGACCCGGACAAGTGCGCGCCGGCTGTCGACGGGTCCACCCATACTGGCCCGGCCGCTCGCGGTATCAGCGCGCGTAGCCCGAACGCGTTGGTGCCGAGCGCGACCGCGACTACGAACACGACGATGCTCAGCACCGCCGACACGACGCTGACCGGATGGCGCGTCGTGTCGGTGCGGTGCGCTGCGACTGACCAATGCGGGTGGTTCACTACGCCGAGTTCACTTCATCGAGATCGCCGGATCAAGTCCGCATCCGCGGATGGCCGCCGAGCCGGTGTCGTCAATCCGACGCCCGCTACGTGGAGTTGGACACGCGGTCGTCCGACCGCCGCGCCGCTACGAGCGGCGCCGCGCGGTCCGGGCTGACAACCGCCGGGCGGAAGCGGCGCCGGGTGGTCCATGCGATGCCGGCGAACGCGACTCCAGCGAGCGCGAGCACGGACACCGCGAGCACCGGCAGCGAACGCGGCGCGGCGCCACCGAGGCCGGTCTGTACGGCGCCGACCGGCACGTCGCCCTGGCGGCCCGCGTCGACCTTGAGATCCGGCTCGAGCGACGTCTTCCCGTCCAGGATCAGCAGCGAGTAGACGCTGTCCGGTTGGAGATGGACGCGCAGCTTCGTGGTCTTGCCGCCACCGGACGGCGTGACCAGGATCGAGAAACTGCCGGACTTGACCTGGTGGTAGGCGGTCGTGGTGGCGAAGGAGACGTTGGAGCCGATCTTCTCACCGTCGGTCATCGACACGTTCAGCTGCGGTTCCTTGATCGACGCCTGAATGATCCGAACCTTGGCCTTGCCGTTCATCGGGCTGGACAGGTCGTCGTTGAACACCTTGAGTCCGAGCCCGGCGTGGCGACCCACACCCGCGACCGTGTACGCGTGTCCCTTGAGCACGGTGACATCGGTGGTCAGCACCGGAGGCGTGCTCGGATCGGCACCGGCGACGCGCATCGATACGGCGTACTCACCGACTGGCAACTTGAGGTAACCGGACATCACGCCGTAGCCGACGCCCTTGAAGACCTGCTCCTTGATCTGGGACGACGCCGAGTCGAGGTAAACATCGACGTCCGGCGTGTCCGGCGACAGGTGCGCCAGCCGTACGTAACCGATGTTCGTTGATGCGGCAGCCGCGGCTCCCGGCAGGATGGCGCCGGCCAGCGCCAAGCCGAAGACCGCCACGGCGAGGCCGGCGCGCGCAAAACGCCGGCCACGCGAGCTTGTTGTCACGAATGCCTCCCACCGTGGGTATCGACGGTGCTGATCTTGGTCTCGAGTCGTAAGCTAACGGCTCATCGAGAGCATTCCGACGATGCCGGATGATCGACATTGAATCAAGTCCACAAAGGGACGAATACGCTACGTATTCAGTGTCAGCCATCAATGCGGCCATGAATTCGTTTGCAATCGGGCATCAATGAATTGAAAAAGATGACCTGTGCCGGCTATGCAACGGATCACCGCTGAACGTGGCTCCGAGCGGCATTGGGCGTGCGCCGGAATTGACACAGTCGATGAGGCCGGACAAACGCGGAGATTCGCCTACCCTCGGTGGCATTCGGGCGGTGCGCCGCCAGTGCGATCATGGCGCCGCGGTGTCCGGGATGCGGCGACCTGCTCTCGGCTAATGTTGTGGTGGTCGAACCGGCAACGCCGCCGCTGATTCGAGTAGGCGCAGCCCGAGCGTGCGCAGCCATGCGCAGTCTGGGATGCGGAGTCGACGGAGGCGGGCCGGCCCCGGCCGGATCGCGGAATGGGTGTCAGATGACGGACGGGAAGATTCGCGCGCTGCTGGTCGAGAACATCCATCCCGAGGCAGTTTCGCGCCTCGAGTCGGAGGGATATCTCGTCGAGACGCTGTCCTCCGCCCTTGACGAGGACGAACTGGTCGAGCGCCTCCCGGGCGTGAGCCTGCTCGGCATCCGGTCGAAGACGCGCCTCACCCCACGCGTGCTGGACGCCGCGGACCGGCTCGTCGCAATCGGCGCGTTCTGCATCGGCACGGACCAGATCGACCTCGCGGCGGCCGCGGCCGGCGGCGTCGCGGTGTTCAACGCGCCCTTCTCCAACACCCGAAGCGTCGTGGAGCTCGCGCTTGCCGAGATCATCGCGCTCACCCGCCGGCTGACCGACAAGAACGAGAAGATGCACGGCGGCGTGTGGGATAAGGACGCGCAGGGCAGCCACGAGGTGCGCGGCCGCACACTGGGCATCGTCGGGTACGGCAACATCGGCACCCAGTTGTCCGTACTCGCCGAGAACCTCGGCATGACCGTCTACTTCTACGACACGGATGACCGGCTCTCGCTGGGCAACGCGCGGCGCTGCGAGACGCTCGAAGATCTGCTCGAGGTCGCGGACGTGGTCACACTCCACGTCGACGGGCGCGCCGGCAACAGCGGCTTCTTCGGCGACGCGCAGTTCGCCCGGATGCGTCCGCGCAGCCTGTTCCTGAACCTGTCGCGGGGATTCGTCATCGACCACGCGGCGCTGCGCCGTCATCTCGCCAGCGGGCACATCGCCGGTGCGGCCGTCGACGTCTTCGTGCACGAGCCGAAGAGCCGCGGCGAGGAGTTCCGCTCGGAGCTGCGTGGCCTGCCGAACGTCATCCTTACGCCGCACATCGGCGGTTCGACCGAGGAGGCGCAGGCCGACATCGGCCGGTTCGTCGCGAACAAGCTCGTCACGTTCGTCTCGGACGGCAACACCACGCTGAGCGCGAACCTGCCGTCGGTCGCGCTCCTTGCACGCGAGACGACGCACCGGCTCGCGCACATCCACCGCAACACGCCCGGCGTGCTGGCTCAGGTGAACAGCATCCTGGCCAGGCACGCGGTGAACGTCGAGGGCCAACTGCTCGCCACCCGCGGCGAGGTCGGCTACGTGCTGACCGACATCGGCCGGAACTTCTCGGAAGAAGTGCTGACCGAGCTTCGTGCGATGCCCGAGACGATCGGCCTGCGGGTGCTGTCGTAGCGTCCGCCGAGGATCCCCCAACGATGTCCGCGCCAGATGCGCCGCCCGCTGCCGAGTTGACCGCGGAACTTGTTGCCGGGTTGCGTCGGGCCGGCGTTGACGAGGTCGACGACTCGACGCGGCGCCGCGCCGAATATTCCACCGACGCGTCGCTGTACCGGGTCGTACCGCGAATGGTTGCGTTCCCACGTAGCGCCGACGAGATCATCGCGGCGCTCGACGTGTGCCGTCGGCTGGGCGTACCCGTGACGGCCCGCGGCGCGGGTACGTCGATCGCCGGTAACGCGGTCGGCACCGGGCTCGTGCTCGACATGTCCCGGCACTTCAACCGCGTCGACCGGATCGACGTGGCGGCGCGCACCGTGGCGGTCCAGCCCGGGATCGTGCTCGCCGATCTGCAACGCGCCTTGCGGCCGTACGGGTTGCGCTTCGGGCCAGATCCGTCCACGCATAACCGCTGCACGCTCGGCGGGATGATCGGCAACAACTCGTGCGGTTCGCGTGCGCTCGGATACGGCCGGACGTCGGACAACGTGGCCGCCCTCGACGTGGTCGCCGGGACTGGCCAACGGCTGCGGATGTCGTCCGGGGCGCCGGCCGCGACGACGACAGCGTCGGATCCGATGCTTGCCGCGTGGCAGGACGTTGTGGCGTCGAACCTGGCGACGATCCGCACCGAGTTCGGTCGGTTCGGTCGGCAAGGATCCGGATACAGCCTCGAACACCTGCTGCCCGAACATGGCTTCGATGCGACAAAGGCGTTTGTCGGCACGGAGGGCACGCTCGGCGTGGTGCTCGGTGCCACGCTCCGGCTGGTGCCGAACCCGCCGGCCACGGTGCTGATCGCGCTCGGATATCCGGACATGCCGGCCGCCGCGGATGCGGCACCTGCCCTGGTCCGCTACGAGCCGACCGCGATCGAGGGCCTCGACCGCAGGATCGTGGACGTGGTGATCGGCATGCGCGGTCCGGGTGCGGTGCCGGATCTGCCGAGCGGCAGCGGCTGGCTGTTCGTGGAGCTGGCCGGTGACTCGACCGCGGAGCTGACCGCGAGAGCGGCGCGCGTGATCGCGGCGGCCGGCGCGCTGGACAGCAGGATCATCTCCAACGCCGACGAGGCGCAGGCACTGTGGCGGATCCGTGAGGACGGCGCCGGCCTCGCGTCAAGGCCGGTTGATGGCCGCCGCTTCTACTCCGGTTGGGAGGACGCCGCGGTGCCGGCCGCCAAGCTCGGCGACTACCTGCGCGACTTCGACGCACTGATGGCCGGTCAGGGCGTGTCTGGCGTCCCGTACGGGCACTTCGGCGACGGCTGCGTCCACATTCGCATCGACTTCCCGCTTGACCGCTCGGACGGCGCCACCGCGTTCCGATCGTTCCTCGTGGCCGCCGCGAAATTGGTTGCGTCGTATGGCGGATCGATGTCCGGCGAGCACGGCGACGGGCGGGCCCGGGGTGAGCTGCTGCCGATGATGTACTCGCCGGACGCACTGCGCGCGTTCGCCGCGACGAAGGCGATCTTCGATCCGGACGATCTGCTGAACCCCGGTGTGCTGGTGCGGCCGCGGCGGTTCGACGCGGACCTTCGCCTTCCGGCGCCGTCGGTGCGGAGTCGGCTGGGGTTCACGTACGCCGACGACTCCGGCGACTTCGCCGCCGCTGTGCATCGCTGCAGTGGGGTCGGCAAGTGTCGCGCCGACACCACGGACGCCGGCGGCGTCATGTGCCCGTCGTACCTCGCGACGCGCGACGAGAAGGACAGCACGCGCGGGCGGGCACGAGTGCTGCAAGAGATGGTCAACGGCAGCTTGGTACGCGACGGATGGCGCGCCGAGGAGGTGCGCCAGTCGCTGGACCTGTGCCTCGCCTGCAAGGGCTGCTCGTCGGACTGTCCGACCGGCGTGGACATGGCGACGTACAAGGTCGAGGTGCTGCACCAGGCGTACCGTCGTCGACTCCGCCCGATGTCGCACTACTCGCTCGGCTGGCTACCGCGCTGGGCACGCATCGCGTCGAGAATGCCGGCACTCGCGAACGCCGCGTTGCACGGTCGCGCCTCGGCGGTTGGCAAGCGGCTCGCGGGTGTCGACGCACGGCGCGACGTGCCGCGGTTTGCTCCGCGTACGTTCCGGCGCTGGTTCGCCGATCACCCGGCGGCCGACGGCGACCCGGTGATGCTGTGGGTCGACACGTTCACCGATCACTTCACGCCGGAGGTCGGCATCGCGGCGGTGAGCGTGCTCGAGCGGGCCGGTTTCTCGGTGCGCATCCCGCCAAAGCGCCTCTGCTGCGGGCTCACCTGGATCAGCACCGGTCAACTCGACGCGGCGCGCCGGATCCTGCGGCGCAGCGTGTCGGCGCTGGCGCCGAGCGCCGGCGAGGGCATCCCGATCGTTGGGCTGGAGCCGTCCTGCACGGCGGTGTTCCGGGGCGACGCGGCGCACCTGTTCGCCGACGAAGCCGATCACCGTCGCGCGGTTGCTGTCGCGGACGCGACCCGTACGCTCGCCGAACTGCTCACCGAACGCAAGGCCGAACTGCCTGACCTGACCGGCGTACGGGCAATCGCGCAGCCGCACTGCCACCATCACGCGGTGATGGGTTGGTCCGCGGATCGTGCGCTCCTGCGTCGGGCCGGCGCGACGGTCGACGCGGTGGGCGGTTGCTGTGGGCTGGCCGGCAACTTCGGTGTCGAACGGGGTCACTACGACGTGTCGGTCGCGGTTGCCGAGACGTCGCTCCTGCCGGCGGTACGGGACGCCGGCGACGACGCGGTGGTGCTCGCCGACGGCTTCTCCTGCCGTACCCAGCTTGACCAGCTGGCCGGGCGACGCGGCCAGCACCTGGCCGAGTTGCTGGCCCACGGCGACCCGTCTACCGGATGAGCCCCGACCCCCAGTAGTCGCCTGGTCCGCGAAGCCCCGGCGGACACGCGAAGAGACCGGACCCGACGTGCTCGATGTATTCGTTCAACGCGTCGGCCGCGCCCAGCCGTCGCTGCAGCGCGACGAACTGCGACCGGGGATCCTTCTGGTACGCCATGAAGAACAACCCGGCGTCGAGCTCACCGCTGTCGGCGATCATGCCGTCCGTGAACGAATACCCGCGCCGCAGAATCCGGATCCCACCGGCATTCTCGTGCGCGACGAGCCGGACGTGCGCGTCCATCGGGATGACCGGCTCGCCGTGGCTGTCCTTCGCGGCGAAGTCCGGCGCGTCGAACTCGGCCGCTCCGGTGAGCGGCGCGCCGGAGTATTTGTGCCGGCCGATCACGTTCTGCTGGTCGGCGAGAAAGTCGCGGTCCCATGCTTCGATCCGCATGCGGATCCGGCGCACCACAAGGTAACTGCCGTCGCGCATCCACGGCTGGTCGGTCTCGCCGCCGACCCAGACATGTGCGTTCATCATGGCCCGGTCGGCGCCGTCGATGTTGCGGGTGCCGTCCTTGAAGCCCATCAGGTTGCGGGGCGTCGGCTGGTTGGCACTGTTAGAGGTCGCCTTGCCGAACCCGAGTTGCGACCACCGCATCACGACGGTGCCGCGGCCCAGACGGGCGAAGTTGCGGATCACGTGGAACGCCGCGACCGGATCGTCCGAACACGCTTGCACGCACAGGTCTCCGCCGCTGCGCGCCGGATCGAGGTCCTCCGGCGGCAACCGGGGCAGATCGGCGAGCGCGCCCGGTCGGCGACCGGCGAGACCGAACCGGTCGTCAAACATCGACGGTCCGAAGCCGACGGTGATCGTGAGGTTGGCGGGGGAGGAGCCGTACGCCTCGCCGGTGTCGGCCGGCGGGGCCTCCGGATCGGTGAGGTCGCCGGGCACCGGATGACCGGTCGTCACGGCCGCGGCCGCGAGTGACCACGCCTGCAACAGCGCCTTCAACGCGGCCTGGCGTTGCGCGAGCGTGCCGCCGACGGTCAGGTCGTAGGTGGCGAAGGCCAGCCGTGCCGGCGCGGGGGTCGCGATGCCGGCCTGGTATCGGCCGAAGAACCCGACGATGTCGGTCGGCGTCGCCGCGTTGCTCGACGCTTGCCATGCGACCGGCGCCGCCACTCCCGCGCCGAGCGCCGCGCCGGCAACCGCGGCGCCACCGAAGCCGAGCAGCGCGCGACGGGAGGTACGTCGGACCGACGGCGCCGCACCGTCGGCGGACCCATGGGTGTCGGCCTGCGCAGTGGCGCCAGCCGGCCAGGCGCCGTCGGCAGGCCCGGCGTCGGGCGGCGCGGCGCCGTCGGCCGGTCCGGTGGTCACCTAGCCCGCCACCTTGGCGGCCACCTGGGACAGCGGCTCGGCGAGCGCGTCGACCTTCTGCGTCAGCACCCGACGCTGTGCTTCGGTCACCGTCGAATAGTCGACGTAACCGGATCCGGCGTAGTCACCGCGATACGCGGTCAAGGCATCCTCGACGTCCGCGAAGCGCTGCGTGACCGTCGTGTACAGCTGCGGATCCACCGTCTGCAGCGCCGGTCCGAGCAGCATGAACGCCTGCTTCGCACCGTCCACATTGGCCTCGAAGTCGGACAGGTCGGTGTGCGAGTAGCGGTCTTCTTCACCGGTGATCTTGCTGGACGCCACCTCGTTGAGGAGCTCGGTGGCGCCGTTGGCCAGTTGCGCCGGCTGATATTTCGCGGTCTTCACGAGCGCGACGAGCTTGGCCACATCGGCGTCGAGTTGGTTCGCGACCGGGGTCATGCCGTCCAGCGACTTGTCCTGCCACAGTGCCTTCTCGATGCGGTGGAAACCGGTCCAGGCGTTCGGATCCTCGACGTCGCCGGCCCGCGCGTCGATGTCCGGGTCGAGGTCGCCGAAGCTCTCCGCCACTGGCTCGATGCGCTCGTAGTAGGACCGAGCCGGTGCGTAGAGCCGTTGCGCGGCCGCGATATCGCCGCCCCGGACGGCGTCGGTGAACGCCGTCGTAGCCGGCCCGAGCTTGTCGGCCTGGGCGAGCACGTACGTCTGGTATCCGGCGACCGCGGCGTTCAGCTTCGCGGCCACGGCCGGATCGGCGGCGGCTTGCGCCGTGCCACCGGTGACGTGGAGCGGGAAGCTGTCGGTGGTCGCGCCCTCGCACTCGATCGTGTAGTCGCCCGCCTCGACCTTGAGCGAGAACGTCCCGGACAGCCCGGGCGTCAGGTTCTCCTTCTCACCGAGAATGGTGCCGCCGCGCTTCAGCTCGGCCTCGGACACCTTGTCGCCGGTCGTGTTCTTCACGGTGAACGTCACCGGACCGGCCGGCATGCTGGCCGGCGACGGCGCGCAGCCGTCGTTGGTGAGCGTGATGGTCACTTGCGTCGCGCCCGCGCTCGGGGAGCCGTTGGAACCGCTGCTGCACGCGCTGGCGCCGGCCGCGACGGCAACCAGGCCAGCTATCAGACCAGCGGCGCCGGCGACTCGTCGTGACCAACGGTTGAGATGCATGGTGTGGCACTCCTTCGACAGATCGGGCCGGGTGGACGCGGGGCACGCCGAGGTAGCGCCCGCGGTGCCGCGCCGGCCGGTCGGCCGTCGCTGACTTCGTGGGTACGGGTTTTCGTGGGTACGGGTTGAGGTGGGTACGGGTTGAGGTGGGTACCGGCTATGTGCCTGGGGCCTGGTGAGCGGGCGTGGAATCGCGCTGCTGATCGGCGGCTGTCGCGTTGGCGGCGGGCGCGCTCGCAGGAGCTGGTGGCGTCGGACGGCGCCGGGGCAACGCGACGAGCAACACCATCGGCACGGCGTAGAGCACCCAGGCGATCATCTCGATCACGGTCGGATGCGCGGACAGGCCGAGCACGCCGGTGAGCAGCGAGGCCTGTACGGTGCCCGGCGCGACGAGCCAGCTCAGGTCCAGCGGGCTCGCCTGACCGATGTTCAGCCAGCCGGCCTCGTGTGCGGTGTGCAGGACGGTCATGGTGAGTCCGGCCGCGACGATCACCAGCACGATCCCGGTGATCTTGAAGAACCGTGCGAGGTTGAGGCGTACGCCGCCGCGATAGATGCCGTATCCGATGACGACCGCGACGGCGATGCCCAGCAGCGCGCCGGTGGCCGCGGCCGCCGTGTTCGAGGTGCCGTCCAAAACGGACACCAGGAATACCGAGGTCTCGAAACCCTCTCGGAGCACCGCGAGGAACGCCATGGCCACCAGAGCAACGGCAGAGCCTTGTGCGAGCGCGTTGGCCGCGGCGCCCTCCAACTCCTTCTTCATGGTCCGTGCGTGGCGGTTCATCCAGACGATCATCGTGGTCACCATGGCGACGGCGAGTGCGCCGATGACCGTCTCGAGGCCCTCCTGCGCCTGCTGCGGCAGATCCTCGGAGAGCCGGACCAACGTGATGCCGACGGCAACGCACACCGCGATCGCGGCGAGGACACCGATCCACGTCGCGCGTAGCGCGTCGCGCCGCCCGTTGCGCGCCAGGAAGGAGGCGATGATGCCGACGATCAGGCTGGCTTCGAGACCCTCGCGCAGGCCGATCACGAGCGTGGGTATCACGCGGGCTCCTTTCTCGTCGGTGCGTTTGGCCGTCGGTGCATTTGTTCGTCGAAGACGCGCTCGAAAGTCCGGTAAGGCTAACCTAAGACTCACGGCTTAGGCAAGGCGACCCTAACTCACTGGATGTCGTACGTCTTCGTAACCCACAAACCGCGCGACGACGCACTCAGGGCAGACCGCGGCGGAGCAGCGTGTTTTCGCCGAGCGACCAGGCCGTGGTCGTCACCAGGTAGACGCTGGCCGCAAGCGGCAGCACCGCGACGGACACGAGCAGGAAGTACGGCGCGACTCGACTGACCGTGCCGAGCGCCCCTTCGGGTGTCGTGCCGTTGGTTCGCATCAGCATTGCCGTACGGCGTGCGTTCGCCCAGGCCAGCACGATCAGAGCGACAACGATCGCACCGAACACGGCCAGCCCACCGGCCGCGCCGACCGAGGCGAAGGCACCGATCGAGGCGAAGAGGTGAGCGGTGAGCGGCACGCCAAACGCGTGTGCCCGCGCGAGGTCGCCGTGGCTGGACGCGAAGACGCGGTAGAGCACGAATACAACCGGCGCCGGTACGAGCATCGGCAGCGCTCCGGCGTACGGGGAGATGCGTTCCGACCGGTAGAGCAGCTGGGTTTCCTCGACCAGCCGGCCCAGATTCGAGCCGTGGCGCTTGCGAAGTTCGGCGAGCCGGGGTGCCAGCCTCGCGCGAGCGCGCTCGCCACGGACCGCTGCCCGGGTGAGCGGATGCAGTGCAATGCGTACGACGACGGTGAGCAGCACGATCGCGGCGACCGTGCCGCCGACCGGATGGAGCGTGGTAGCGAGAGTGGTAAGCGCGGTGGACATCAGCGCCACCGGATTGACGGAAAGCATGGCGAGCCCCTCTGGCCTGGATGGATGCCAGGTCGGGTCGCGTCGGGTCGGACGGCTCAAGGGCGCTATGCGTACCGCGATCATGCGTACCACGATGTGGGCGCGCGGCCACGACCTGGGATGACAGGTGAGTGGCCAGGAGCAGCGGTCGGAGAGCCGGGGATCAGGCGTTACATCCGTGCTGAGCCATGGTGCCCGGAACGGATGACCCGTCGTCCCCGGAAGGGATTCGAGCCGATGTCGCTGAGGCGGCCATCACCAAGGCAGCGCCGGCAGACCAGGCCTCTCGCGGAACCGCGTGAGATCAGTCGGCCGAGGGGAAGCGCCCGGGTGCCCGTGGCCGGGCGTGTCCCGGCGCGTCCGGGTCGCTGTGGCGGAGCGTGCCGCGCCCGACGGGGCCACGGCGTGGGTCGGTGACCCGGATCCGGACCGGCACGCGTGCGTCGCCTGCGTGGCGTCGCACCGCGACGGCGATGGCCAGCACGAGCGCCGCGACCGCGGCGCTGGCAATTGCACCGGACGGCCCAGCGAGCGCGGCCGCTGCCCAGACCACGGCCAACCCGACGAGCGCCGCCTTGAGATAGGCGTTGGTGGCCGACATGCCACCAGCCTAGTCCTTGTCGACCACCACCGCCCACGACGACCGAACAACGGGCCCGACCAGGACGCATACGCCGTGGCCTCGACATGATGTCGCGAACCACGGCAAGGAGTGTCCGAATCGGTGCGGGGTGTCACCGATCGACGGATACCGCGTAGGCTCACGCGATGCACCGTGAATCGTTCTCGGCTCCGGGCCACCCAACGAACCAGTCGGCGCACATGGCCGATCGGCCGATCTATCAGGCGAGCGGATATCGGTCTAGCGATCGCTCCAGGGACGAATCGACGCAGCCCATGGACTCTCAGTCGGGCGGGGAACGCCGCCGCGACATGCCCGGCGACGGTGTGGTCGACGTCCCGATCGAGGCGACCGAGACGATGCCCCACGTGCCGACTCAGTCCGAGACCGCGGGCGGCGCGGCCGGCGGCGCGGTCTCCCTGCCGTACGGCATGGCGCTCCTGGTGGTCAGCCATGGCCCGAACATCGGTGCACGCTTCCTGCTCGACCGGGATCTGATCGTCGCCGGCCGCCACCCGGATTCGGACATCTTCCTGGACGACGTCACGGTGTCGCGGTCGCACGCGGAGTTCCGGCGCCTCGATGATCGGTTCGTGCTGGCCGATACGGGCAGCCTCAACGGCACGTACGTGAATCGGGAGCGAGTGCCGCAGGCCGAGCTGCGAAACGGCGACGAGATCCAGATCGGGAAGTTCCGGCTCACGTTCATCGAGTCCCAGCCGGGCTGACCGTTCGGCGAGCCACCCGCCACCCGAGCCATCGGGACTTGTCTTTGCCGAGCTCGCCAAGGCTGAGCCGGCACTCAGTAAGCCGGCCGACCAGGCGCGCGGTTGCCCAGGTCGCCCGGTCGCCGTGGCCAGCCACTTGGTCCGAGAATCTTGCCTGCTCAGCCGGACGAACGGCGAATACGGTCCAATTCACCGCGCGTCGCCACGTCCCACAACGTAACGGTTAGGTGAACCAGCCACATATGCACTTACGGTGGTGTAAAGGCGTGGGATAACGTCCCACGTCATCAAGACCAGTGTCACTGATCCGGCACTCGACGGCGCGTGCGGACCTGCCGCTCGCGGCCTCGGGATCTGGTTCATCTAACAGGAGGGGTCGGAGCCTTGAGGCAGGGACTCGTACGGTTGGTCGGCGGTGCCGCCATGCTGGCGCTCATCGGCGGCGCGGCCGCGTGCAACAGCACCAACAACAATTCCGCGGGTGGCGGTAGCACCAGCAACAGCAAGTGTGGCTATGAGATCGCGTTCTTTGGCGCGTTGACCGGCTCCGCGGCGAACCTGGGCGTCAACATCGAGCAGGGTGCAGAGCTTGCCGTTGATCAGTACAACGACAAGAACGGCGCGAACTGCATCACGATGAAGAAGTTCGACTCACAGGGCGACCCGGCGGTCGCGCCTGGCGTGGCGCGGCAGCTCATCCAGGACAAGAAGATCATCGGCATCGTCGGCCCGGCGTTCTCCGGTGAGTCGATCGCGGCGAACCCGATCTTCGACCAGGCGGGCATCCCGCTGATCACGCCGTCCGCGACGAACCCGGTGCTGGCCAGCGGTGGCAAGGCCGGCGGCACGCCGTGGAAGGTGTTCCACCGCGCGGTCGCCAACGACGACGCGCAAGGCCCGGCGGCCGGCCTTTACATCAAGGAGATCCTTAAGCCGACGAAGGTGTTCGTCATCGACGACCAGTCCGCCTACGGTGCGGGCCTCGCCGACGCTGTCAAGCAGACGCTCGGCTCGCTCGTGGTCAACACCGACAAGGTCGCCGCGGACGGCAAGCAGACCGACTTCTCGTCCAGCGTGACGAAGGTCGTGTCCAGTGGCGCGACAGTGCTGTTCTATGGCGGCTACTACCAGAACGCCGGTCTGCTGCGTAAGCAGCTCACCGCGGCGGGCTGGAAGGGCACGCTGGTGGCCGGCGACGGCGTCAACGACCCGGGCTACATCAAGGCGGCCGGCAACGCAGCGGCCCAGGGCACGGTCCTGACCTGCCCGTGTGCTCCGGCGTCGCAGGCGAGCGGCACGTTCGACCAGGACTACAAGGCGAAGTGGAACGTCGACGCCGGCACGTACTCCGACGTGGCGTACGACGCGACGAACATCTTCTTGCAGGGCATCACGGCCGGTAACACCACCACCGCCAAGATGAACACCTACCTGTCGACTGTCGACTACAAGGGCGTGGCGAACGAGTACAAGTTCCAGACCGACGGCGACCTGGACACCAGCCTGATCAAGGTCTGGGCGTTCAAGGTCGACAACGGCCAGGTCGTTCCTGACCAGGCCGCTCCGACGAGCTGACCGGACGATCTCTTTCGGGGACGCGCACTCGTCAGTAACTTCCTAGACCGGTGCGGCCGGGGGCTTAGCCTCCGGCCGCACCGGCGCAGTCGGCCATCGGAGCCCATGTGGACTTTCACGCTCTCTTCAGCGACTTCGGCACCGAGACCACGACCGGGCTCGCGACGGGCGCGGTCTTCGCGTTGTTCGCGCTCGGTTACACGCTCGTCTACGGCGTGTTGCGGCTCATCAACTTCGCGCACTCCGAAGTCTTCATGCTCGGCACGTTCGCGGCGATCAGCATCTGGGGCGTGCTCGGATACACCGAGAACAGCGCCGCGCCAGGTGTCGGCATGCTCATCGTGCTGCTGGTGGCCGCGTTGGTCGCGGCGATGCTCGCGTCCGGCACCACCGCGGTCCTGCTGGAATTGGTCGCCTACCGGCCGCTGCGACGTCGCAACGCACCGCCGCTCGCGTTCCTGATCACCGCGATCGGCATGTCGACGATCCTGCAGGAGGCGGTCGGCGTCGGCGTTGGGCGCTACAGCACACACCGGAACCCGGTCGGCGCGCCGGTGCTCATCAAGCCCGCCGTGGTGCTTTCGTTCGGCAATACGAAGATCTACTCGTACCAGGTGCTGCTGGTCGTGACGGCGCTCGTGATGATGTACGCGCTGGACCGCTTCATCAACACCACGCGGCTCGGCCGCGGCGTCCGCGCGGTCGCCCAGAACCCGGACGCGGCGGCGCTGATGGGCGTGAACAAGAACCGGGTGATCTCGCTTGTCTTCCTGCTCGGTGGCCTGATGGCCGGCATCGCCGCGGTGATGTACGTCATCAAGATCGGCAACACCAGCTACAACGCCGGCTTCCAACTCGGCATCGAAGCGTTCACCGCCGCCGTGCTCGGCGGCATCGGCAATCTCCGCGGCGCTCTGCTCGGCGGATTCCTGCTGGGTGTGGTGGAAAACTACGGTGCCGCGCTGTTCGGCACGCAGTACCACGACGTTGTCGCGTTCGTCATCCTCGTGCTGATCCTGATGTTCCGGCCGACCGGCCTGCTCGGCGAGTCGTTGGGGAGGACGCGGGCATGAGGGAGTTCTTCCAGACCATCGGGCGGTCGTTCAGCCATGCTCGCGACTGGTACCACGCCCAGCCGTGGTGGGGTCGGCTGATCATCCTCGGACTAGTTTTCGTCGGCGCGGTGTTCCTGCCGTATCTCGGCAGCGTGCCCGGCATCGGCCCACAGATCATCACGCAGGGCACGGACTGGTATACCGCGCTGTTCCATATGTCCTATTACGTGCTACTCGCGCTCGGACTCAACGTCGTGGTCGGCTACGCCGGGTTGCTCGACCTCGGGTACGTCGGCTTCTTCGCCGTCGGTACGTACGCGATCGCGCTGCTCACCTCGCCGGACAGCGATCTCAACACGAACTGGCGGTGGCTTGCCGCGCTGCCGGTCGCGATCATGGCATCGGTGGTCAGCGGCGTGCTGTTCGGTTGGCCAACGCTCCGACTGCGCGGTGACTACCTAGCCATCGTGACGCTCGGCTTCGCGGAGATCATCCGTACCTTCGCGGATAGCACCACGCTGCTGCGCGGCGACCGGGGTTTTTCGTCCGTACCGCACCCGCCGGGTACGAAGGGCAACGGGAAGCCGCTGTTCGGCGACATCGACGCTCGCCCGTACTACTGGCTGGGGCTTGCCGTCATCGTGCTCGTCATCTTGGCGATCCGTAACCTCGACCGCAGCCGGGTCGGCCGCTCGTGGCTCGCGATCCGCGAGGACGAAGAGGCCGCCGAGATCATGGGCGTACGGACGGTGAAGTTCAAGCTGTGGGCGTTCGCGATCGGCGCGTTCGTCGGCGGCCTCGCCGGAGCGCTGTTCGCTGGCGAGAACGGCTTCGTCAACTCGTCGACATTCGTGCTGCAGTTCTCGATCCTGATCCTGGCGGCGGTCGTGATGGGTGGCGCCGGCAACATCCCCGGCGCAATCCTCGGCGGCATCCTGATCTCCTACATCCCGGACCGCCTGACCGGCATCAGTGTGTTCGGGATCGACGCCGCGCAGTACAAGTTCTTGCTGTTCGGCATACTGATTGTGGTGATCATGATCTTCCGGCCGCAGGGCCTCATCCCGAGTCGCCGGCGCGCGGCCGAACTCCGCGACCGCGAGAAGGAGGCGGCGCCACAATGACCGATCCGAACGAGTGGACGGACGCGGTCGCCGGCACGCCGGAGGACCGACCGGTGCCGACCGGCGAGCCGACCGCGGCCGACGTCGCCGGGTACGTCCCGCACGCACCGGATCCCGACGCGTTGCTCGAGGTGGACGACGTGACGTTGCGCTTTGGCGGCGTCGTGGCGCTCGATGCCGTGTCGTTCAGCCTGCGTCGTGGCGAGATCTTCGGCCTCATCGGACCCAACGGCGCCGGCAAGACCACCTGCTTCAACGCAATGACCGGCGTCTACCGACCGACGATTGGCGAGATTCGGTTCAACGGACAGGTCATCACCGGCAAGAAGAAGCACCAGATCACGCACATGGGCATCGCGCGTACGTTCCAGAACATCCGGCTCTTCCCGGAGATGACCGCGATCGAGAATGTGATGGTCGGCGCGGACGCGCACCACAAGACCAGCGTGCTCGGCGCGCTGTTCCGCGTGCCCCGCTTCTGGCGCGAAGAGCGCGACGGTCATCGGAAGGCGTTGGAGCTGCTCGACTTCGTGGGCATCGGCGGCCGAGGCAACGTGGTGGCGCGCAACCTCGCCTATGGCGAACAGCGCCGGCTCGAGATCGCGCGCGCCCTCGCGACGAATCCCACGCTGCTTTGTCTCGACGAGCCCGCGGCCGGCTTCAACCCGATCGAGAAGGACAGCCTGCTGGACCTGATCCGTCGCATCCGGGACATCGGGGTAACGATCCTGCTGATCGAGCACGACATGCGACTCGTCATGAACGTCTGCGAACGGATCGTGGTGCTGGAGTTCGGCAAGAAGATCGCCGAGGGTGTGCCGGCCGAGGTACGCGAGAACCCGCGCGTGATCAACGCCTACCTGGGGGTGCCGGCCGATGCCGCCTGAGTCGACAACACCACCGTGGAACACCGGGGAGAAGCTGCTCGAGATCGACGACATCACGCTGCTCTACGGTCGCATCCAGGCGCTGCACGGCATCAGCCTGGAGGTCAACGCGGGGGAGATCGTGGCGCTGGTCGGCGCGAACGGCGCCGGCAAGACGACCACCATGCGCGCGGTGTCCGGGTTGCGGCCGATCGCCGCCGGGGCGGTCCGGTTCGAGGGCCGGGACATCACGAAGATGCGCGCCGACCTGCGTGTCGCGCTCGGGATCTGCCAGGCGCCCGAGGGCCGTGGCATCTTCCCGGGCATGACCGTGCTGGAGAACCTCGAGATGGGTGCCTACATCCGCCGGGACGCCGCGGGAATCCGCGCCGATCTCGATCGGGTGTATTCGCTGTTCCCCCGGCTCGCCGAGCGCCAAAAGCAGGCCAGCGGCACGCTGTCCGGCGGCGAGCAGCAGATGCTCGCGGTCGGGCGGGCCTTGATGAGTCGACCGAAGCTGCTGCTCTTGGACGAACCGTCGATGGGGCTCGCGCCGATCTTGATCCAGCAGATCTTCTCGATCATCACCGAAATCAACCAGCAAGGCACCACGATCCTGGTCGTCGAACAGAACGCACAGCAGGCGCTGTCTCGGGCACATCGCGCATACGTGCTGGAAACCGGCCGTATCGTCAAGAGCGGAACCGGTGCCGAATTGCTCCGGGATCCGGCGGTGAAGGACGCCTACCTCGGCGTCGCCTGACGTCCAGCCCGGCACCGGCGGGCGCGCTGACCGTCACGGTCGCACTGGGCGTCGACGACACCGATCAGGCGTCGCGCAGGCCACGTCAACTCACGACTGAAGGAATGATCCAGATGAAGCTCACTCGGAGTCGGGCGCTGATCAGCGTCGTCGGCACCATCGCCATCGCGGCGTCGTTGGCGGCATGTGGCAGTTCGAACAATTCAAATGCGGGTGGCGCGAGCACGCCGACGATCGCGTCGTCGGTTGACCCGTCGCTCGCCGCGAAGGTGCCCGCGGCGATCAAGTCGAAGGGCACGATCCTCATCGGCACCGACTCGACCTACGCGCCGAGCGAGTTCCTCGCTCCCGATGGCAAGACCGTCGTCGGCTTCGACGTCGACCTGTTCAACGCGGTCGCGGGCAAACTCGGCCTGAAGACCCAGTGGCAATCGGCCAACTTCTCGGACATCATTCCCGGCGTGACGTCCGGCAAGTACGACATCGGCGTCTCGTCGTTCACCATCAACGCCGAGCGCATGCAGCAGGTCACCATGGTGTCGTACTTCTCCGCCGGCACGCAGTGGGCGCAGCAGGCCGGTGGCTCGGTCGACCCGAACAACGCATGCGGCAAGAAGATTGCCGTGCAGACCGGCACGGTGCAGGTGGATGACATCACCGCACGCTCGAAGACCTGCACGACAGCCGGTAAGCCCGCGATCCACATCGACCAGTACCAGGCGCAGAGCGACGCGACCAATGCCGTCGTCACCGGAAAGGACGACGCCATGCTCGCCGACTCTCCGGTGTCCGCGTACGCGGTCCAGAAGACCAACGGCCAGCTCGCGCTCCTCGGCACCATTTACGAATCGGCGCCGTACGGCTACGTGTTGCCCAAGAACGAGACCGACTTCGGCAGCGCGATCGCAAGCGCCGTGCAGGCGCTCATCGCGGACGGTACGTACAACAAGATCCTCACGAAGTGGGGCGTGCAGGCCGGCGCGATCACCAATCCGACGGTAAACCCAACCCAGTGATCTCATGACCGCACCAACCTCGGAACGGGCACGGCCGGAAGCGATCAAGGCCGTGCCCGTTCGGCGCCCCTGGCGCTGGGTGGCGAGCGTCGTCGTGCTCGTGCTCGTCGCGATGTTCTTCCACATGATCTTCACGAACGATCACTTTGAGTGGAAGTTCATCTTCGTGAGTTCCGGCGAGGGGCAGCGGGGGGCGATGTTCACGCCGCCGGTGCTCGCTGGCCTCCGCGGCACGATCTACCTGACGATCCTCGCGATGTTGATCGCTGTCGTGCTCGGCGTGATCCTCGCGATCATGCGACTGTCGCCCGGCCCGATCCTGAAGGGCGCGGCGTTCGTTTACATCTGGTTCTTCCGCGCCGTACCACTCATCGTGCTCGCCGTGCTCTTCGGCAACGTCGGCATCCTGTGGCGTCGATTCGGTCTGGGGCTACCGTTCGACCAACAGATCGGCAACCTCTTCGGGGTGCACGACCTGAACGCGAAGTTCTACAGCCACTCGGCGATCGACCTGCTGTCCGGATTCATCGCCGGCATGCTCGCACTCGCGCTCTCCGAGGCCGCCTACATGGCAGAGATCGTCCGCGCGGGCATCCTGTCCGTCGACCCGGGTCAGACTGAGGCCGCCGCCGCGCTCGGCCTGTCCCGGCGGCAGACGCTGCGCCGCATCGTGTTGCCACAGGCGATGCGCGTCATCGTGCCGCCGACCGGCAACGAGACCATCGCGATGGTCAAAAACACCTCGTTGGTGGCGTACGTTCCGGTGAGCACGGAACTGTTCTTCCAGCTCCAGGCGATCGGCCACCGTACGTTCCAGGTGTTCCCCGTGCTGGTGGCGGCAGTAATCTGGTACCTGATCATTTGTACGATCCTGATGATCGCGCAGTATTACGTCGAGCGGTACTTCTCCCGCGGGTACGGCCAGAGCGGCCGCGGCCGACTCCACCTGCGCGATATCGCTGTCGAAAGCACCGGCCGAATCAGCGTGAAGCCGGCCGACGACACGGGCTCCGGAGGCAACACGTGAGCGCGTCCGACATGATCGCGATCCCCCCGCCGTCTAGCGACGGTCTGATGGTCCGCACGGATAACGTACACAAGTCGTTCGGGCACCTCGAGGTGCTGAAGGGCATCGATTTTGAGGTGCGGCCCGGCGAGGTGTCGGTCGTCGTCGGCCCGTCCGGCTCCGGCAAGTCGACATTCCTGCGATGCATCAACCACCTCGAAAAGATCAACGCCGGCCGCATCTGGGTGGACGGCGACCTGATCGGCTATCGCGAGCGCGGTGGCCGCCTGCACGAGATGCACGACAAGGACATTGCCTCGCAGCGGCGTGTGATCGGCATGGTGTTTCAGCGCTTTAATCTGTTCCCCCACATGACCGCGATGGGCAACGTCATGGAAGCCCCGTGCCGTGTGAAGCGGCTGTCCAAGTCGGACGCGCGTGATCGCGCGACTGCGTTGTTGCGCCGCGTTGGGCTTGCCGACAAGATCGACACCTACCCCGGTCAACTGTCCGGCGGTCAGCAGCAGCGAGTGGCGATCGCGCGGGCACTCGCCATGGATCCGAAGCTGATGCTCTTCGACGAGCCGACGTCCGCGCTCGACCCCGAGCTGGTCGGCGAGGTGCTGGACGTAATGAAGGACTTGGCTCGCGAGGGCATGACGATGATCGTTGTCACCCATGAGATCGGCTTCGCCCGGGAGGTCGGCGAGAAGCTGACGTTCATGGACGACGGCGTAGTGGTGGAGTCCGGCCCGCCGCGCGACATCATCTCCAACCCGCAGCACGAGCGCACGAAGGCGTTCCTGTCCAAGGTCCTCTAGCGTTCCAAGGTCCTCTGACCGACGGCGGGACACGGTCGTTGGCCTGCGTGCCGTGCAGTGTTGTTTGTCTCAGGCGTTCGAGTCTCGCGCCCATGATCCGTTAAAATCGTTCGCGCGGCGGTGGGGCTCGCCGCGTCCGCTTCTTGCTCCGCGCACCGCGCGACCCGCGGCCGGCAGCGAATCGGACTAACCGCGACGCTTGCGCCAACGGTCCCTGCTGGACCACACGGTAGGAGACCTCGCATGGACGCCATGCCCGGCCGCCGGATGCGCGCGCGCCAATCGCCCGATGACCGCAACTTGGATGGGCGCACGGTGGATCATCGCAAGCTGGACCGCCGCAAGCTGGATCATCGGATGCTGGATCACGGCATGCTGGATCACTACACGGTGAGTCCCGGTGGGCTGGATCACCGGCTGCCCACCGACTCGGACGTCGATCTTCACGTCGAGCGGCAGCGCTCCGAACTGCTGCGCGCTCCGTGGGCGGTGCTCACCGCCATCGCGGTCGGTGGCGCGCTCGGATCACTCGCACGGTATGGCCTCGCGGTCGCGTTTCCGCCACCGCCGGCCGGCTTTCCGTGGGCGACGTTCGCGGTGAACGTGTCCGGTGGCCTGCTGATCGGGATCCTCATGGTGCTCGTGACCGACGTGTTCGACGCGCACCCGTTGGTCCGTCCACTGCTCGGGGTCGGCGTGCTCGGCGGCTTCACGACGTTCTCGACCTACGTCGTGGACATCCAACGCATCGTGAACGCCGGTGCGGCCGGGACCGCGCTCGCATACCTGCTTGGCACGCTCGTCGCTGCGCTCGCCGCGGTCTACCTAGGCATCGCCGTGACGCGGCGCGCGCTGCGCGGTCGCCCCTCCGAGGAACCCGACGTCGATTCGTTGCGCGTGGCCGAGGAGGTCCGGTCGTGACGGTGCTGCTCGTCGTGGTCGGCGCGATCGTGGGTGCGCCCATGCGCTACCTCACCGATCGCGCGGTCCAGGCACGCCACGACTCGGTCTTCCCGTGGGGCACGCTCGCGGTGAACGTAGCGGGCTCGTTCATCCTCGGGCTGCTGGTCGCCGGTGCGGCAACCCACGGGGTGTCGGCGCACGTCGTCGCATTGGTGGGTATGGGATTCTGCGGCGCATTGACTACGTACTCGACGTTCAGCTACGAGACCGTACGGCTGGCGCAGGAGGGCGCGCGGTTCTACGCGGTCGCCAATGTGGTGGCGAGCGTGGTCGCCGGGCTGGGAGCGGCGTTCTTCGGTGCCGCGGTCGCGCAGGCGATCTGGGGCTGAGACCTATCTGGCCGAACGGCCGGCCGGGTCAGGTGGCCCGACCTCGGGCACCCGCGCGTGGCGAGGCATGATGGCACCATGCCGGCCACCGAACCCATCCCGACGCCGCCGATCCCGACACCCAGCGGCGGAGCGGATTTCACGACCGACGACTTTCTGGCGCGTGTTCCGGAAGCGCGTGCGCTGAAGCTTCGCGTCGTCGGTATCGAGGACACCGGTACGGCGACCCGCAGCGTCACCTTCGCCAGCGACGATCTCACCGGTTTCGGGTACGCGCCAGGGCAGGATCTGATGGTCCTCGTCGACACCAGTGGCGGGCGAATCATCCGCCGCCGCTACACCATCCGGCGCCTCGACGTCGCGGACAACGTGGTCGAGCTCGTCATGATCACCGACAGCGGTGGTCCCGGTGGCCGATGGGCCCGCGAACTGCGGGTCGGTGACGACGTCGAGGGGATCGGACCACGTGGCAAGATCACACTGTCCGGCACTGCCGAGTGGCACTTGTTCATCGGAGACGACGTCGCGGTGCCTGCTTTCGGCGCGATGATCGAGGCGCTGCCGGCCGGTCGCCGCGCCATCTTGATCGCGGAGGTGGCGAGCGCGGGCGACGAATCCAAGATCGATCCAGCTCGCCCGATCGACCTCGACGTGATCTGGCACCACCGCGACGGCCGTGCGCCGGGCGACAGTCGGGCGCTGGTGGCCGCTGCCCGGGACGTGCCGCTGCCGGATGGTCCGGGTCATGGGTACGTGTTCGGGGAGACGTCGCTCGTCAGCGCCGTTCGCGATGTACTGATCTCGCGCGGACTAACCGCCGATCAGATATCCGCGAAGGCGTACTGGGGGAAAGGCCGTGCCAACGCCAGCCACGGCGAGCCGTTGAAGGACCGGTGACACTGCTTCGCGACATTTGGTCGGTGACATTTGGTCGGTGACATTGCTCCGTGACATTGCTTCCCGGACGGCGCGACTTGGAGGTTGCCATGCAGGACGGAACGATTCAGCAGCGCATCTCGGACCTGGTCGCCGAGGAGCACACGCTGCGCCGAGCGATGCAGGACGGCCAGATCAACACCGACACCGAGCATGCGCGGTTGCGCCAGCTCGAGGTCGAACTCGACCAGTGCTGGGACCTGCTGCGCCGTCGCCGAGCGGCCCGCGACAACCGGGAGAATCCGGACAGTGTCGCGGTACGGCCGGCAAGCGAGGTGGAGGGGTACCGCCAGTAGTGTTCCGCAACGACCGTCAATGGCGTCCTCGATTGATCATTGTATGACTGTGGTGGGGAGCGTTGGTGGTTGATCGAAAGCGCTGTCGATGATCAGCAGCGTTGCCGTTGATCAATTTCGCTCGATCCGCTCGCTGTAGTACGCCTGTGGTTGCGGTCACGCCGTAGGCGAACGGGGCGGGGGAACAACGCGGGGTCGCCCGGACTTGAGCGTGAATGACTCAAGTTCTGACGATCGCTGAGGTGTTCCATGGCTAACTTCCCCGTTCTCCCGCTCGTCGACCAGGTGCTGCTGCCGGGCATGGTGGTTCCGGTGACGCTGGACGGCGGCACCCAGGCGGCGATCGATGCCGCTCGGGCCAGCGCCGATAACACCGTGCTCGCGGTGCCTCGGTTGGACGGCGAATACGGCTCGGTCGGCACGATCGCGAAGATCGAGCAGGTCGGGCGTTTGTCCAGCGGCGAGGCAGCCGCGGTGGTGCGCGGCGTGTCCCGTGCGCGGATCGGCTCCGGCGTGCCCGGACCCGGTGCTGCGCTCTGGGTCGAAGCGAATCCCATCGACGAGCCCGAACCGACCGGCCGCACCCGTGAGCTGGCTCGCGAATATCAGGCGCTGGTGACGTCCGTGCTGCAGAAGCGTGGCGCGTGGCAGGTCATCGACGCCGTCGAGCGGATGACCGACCTATCCGAGCTTGCGAACTCCGCGGGCTACGCGCCATGGCTCACGCTCGCCCAGAAGGCCGAGTTGCTGAACACGGACGACCTCACCGAGCGGTTCGAAAAGCTCGTCGGCTGGGTGCGCGATCACGTGGCCGAGCAGGAGGTCAACGAAAAGATCACCGAGGACGTCAAGGAAGGCATCGAGAAGGGCCAGCGCGAGTTCCTGCTCCGCCAGCAGCTCGCCGCGATCCGCAAGGAGCTCGGCGAGGGCGAGCCGGACGGTGCGGACGACTACCGTACCCGCGTCGAGGCGGCCGATCTGCCGGACAACGTACGGGAGGCGGCGCTGCGCGAGGTGGGCCGGTTGGAGCGCGCCAGTGACGCGTCACCGGAGTCCGGCTGGATCCGCACCTGGCTCGACACGGTTCTCGAGATGCCGTGGACGACGCGTACCGAGGACAACACCGACCTGACCGAGGCGCGCTCGATTCTGGACGCCGACCACGCGGGCCTTGCCGACGTGAAGGACCGCATCCTCGAATACCTGGCGGTACGCAACCGCCGGGCGGCCCGTGGGCTGCACGTCGTCGGCGGCCGTGGCTCGGGTGCCGTGCTGGCGCTCGCCGGCCCGCCCGGCGTCGGCAAGACCAGCCTCGGCGAGTCCGTGGCACGCGCGCTCGGACGCAAGTTCGTGCGTGTCGCGCTCGGCGGCATCCGCGACGAGGCAGAGATTCGCGGACACCGGCGCACGTACGTCGGCGCACTGCCCGGCCGCATCGTGCGCGCGATCCGGGAGGCCGGCTCGATGAATCCGGTGGTGCTGCTCGACGAGGTCGACAAGGTCTCGCCGGGGTACGCCGGCGATCCGGCCGCAGCGCTGCTCGAGGTGCTGGACCCGGCGCAGAACCACACGTTCCGCGATCACTACCTCGAGGTCGACCTCGACCTGTCGGACGTGCTGTTCCTGGCGACCGCGAACGTCGCGGAGAACATCCCCGGCCCGCTGCTGGACCGCATGGAACTGGTCGCACTCGACGGATACACCGAGGACGAGAAGGTCGCGATCGCACGCGATCACCTGTGGCCGCGCCAGCTCGACCGTGCTGGTCTCGCGGACGGCGGCGTCACGATCGACGACGAGGCGTTGCGCCGAATCGCGGCCGAATACACCCGCGAGGCAGGGGTGCGTCAGCTCGAACGCGCACTGGCACGAATCCTGCGCAAGGTCGCCGTGAAGCTCGCCGACGACCAGTCAACGGTGCAGATCGGCGGCGACGACCTGGTGCCGTATCTCGGCCGGCCGCGCTTCGAATTCGAGTCGGCGGAGCGGACCGCGGTGCCCGGCGTCGCGACCGGTCTCGCGGTCACCGGCGCCGGCGGCGACGTGCTCTTCATCGAGGCAACTGCGATGGAGGGCGAGGGTGGCCTCACGCTTACCGGCCAACTCGGTGACGTGATGAAGGAGTCGGCCCAGATCGCGCTGTCCTATCTGCGCTCGCACGGCGCGGAGCAGGGCATCGACGTGGGTACGCTGTCCGGCCGCCGGCTGCACGTCCACGTGCCGGCGGGCGCCGTGCCGAAGGACGGGCCGAGTGCGGGCATCACGATGGTCACGGCTCTCGCGTCGCTCGCGTCCGGCCGGCCGGTGCGACCGGAGGTCGGCATGACCGGCGAGGTCACGCTGTCGGGTCGGGTGCTCCCGATCGGTGGCGTGAAGCAGAAGCTGCTCGCCGCGCACCGTGCCGGACTCACCGAGGTCATCATCCCGGCGCGCAACGAACCGGACCTGGACGACCTGCCGGAGGAGATCCGCGGCGAGCTGACCGTGCATCCGGTCCGCGAGGTCACCGAGGTGCTGGCGCTCGCGCTGCGGCCGGCCGGCGTCGGTGTCGATCCGGGCATCGTGCCGGACGACGCCCGCGACATTGCCGACGGACGTACGCCATTCGCGCCCGCCGCTTAGGTGCCCGCGTTTCGGGCTGACCGTCAGCCCTGTCGGGCAAGCCACACACGTACCGTTCATATAGAGCCGTACCGTTTATAGAGAGAAGGCGAACGCCGCGCCGCCCGCAACGGGTGACGCGGCGTTCGCGTGCGTGGGGTTGACAGCCGTCCGGAGCGCCGACCACCCTGGCCCGAGGCCGCGTTGGTCCACGATGGACGACGCCGGACGGGGGAGGTGTCTGTGGGTCGCGCCGCGCAACGGGTCGGTGTATGTGTGGCGGCCGCCGGGATCTGCTTGATCGCCGCGTGTACGTCTCCGCCCGACACGTCGAAGCCGGTCTCGGTCGGCACCGGCGGCCCGAGTCCCAGCGTTGACCAGGCGAAGGTGCTCGCCGTGTTCGACGGCTTCATGAACACGTACGTCGGGGCATACGACAGCCCGGATCCGGCGAACGCCGAAGGGAAGCTGTCTGCGTTCGGTGGTGTCAGCGGCGGCGGTGTCGACGTCGGCCTGCAGAGCGCGTCGTCGGGACACGTGGCCGCGACCGGCAAACCGTCATGGACGACGCCGACCGTCAGCCTCGACCTGCCGCACGGCCAGGCCACCGCGACGACCTGCTTCGACCCGGCCACGTGGCACACCGTCAACGCGCGGACACACCGACCGGCAAAGCCACCGGCCAGCGACGGTGACGGGATGCCACGGCCGTCGTACCCGGGCGACGCCCCCGGCGCGTACGTGGTCGTGACGACGTTCTATCAGGACGACTCGGGCAACTGGTTCGTGTTCGCGACCGTCGCGCACCGATCCGCGTCTTGCTGAGATTGTCGGCATCCGACCAATCCGTCGCCTCTGGACACGCACGTATTGATGCCAGACAATCGGTGTCGACTCCCATTACTGACGAGTCAGTAACGTCGCTTCGCCTACCCCCGAGGAGGACGACGTGCGCAGATTGCGCTCGGTTTCAACTGCGTCTCGCGAGAAGCGCCGCGCCATGGTCACGGCGGCCCGCGGCAAGCGCCGCGCAGGAATCATCGTGTTCGTCGTGGCGCTCGGCGCCATCTTGTTCGCGGCCGCACCGGCGGATGCCGCGAGCAGTGTCCACTACGTAGCGCTCGGTGACTCGTACTCGTCGGGGCTCGGCGCCGGCAGCTTGATCGCATCGAGTGGGTCGTGCGACCGCAGCACGAAGGCCTACTCGGCGCTCTGGGCGGCGGCTCACGCGCCGGCGTCGTACGCGTCGGTCGCCTGCGCCGGTGCGACCACCACGAGCGTCAACTCCAGCCAGCTATCCGCGCTCAGCACCGCGACGACGTTGGTGACCATCACGATCGGCGGCAACGACGTCGGGTTCACCAACATCATGGAGACGTGCGCGCTCGAGGGCACCGACGCCTGTGTGTCGGCCGTACAGTCCGCTGAGAACTTCGCGCAGACCACGCTGCCGGGCCTGCTGGACGCGACGTACAACGGGATCAGCGCGCATGCGCCGAACGCACACGTTGTGGTGCTCGACTATCCGGCGTTCTACCAGCTGCACACGTTCTGCATCGGCCTGTCGGCCACGTCGCACGCGAAGATCGACGAGGGCATCAACCTGCTCGATGGCGTGATCAGTGCGGCAGCGAGTCGGCACAGCTTCACGTTCGGCGACGTACGTTCCGCGTTCGTCGGGCACCAGCTGTGCAGCGGGGGTACGAAGTGGTTGCACTCCCTGAACATCACCGACATCAGCGAGTCCTACCACCCGACAGCGACCGGTCAGTCGAGCGGCTATTTACCGGCGATGACCACCGCCGCCGGCTAGTGCCGGCGCGTCAGCGACGGTCGACGCCGGCCATCGCCGGATCCGTCACGATCTCGGGACTGCCTCGATGCCGGCGAGTCCGAGACGGACCGCGTTCGCACCGGCCTGGAACCGGCTGACGGCGTCGAGCCGGCGCATGATGTCGGCGATGTGGCGTCGGCACGTGCGCACCGACATGCCCAGCGCACGCGCGATCGTCTCGTCCTTCGCGCCGTCCGCGAGCAGTTGCACGATGCGTCGCTGGAGGGACCGGTGCGACGTGTCGGCAACGTCGACCGCCGCGACCCGTGGCACCGCGGAACGAGGGACGGCGGAACGGGGCACCGCAGAACGGGGCACCGCGAATCTGGGTACGCCCGCTGCCGCTGCGAAAACCTCAGACTCGGAGCCGATCCGCATGGCGGTCGCACGTGACCACGCGACGTCGGCGAGACTGCGCAGCATCCGTACCACCTGGGGCTGGGTCACAACGGTGAGCTCGGCGGCGTCCGAGGGGAGCAGCGCCGTGGCATCGTCCACGGCCATCATGGTCTGCTCCGGCGTCCCACCGGCGCGCAGTTCGGCGCCGGCCTCGGTGGCCCGATGGGCGAACAGACGTCCCGGCGTCGCGGACGGCCATCGACCGAACAGCACGCGCACCCGGCAGCCGCGCTGCAGCGCGCCGGTCACCAGCGGCGCGATGTCGATCGACCATGGCCATGGCCCCTTGCCACCGGGCTCGACCAGCAAGATCTCCGACTTGGCGTCGTTCAGCAGCTGCCCGAGCTCGATCGCGTCGCCCGATGGCGGCGGAGTCTCGCCCCGCGTGTCGCGGTTAGTTGCGTCGCGGTTAGTTGCGTCGCCCCACATCTCGTCCACCTCGCCCGTCCGTGGCCGGTCCCGACCCGACGCTTGAACAAATACCATTGAACGCGCACCCGCTCAACAGCCGCCACCCGGACAGCCGAAACTGGCCACGCACCGTGCCAAGGTCGCTACCGGCCGCTGCGGTAGAGATCACGCAACAGCGCTATCTCCGCGCCGTGGTGGGTCTGCTCGTCGATGAGGATCAGCAGCACCTCTCGCGCACTGCGCGGCCGGCCGAGATGGCTTGGCCGCGGCGCATCGAGATCACCGTCGTCGGCCTGCGACAGCCATTGCGTCACGGGCGCCCGGCTCGCCCGCCAGTCCTGCCGCGCCGATTCGGCGTCGGCCGGGATCTCGAGATCGATGAAGTTCCGCTGGCCGGGACCGAACGCGTGCTCCCAGTAGATCCAGTTGCCGTTCGCGAGATGTACGAGCCGCCAGGCGATCGTTGTCACCGGCGGCGGTTCCGGTGGCGGCCAGTCGTAGTCGATCCTCGCCCCGCCGTCGGCCGTCGGATGCACGGTCCACACCGCGGCGGCGGGCGCCCAGAAGAACTCCGCATCGGTCAAGCCGTCGAGCCGCTTATCCAGCCGATCCGCAGCGCCGCGCCACTGGTCGGCTAGGAGGTCGCAGGCAACCCGCACCCGTCCGACGCTAGCGGAGCGCGGCCTCGTCGGCGACCGGTGCGCCAAGTGCCTGTGTGCTACCGGGCCGCGGGTGTGGCGTCCGACTCGAGCGCGTCAGCGGACGCGCCCCGCGGCTTGTCGGTGTGGACGTAGCGCGCGCCGCGCAACGCGGACGCGGCCGCCGCGGCAAGCGCCATCGTCGCCGCCGCGATGAACACGATGACCAGGCCGTGGTGGAACGGACCAGAGATCAAGCTCGGGAAGAACTCGGGTCCGGTGAGATGCGCCGCGTTGGCCGGCGGCAAGGCGTTCAGCACGTTGTCGCCGAGCAAGTGGTGGATCGGGTTCGAACCGAGGAACGCGGCGAACAGCGTGCTCACCGGTGGCAGCGTCGCGACGTGCGATGCGGTGGCAGCCGGGACGCCCTGGGCGGTCAGGCCACTGGTCAGCGTGTGCGGCAACGACGTGGCGAGCCCCGCGATCATCAGCGAGAAGAAGACGCCGATGGACAGCGACGTACCCGAGTTCTGGCAGGTCGCGCGCATGCCCGACGCAACGCCGCGATCGCCCGGCGGCACGCTGCTCATGACCGACGAGGTGTTCGGCGCGGAGAACATGCCTTGGCCGATCCCGCAGGCGAACAGCATCGCGGCAAACTCCGGATATCGGAAGTTCACCGGGATCAGCAGGAGCCCGACGAACGCGGCGGCGGAGACGAGCAGACCGCTGGTAGCGAACAGTCGCGCGCCGAACCGGTCGGACAGATATCCCGAGACCGGTCCCGCGATCAGGAATCCGGCGGTCAGCGGCAAAAGATAGATGCCTGCCCACAACGGTGTGTCCGCGAAGTTGTACCCATGCAGCGGCAGCCAGATGCCCTGCAGCCAGATGATCAGCATGAACTGCAATCCGCCACGGGCGACCGAGGTGAGGAAGGTGGCTATGTTACCCGAGGTGAACGCTCGGATCCGGAATAGCGCGAGGTTGAACATCGGCTGCGCGACTCGCGTCTCGATCAGCACGAATGCGCTCAGCAGCGCGATGCCGCTGAGCAGGCCACCGAATACGAGCGGGTTCGTCCAATCGGTGGAGTGGCCGCCGTACGGCTGGATGCCGTACGTCATCGCGGCCAGCACGAGCGCGGCGCCGAACGCGAAGGTCAGGTTGCCGAGCCAGTCCACTCGAGCTCGGTTTCGCGCGCTCGTCTCGCGCAGGCTGCGGTAGGACCAGATGGTGCCGAACACACCGATCGGCACGCTGACCCAGAACACCGCCCGCCAGTCGATCGCGGCGAGCAGCCCGCCGAGGACCAGGCCGAGAAACTGGCCGGCGAGCGCGGTGATCTGGTTGATGCCGAGCGCCGTGCCACGCTGGTTGGTCGGGAACGCGTCGGTGAGGATCGCCGCCGAATTCGCCATCAGCATGGCGCCGCCGGTGGCCTGCACGACGCGCCACAGAATGAGCCACAGCGCGCCGCCGCGCGCATGGAACGGGTCGAACGACAACGCGATCGATGCCGCGCTGAAGACGGCGAAGCCGAGGTTGTACATCCGCACCCGGCCGAACATGTCGCCCAGGCGGCCGAGCGAGACGACCAGCACCGCGGAGACCAGCAGGTAGCCGAGAATCATCCAGAGCAGGTAGCCGATGTTCGCCGGCGACAGCGGGTCGAGGCCGATGCCACGGAAGATCGCCGGCATTGCGATGATCACGATAGAAATGTCGATCGTGACGATGAGCGTGCCGAGCGTCGTGTTGGACAGCGCCACCCACTTGTAGCGGTCGGCGGCGTCTTGGTCGGGACCGCCGCTCGCCCGGGTCACAGCATGCCTGCCAGCCGCTCCAGCAATGGGGTGGCGTCCGCGATGCGGCGCTGTTCGTCGGCCGTGAAGGCGGTGGCGAGTGCGCGCGCCATCCGCGCCGATTTGATGCCCCGGCGGTCCACGAGCAGCTGGCGGCCGCCCTCGGTGGCGGACATCAGCACACGGCGCCCGTCCGCCGGGTCGCGCGCGCGAGCCACCAGATCACGTCGCTCGAGAGCAGCGAGCGTTGCGCACATCGCTTGCGGGCGAACGCGTTCGGCGATCGCCAGCTCGCTTGGTGTCGCGGGTCCGCGCCGGTCCAGGTGCGAGAGCACGGAGGCCTCCGCGAGCGTGAGATCCCCGGGTACGTGTCCCTGACGCAACCGCCTCACGAGGCGTCCGATCGCCACGTGGAGATCGGACGCGACCCGCGACGAGTCAACGGTGGCGTCGGTGGCTTCGGTGGCTTTGACCGGCGGCCTGGTCACGCTGATGTTCGCCATGATTATCAACCTAGGTTTATCAATCTCGGTTGACAAGTCGGCTCGGGAATCTGGGTCTTCGCCCACCGGCCGGCGGCATTGACCTGGGGCACACAGAGCGACGCCCAGCCTCCGTGACATTGGAGACTGGGCTTGGCGACTGGGCGTCGCTCTGCGCGCCGGTAGGGGGGAGCTACCAGCGGCGCAGCCAGTGGAAGTGATCGTTCAACCAGTTGTGCAACACGGCGATCTCGTCAGTCTTGTTGGACAGCCATGACACCGCGCCGGTCATCGCGAGGATGCTGAGCACGATCGCGACCAGACCGAACAGCACGCCGAGACCGACCAGGCTGTGTCCGGTGACGCCGGGGCGGCGTACCTCGTAGAACGCCAGGACGCCGAGCAGCACGGCGATGACGCCGGCCAGCAAACCGATCGGGGCGAGCAGGCCGGTGAGTGTCGCGGTGATCGCGAGCGTGCCGGCGATCAGTGACAGCGTGGCCGCGGCGCCGACGCGGGTCCACCCGGTCGTGGTGGCGACCTGCGCGGCGGCCGTGTCGCCATCATCCGAGTCGCCGAAGAACGAGTCCGTGCGATCGCCAGTCATGATGCGCCGGCCGGTGGTCATGTCCGACTCGCTGTCCCGGTCGATGACGGTGGTATTCCCGCGCCGCCCGGCGAAGACGCGACCGCGCGACGGCCGATGCGTCGCCGGCTCGGCGCGCATCGCGCCATCTGTCTGCCGCTGCGCGTCCGCCGGACCCATGGCACGCTCGCCGCGGTCGTCGACGATGGTCGCGGTCGGCTCGGTGTCGGTCGAAGATTGTCTGCCTACCATCGCCTGTCGCCTCCTGACGACTCTTGTCGCGAGAACATGTGTCGCGAGGTGGTCGTGTCGTACCCGCATCCGTGGCGTTTCAACCACCCACATCGCCAGTCGGTGCAAGGCGCCCAAGTTGACGCAAGTCGCCCAGGTGACTCCGTCCGGCGCGTCGCCCGCCGCACGTATTGCTACCTGCGCACATACGAATGTGGACGGGCGGCCGATCGTTAACGAGTGCAGGGACGTGCCCGGATTGGAGACACTAGGTGGCGTGACTGTCGACCCCACCCTCAACGAGCGCCCGACCGCGCAAGCCGCGGCGGTCGACGCGGCGAGGGTGTGGGCCGACTCGCTCATCGACAAAACCGGTCGCAACGAGCTGCTCTACTGCAAGGATCGCGGCAAGATCCGGTTGGACAACGCGGATCCGGTAGCGGTGACCCGTCTCGTGCACGGCGAGCCGGTGCGCCTGCGCCAGCTGTTCCGCGACGAGGCGGCATACCAGAATGTCGCGAAGACCGCCGAGTCGATCCGGCGGCGCATCAAGGAATACGACGAGGAGCGCGGCGTACGCATCGGACGCCTGGTGTACGGGTTCGCGACCTGGGACGTCCCGGCGCCAAAGCAACCGCGCGACGCCGGGCCGGTATCGCCGGCGCCGGCCACTCCTGAAGTTGATTCTGCCGAGGCCGCGATCTCGGATGGCGCGGCTTCTGCGGCCGCGATCTCGGCTGACGCCGGCTCTCCGGAGGCTGCCCTTGCCGAGCCGGCGTCTCCTGAGGCTTTCTCTCCTGAGGCCGCGGTGTCCGACGGCACCCCGTCCGACGGCACCCCGTCCGAGGGCACCCCGTCCGAGAGCACGCCGTTCGCCACGTGGCGCACCGACGGCGCCCGTCGCGAGGTGCGCGCGCCGGTGCTGCTACGCGACATCACCATCATGCATCGGCCCGGCCGGGACGACTTCGATCTGCGTGCCGACCGGGACGCCGAGATCAGTCCCGTGCTGCTGCACTACCTGCGCTCGACGTTTGGCGTCGACATCGACCCGGATCTGATCGCGGACCTCAACGACGTCGTCGACGACCCGGAGCGCATCACTGAGGCGCTCGACAAGCTTGCCGGCCTTCTGGTCGACGCGCCGGAGTTCCGGATCGTGCCCGGCATGCTCATCGGCACGTTCCACTACGCCAAGCTCGCGATGCACCAGGATCTGCTGGACAACGCGCCCGTCTTCGCCGCCAACGGCCTCGTCAGCGCACTGGCCGGCGACCTCGGAGCGATCGAGCGCATCCGGCGGCCGGTCGGCGAGGTCACGATCGACCTGCCGGACCGTACGCCGCCGGCCGACGAGTTCCTGGTGCTCGACGCCGACCCGTCGCAGAACTACGTGGTCAACGCCGCGCTCGCCGGCCGCAGCCTCGTCGTCCAGGGTCCGCCCGGCACCGGAAAGTCGCAGACGATCAGCAACCTGATCGCGACGTTCGCGGCAAACGGTCGAAGCGTGCTGTTCGTCGCCGAGAAGCGCGCCGCGATCGACGCGGTTCTCGGTCGGCTGACCGAGGCGGGGCTCGACGATCTGGTTCTCGACCTGCACGTGACGACGGCGAACCGGTCGAAGGCGTACGAGCAGTTCCGTGGCGTGATCGAGCGCGCGCGAACGGTCGACGCCGTCGACGGCGCGCGGCTACACGCCCGTCTCGACCGTACGCGTGCTGCGTTGCTGGCCCACGACGAGGCGATGCACTCGGTGCGCAAGCCGTGGGGGTTGTCCGTGCACGACGTGCAGTCGGCGATGCTCGAGGCACCACCGGAGGCCACCCCCGACCTTCGACTGACCGCGGCGACGCTCGACGGGCTCGGCGCCGATCGCGCCGACCAGGTGCGTGTCGCGCTCGCCGAGCTGATCGCGCTCGGTGGTCTCGCACCCGCACAGTCTCGCGGGCCGTGGGCTAACGCGCAGTTCCAGTCGGACGCCGCGGCGACCCGGGCGCGCGAGGCCGTCGACGAGACGCGTGGCTGGCTGCCGCAACTGCGCGAGCGTTCCGCCGAGGTGGCGCAGGCGCTCGGGTTCGCCGACCCGGCAACGCCTGCCGAGGCGGCCGCGATGACGCAGATCTGTCTTCGCACCGCCGCGGCGGCTGCACGGTGGCGGCCGGAGATCTACGACGAGGATCTCGAGCGCCTCGTGGCGGCGGTCGGTGGTGCGCCGGCGACGCGACCCGGCGCGCGCATCGGCTGGTGGGAGCGCCGGCGGCTACGCAAGCGCGCCAAAGCGCTGCGCCTTCGTGGCATGCGTGGCGATCTCGCCGCCGAGCTCAAGGAGGTTGCGTCGGTCGCGGCCGAGTGGTGGCGCATTTCGCGGGTACGACCGCCGGCGCAGCCCGATCTGTCCGCCCTCGCGGCGGCGAACGACGCGATGCGTACGCTGCTCGTGGAGTTGGGCGGTCTCCTCGCGGCCGGAGATCTCGCGGCGCGCGACTGGTCGTCGCTGTCGACGATGCTCGACGAGCTGGCGCGGTTCCCGAACGCCGCGCACGCCGCGGCGCGCATCAATCGGGTGACCGAGCAGCTTCGCGGTTCGGGCATGGGCGACCTGCTCGATTGGCTCGGCCGGGTCGCCCCGACGTGGCCCGAAGAACGTCGGACAGCCTTCGCCATCGCTGCGTTCGACCACGTCTGGCACCGTGCCGTGTTCGAGCGGGTGGCACTCGGCGACGCGCACCTCGCGTCGTTCGATGGCACGGCGCATTCGGCGATCGCCGACGACTTCATCGCGACGGATCACGCGCACGCACAGACAAACCGCGCACGCGTTCGTCGGCGCGTTGCCGAGCGCCTGACCGAGGTGCGTACGCAACACGTCGAGCAGGACATCTACCTGAGCCGGGAGCTCACCAAGAAGCGCCGTTTGAAGCCGTTGCGCGACCTGGTTCGAGACGCTCCCGAGGTGCTGCTCGCGGCGAAGCCGTGCTGGGCGATGTCACCACTGCTGGTCTCGCAGTTGCTCCCGCCGGGACAACTCTTCGACGTCGTGGTGTTCGACGAAGCGAGCCAGGTGCAGCCGGCCGAGGCGCTGCCGTCGATGGCAAGGGCTCGCGCCGCGGTGATCGCCGGCGACTCGAAACAGTTGCCGCCGACCGCGTTCTTTGAGGCCGCGGTCGACGTCGAGGACGAAGTCGACCGCGATCTGCTCACCCAGGACGCGGAGTCGCTGCTTGACGCGTTCAACCGGGCACTCGGACCGGAGCTGGCCAGCGAGTTCTACCTCGGCTGGCACTACCGCAGCCGCGATGCGCGCCTGATCGCGCCGTCGAACGCGTTCTTCTACGGCGGTCGAATGGTCACGTTCCCGGGCACCGCGGTGGAACCACCGATGCGGTTCGTCGAAGTGGTCGGCGCCGAGTCCGCTGAGGGTACGTCGGCCGCCGAGGTACGCCGTGTGGTGGACCTGATCATCGAACACGCGCGCGAACGTCCGAGCGAGTCGCTGGGTGTCATCACGATGGGCATTACGCACGCGACCCGGATCGAAGACGCGCTGCATCAACGGCTTCGCACCGTGCCGGGGCTAGGCGACTGGTTCGACGGAGACGGGTTCGAGCCGTTCTTCGTGAAGAACCTGGAACGCGTACAAGGCGACGAACGCGACGCGATCATCCTCGCCATCGGATATGGCAAGAGCCAGGGCCGCATGATGCATCGGTTTGGCCCGCTGAACAACGCGGGCGGCGAGCGACGGTTGAACGTCGCAATCACGCGCGCCAAGCACCGGATGACGGTGGTCGCCGGCTTCCGTCCGGACGAGGTCGACCCGTCGAAGTTGCGGTCCGAGGGTGCGCAGCGGCTCGTCGACTTCCTTCGGTACGCGGCAAGCGGTGCGACCATGACGCCGACGGTCGCCGACGCGGCCGGATCGCCGAGCCCTGCCGTGGCACCGGACGCATCGCCGGATCCGTCCGCGGCGACGGGTGTCACGGTGCCGGGTGCTGTGCTTCCGGGTGCTGTGCTGCCGGGTGCGGTGCTGCCGGGTGCGGTGCTGCCGGGTGCGGCAGCCGACGGCGCCGGGCTCACGCCGTTCGCCGCGGATGCGCGCCGCCGGCTGGCGGCGCTCGGCATCGACGTCGCGTGCCACGTCGGCGTCGCCGGCTACTTCGTCGAAGTTGCCGCATTGCATCCGACGAGTTCGGGCCGGATGGTCATGGCGATCGAGAGCGACGGGCTGACCTACCACGGCGCACCGACCACGCGCTCGCGCGATCGGCTGCGCCCCGAACAGCTGGAACGGCTCGGCTGGCGGTTCCATCGCGTCTGGTCGACGGACTGGGTCCGCAATCCCGACCGTGAGCTCGCGAAGATCCGGGCCGCGTACGAGGAAGCGGTGTATGCCGCCGACCGTGCGGACGGTCGCGTTACGTCAGACACGTTCGCAACAACCGATGCCGCCACGGCAGCAACAACCGACGCCGCAACAACCGACGCCGCAACAACCGATCTAGCCGCAGCCGACACAGCCGCGACCGACACAGCCGCGACCGACGCTGCGACAACGGCGAACGGCGCAGGAGAGATCGACGCGCTGCCGCCCGAGGTCGACGTGCTGCCCTCAGTCCTGCGCGGTCCGCGACCGGCGGCCAGCTTCGGCGCGCCGATCACGGAGATCTCCGACGACGAACTCGTCGCGATCGTCGAATGGATCGAGTCGGACGGTCAGCTGCGCACCGACGTCGAGCTCAAGCGCGAGGCGCGCGACGAGCTAGGTCTGCGCCGCAACGGCGCGCGGATCGAGCGCCGGCTCGCCGCCGCGATCGAGACGGTTCACGCGCGACGCGCCGCCGCGGATACACAACCCGACGGTGATCCGCGTCCCTGATCGTCAGCCGTTCGGCGGGTCAGGCGTTCGGCGGTCAGCCGTTCGGCGATTCGACGCCCTCGACGTAGCGCGGCTCCACCAACACCAGCCAGTTGCCGGAGTTGTCGCGCATCACGGCCTCGACGCCGTACGGCCGGTCGGCCGGCGTCTGCAGGAACGTGACGCCGTTGGCGGACAGTTCCTCGTAGGTCTTGTGACAGTCGTCCACACGGAGGCCGAGTCCGCCCATCTGCCCCTTCTCGAGCTGTTCGCGCACGTGCGCGGCGAACTCCGGATCCAGCGGTGGGCCGGGTTCCATCAGCGTGACTTGCAACTCGGGCTGACTCGGATGGTTGACGGTGACCCACCGGAAGTCGCCCATGGTGGCATCCGTGTTCGCGACGAAACCCAGGTTGTCGACGTAGAAGTCGCGCGACGCGTCTTGATCGAGGCAGTAGACCGTGACGAGCGAAACATTTGTGATCATGTGATTCAGCGTAGGCGCTGCCGTGCACCGCGGGCTTCTTCCAGATTGGTGGATTGCTGCTCGTTGGGTTGCGGTGCTCCGGACATGCCGCCGTGATCCCACACGCCACGCATGAAGATGTAGCAGCCGGGCACGCGCGACCGGCCACGCGACGCCCACCGGTTGCGATACTCCGTCGGCGGCTCACCGACAAGCTGCGCGAACTTCGTCGAGAACGAGCCGAGGCTTGCGTACCCGACGAGCATGCATACCTCTGTCACGGTCACGTTCGCGTTGCGCAGCAGATCCTGGGCCCGCTCGATGCGGCGCCTCGTGAGGTAGCGCATCGGTGTCTCGCCGTACGTTGCCTCGAAGCATCGCGAGAAGTGGTACTTCGACACACCCGCCACGCGGGCGATCTGCTCCAGATCGAGTTCGTCGCGGTAGTGCCGATCCATGTGGTCCCGCGCGCGACGGAGGTGGGCCAGCAACCCGGCCGACACCGTACCGGTCGACGCCGTACCCGCCGACACCGTACCGGCCGACACCGTAGGCCCCGACACCGTGCGCGCCGACGCCGTACCCACGGGCCGACGATACGCCGCGCGACCGCCGCTCCGAACACCCGTCCGCGTAGGGTCGTGGCATGGCGACGTGGGAGGACGTACGCGCGCTTGCGCTGGCCCTGCCGGAAACGATCGAGCGATCCGGCCGCGACGGACTGCGTGACTGGCGTGTGAAGGACAAGGGATTCGTCTGGGAACGCCCGCTGCGCAAGGCGGATCTCGTCACGCTCGGCGACGCGGCGCCAACCGGTGCGATCCTCGGCGCCCGCCTGCCCGACGTCGGCGCCAAGGCCGCGCTCATCGCCGACGACCCGGACGTGTACTTCACCACGCCGCACTTCGATGGCTACCCGGCGATCCTGGTGCAGCTCGACCACATCGGTCGCGACGATCTCGAGGAGCTCGTCGTCGAGGCGTGGCTCGTCCAGGCGCCGAAGACAGTCGCCAAGGCGTACCTCGCGGCACGTGACCTGACCGACGATCCGGATCGCTAACCCGAAGCGGCTAGCCGGAAGTCGCTGATCGCTTCGGTGACCGCACGTCGACCGATCTCGGCGAGCATCGGGTTCGTCGAGCGATACACGTGCAGCGCACCGAGTCCGAGGCACAGCCCCCAGCCGCGGCCGCGCACCCACGTCGCGTCGTCCACGTCCGCCTCGGCCCGGAACGACTCGCGCGTGTCGGCGGTCAGCAACGTCCATGCGGGCAACATGTCGCATGCGGGGTCGCCGACGCCAAGCCCGCCGAAGTCGATGACGGCGGTGAGCCGACCATCTCGTACCAGCAAATTGGCCGGATGCAGATCGGCGTGCACCCACACCGGCGGCCCCGGCCACGACGGTGCGGTTAGCGCGGTCTGCCATGCCGCGTCGACAACGTCGACCGCATCGGATCCGCGCAGCGGTTCGATCTCCCGGAAAGCGCCGGACGAGGCGAGTCCGTGCACCGCCGACCGGACCTCCGTGTCGCGCGTGGCCACATGGCCGCCGCGAAACGACGGCGGTCCGTCCGCCGGCTCGCAGCCACGCAACGCACGAACGAACTGGCCGAGCCGCACGGCCGCGGCGTCCAGGTCTGTGATCGAGCCGTCCATCGCGTTGACGCCGTCGATCCACCGGCAGACCGCCCATGGGTACGGGAATCCGTCAGCCGCCGTACCCGCGGCGATCGGTGCCGGGATCGCGAGCGGCAGTCGCGGCGCGAGTCGCGGCAACCACCGGCTCTCCTTGTCGATATCGCGCGTTGCGCCGGGGTTTCGAGGCAGCCGGACGACAAGCTCGTCGCCGAGCCGGAACAACGCGTTGTCGGTGCCGGCCGACCGAACTTGCGTGACCGGCAGATCCGCCCAACGCGGGAACTGCGCGGCGATCAGGCCGGCGACCATCGGCCCGTCCACGCCGTGTTCGTCGGCGGATTGGGCGGCACCGCGGAAGTCGTTCGTATCGCTCATGATTCCCGTCGCATGCGCCGTGACTACCGGCCCGCCGCGATCGGACGCCGCCCCACGACGACGGTGCCGCCGATCTCTGGCGCGCTCGCGATCCGTGGAATGAGCCCGGCCCGCGCCATCGCGTCCGCCATGTGGGGCGCCTGGCGGTCGCTCGTCTCGACGAGAAGATGCCCGCTCGGCGCGAGCCACTCCGTCGCCTCCGCCGTAACCCGGCGCAGCACGTCGAGCCCGTCCGCGCCACCGTCCAACGCGATCCGCGATTCGTGCAGCCTTGCCTCGGGCGGCAACAGACCGATGGAATCCGTGGGTACGTAGGGCGCGTTCGCAATCAGCACGCTCACCCGGCCACGGAGCGCGGCCGGCAACGGTTCGTAAAGGTCGCCTTCGTACACGTAAGTTCCGACGGCGGCCCCTTCGAGGGCGAACAGATTGCGCCGCGCGCACCGTGCGGCGACCGGGTCGAGGTCGACGGCGTGCAGCTCTGCCGGGTGGGCATCGGCCGTAACGCTGGTGACGACGGCAAGACCGATCGCGCCGGATCCGCAACACAGGTCGACGACGATCGGCCGGAGCCGCGACTCCGTCGAAAGGCGGATCGCCTCTCGGACCACCAGTTCGGTCCGGCGGCGCGGTACGAAGACGCCCGGCTCGACCGAGATGCGCCGGCCGCAGAATTCAGCCCAGCCGAGGACGTATTCCAGCGGCTCGCCCGCGGCTCGTCGGTCGACCATCGCGGCGAGGTCGCGACCGGCGCCGGCGGCATCGACGAGCAACCGTGCCTCGTCCTCAGCGAACACGCAGCCGGCCGCGCGAAGCCGCACCACGATGGCCGACTCGTCGGGCGGATCGATCCGCGAGGTCCGGTCGATCACGCCGGCTTGGTTGCCTCGTCGGGCTGTGTTGCCTCGCCCGGTGTCGACCGCGGGAACCATGGCACGACGGCGGACGTCGCCTCTTGATAGTCGGCGTATTCGGGATAGCGCGACAACGAGATGCTCTCAGTGAAGCGGGTCGATCCGACGAACAGCAGGGTCAACAAGACCGGGCCGAGCACCGTCCACTGCAGCACGGAACCGGCCGCGATGGCGCCGAACGCGAAGACGACCCACCACTGCGCCTGTTCGAAGAAGAAGTTGGGATGCCGTGAGTAGCGGAACAGTCCGGTCGTGACGAAGCGCGCCGTCGGCTCGCGGCCGGCCGCAATCTCATCGCGTTTCCACGTCTGGAACTCCCACTGCTGCTGGTCGGCAACCGTCTCGCCGGCCAGGCAGCCGACGAACACCACGGTCGCCACCACGTCCAGCACACCGAAGCCACCGCGGTGTCGGAACGCGGTGTACGCCGGCAACGTGATCAACAACAGCAACAGGTTCTGGTAGATCGTGATGAAGAACAGGTTGAACACCCGGAACCGCCACGGCGTCATGCGGCCGCGCAGGATCGCCCATCGATAGTCCTCGCCGCCCGGTGCGTAGCCGCCCTTACGCGCGAAGTTGAAGGTGAGCCGAGCGCCCCACAGTGCGACGAGCACGAACATCGTGTCCAGTCGAGCGTCGGCAAAGCCGGCAGCCGCGGCGAACACCGCGACGTACGCGATTGGGATGATCGACCAGATGCGATCGACCCAGGAGTGTTCGTTTGTGACGAGCGACGTGATCCATACCGCTGCGCACGCGCCAACGAAGATCCACACGCATGTGACCAGAGCGGCATTCATGAGCGCACTCTAACCGGGCGCAGCGGCGATCATCGACCCGCGCGCGCGTCATCGATATGCAGCGCGCTCAGTGCGCCGTACAGGACCACGATGATCGCCGCGGTGAGGCTGATCGCGACCGTGTCGAGGATTGCGTCGACCACGATTTCGATCCACATCGGCGGGTGCGCGCCATGTAGCGCCTCGGCGATCTGGTCCGCCACGGCGGACGGCACGAGCGCCGTCGTGGTGAGCGCGGCGACCTTCCAGAAGTGCCCACGTACGAGCGAAACGCTGGCTCGCAGGGAGTCCCGTACGCCTCGGCCCTCGACGAGCGCAACGGTGCAAGCGAGCGACAGCCACGCAAAGACTGCGAGACCGGGCAGCAGCAGAAGGAGCACCCCGATCGCGACCGAGACGCCGATGATCACCGCGAGCACGGTCAGCCGGATGACGGGGAGGCGACGTACCGTCGCCCACAACGACAGTCGCTCGTGTCGGGGGCCTTCCGCCGCGCCGTGGTGCAGGATGTCCTCGGCGATGCCGGCACAGAGCGCTTCGCCGAACGCCGCGGCGGCCACGCCGAACACCGAGGCGATCGCCACGGCGGTGACCGTCGACGTACCGACCCATTCGTCGAGCAACTCGGCGAGGATCAGTAGCGGAGCGACGATCGCCACCGCGATCGGAACGAACGCCGCGAGGTGCGCCCGCCACAGCCGCCATGCGCGGCGCACCGCCGGTAGGTAAGCGAGTGGCCGGTCGGCGCCCGCTGTGGTGTCGGCAGTGTTCCCGGCGGTGTTCCCAGCACTGGCGTCAGCAGCGGGGGTCACCATGGTGGTCAGACAACCACGGGGCGTCGGACCGCGCGGTCGGTAGCCGAAACTCGCAGACGCTGACCGCGCTCGTCCGGGGCGGCGGTGACGAAGGGGTCGGGAATGCACGAGCGCGACGTGTTGATCGAGGGATTCGGGCGGCTTCCGGCGCTTGTCATGTCGGCGGTCAACGGTCTGACCGCGGAGCAGCTTCGGTGGACGCCCGCGCCGGGCGCGAACAGCATCGGCTGGCTCGTCTGGCATCTCGCTCGTGTCCAGGATGATCACGTCGCCGAGCTGGTCGGCGACGAACAGCTGTGGGTGTCCGGTCGCTGGGCGCCGCGATTCGGTCTCCCGGGCAACGTCATGGACACCGGATACGGCCATTCGGCCGCCGACGTCGACCGCATCCGACCGGACGGCCCGGCCGCGCTGATCGAGTATTACGACGCGGTGGCCAGGCGTACCAATGAGTTGCTGGACCGAGTGACGGCCGACGAGCTGGACCGGGTGGTCGACGAACGCTGGTCGCCGCCGGTCACGCTCGGCGTACGTCTGATCAGCGTGCTCGGCGACGACCTGCAGCATGCCGGACAAGCGGCGTACGTGCGCGGGCTGCTGCCATGATCTTGGTCGGTACGTCCGGCTGGCAGTACCGCGACTGGCGCGGAAGCGTCTATCCGGCCGATCTGCCCGCGCGACGGTGGCTGGAGAACTACGCCGAGCGGTTCGCAACCGTCGAGGTGAACAACGCGTTCTACCGACTACCGGAACGCGACACGTTCGCCCAGTGGCGTTCGCGGACCCCGGCGGGCTTCCGCATCGCGGTGAAGATGAGCCGCTATCTCACGCACATCAAGCGGCTCAAGGATCCCGCCGAGCCGGTGGCGCGCTTCCTAGACCGTGCGCAGGCGCTCGGGGACCGGCTGGGACCGGTGCTGCTGCAGCTTCCGCCGACGCTGCGCGCCGACGCCGATCTCCTCGACGCTGCGCTGTCCCGGTTCCCGGCCGGCGTTCGGGTCGCCGTCGAACCGCGGCACGCGTCGTGGTGGACCCCCGAGATCAGATCGGTTCTCGAGCGCCGTGCCGCCGCGCTGTCGTGGGCGGATCGCCGTGGTCGTCCGGTGACGCCGACGTGGCGTACCACCGATTGGGGCTATCTGCGCATGCACGAAGGCGCCGCACGGCCCCGACCGAGCTATGGCCGGGCGGCGCTGGCGTCCTGGCTGGACCGCGTGGCAAGCGCTTTCGCGCTCGGGAGAGACGAGGTGTACGTGTATTTCAACAACGACCACGGCGGTGCGGCCGTGCGTGATGCGATCGCGTTCGCGACGCTAGTGCGCGGACGCGACCTCGGAGTGAGCCGCACGTCGGATTGAATTCGCTCAAGCTGGCGTCTGGTGTGGGTGCGGGTCCGGTGGCTCAGTCGACGCGGTGTCCGCGGATGGCTTGGGCGTAAGTCGGATCGTTGCGACGTGCGCGACAACCACCGCGACGATGACGATGGGCATGACGGATACGCCGTCGCTGCCGAGGAACAACGTCGTCAGCAGGACCGCGGTGAACGGGAGACGCAGCATGCCGGCCGTCATTGCACCGATCCCCATCGCCGCCGCCGGCACGACCGAGAGGCCTGGCAGGTGGGACATCGCGATGCCGCCGACCGCGCCGATGAACATGCCGGGAAACGTCGGGCCGCCGCGGAAACCGACGAGGCTGCCCGCGTACGCGAGGCCCTTGCACGCGACCAGCAACAGCAGCGCGCCGACCGAGTAGCCGGCGGCGTGTTCCATCAGCACCGGCAGCTGCGCCTGGCCGGAGAACAGTACGTCGGCGTTCGGATGGTCGGTCGCCTCGACATAGGCGATGGCGAGCCCGGCGATGGCGAGACCGATCGCGCCGGTGACGAGCACCGTCCAGCGTTCCACCACGCCGCGGATCGCGGTCGCGCCACGGCGCAGCAACCAACATGCCGCCGCCGCGAGCAAGCCGATCACGATCGCCCAGCCGAACTCCGCGACGGTCGGGCGCCCGACGTGGGGCAGATTCGGGATGGCTAGGGAGAACGTGCCCTGACCGGTCAGCGCGTCGAGGCCGGTGAAGACGAGCGCGCCGATGCCGGCGCCGAGCAGCCCGGGCACGAGCACGACCGACCCGATCGCGCCGGCGAGCCCGGACGCCTCGATGATCAGGAATGCACCGGTGAGCGGCGAGCCGAGCAACGTAGAGACCGCGGCGAAGCTACCCATCGCCGCCATGATGGCGGCGGCCTGCAGCGGCAGGTCGCGTTTCACGAGGCGTACGATCCAGACGGCCACCCCGCCGCCGAGCGCGATCAGCGGCGCCTCTGGACCGACGACCGCGCCGAGCGAGATGCTGGCCAGCGCCGCGATCGCGATGCCGGGCAGCTGCGCGCCCGGTGCCACGCCACCCACGTGCAAACCATCCACGGGTACGTGTCCGCCGGTACCGGGCAGGTAGCGTACCGTCGCGCCGACGACGAGACCGGCGACCACCATCGGGAGGATCGGCCACCACACCGGCTGCGCCGAGAAGCCGAGACCATGCGGCAGGTTCGTGTAGACCCAACCCTGGATCGACGTCGTCAGACGCAGAAACCCGTACGCCGCCGCGGTTATGGGTACGCCGAGCACCGCCGCGAGGATCAGCAGGACGACGTACCGTCGCGAACGTAGGAACGACTCGGCGCGTGCGTTTGCGGCGGCCGATTGCGGCGGGATGGCATCGGCGGATCCGGCGCCGGATCCCTCAGACTCGTGCACGGCCGCCACAACGCAGGGCACATAACGGTACGTTCACCGGCTTAGCATGTCAGATCCGGGCGAAGTGGATACGCTGACGGAGTTGTTCCGGCGGTCCCGCGGCGGTGTCGTGGGTCGTGATCGGGGGCGGGCGCGGTCGCGGTGACGGCAGTTCAGGTCCACATCGATCAGATCCAGATCGGCGTCCTCCTGCCGGGGATGGCGCCGTCAGCCGCAGCGCGACGCGACCGCCTGCTGCAGCGAGTTATACGCGGCCAGGACACCGGTCGCGGCGGTCGTGATCGCACCGACGCTGTTGGAACCGGGACTGGCGCTCGCCGACGCCACCGCCGACTTCAGATTTGCCAGCGCGCTGCGCATCTGGGCGACCTGCGGGGCGAACTGTGTCTGTGCGGCCGCGGCGAACTCGTTCAGGCTGGCCTGAATGTTGTCGATGGCGGCCTGCACGCCCGGCAGCCCGGCGGACGGATCGAGCGACGTGAGGTTCTGCACCGACGCCTTGAGCTTCGCCGCCGCGTTGCACAATGCCGCGGCGGTGCCAGTGGGCTGTGGGCTGGACGGGGCGACCGACGGCGATGTGGTGGCAGGACTCGGCGACGGATTGCCGCCACCGTTGTTCGAGCAGGCGGCGATCGCCGCGCCGAGGCAGAGCAGCACGACTGGGACAGCCGCACGCCACCGTTGGCGCGGCAAACGGCTCTGCCGTGGAGTGTGGCCGTGCGGTCGGCGGCTCTGCATGGGCTCTTCATACCGCCGCGGCCGGGCGCGTCGTCGCGGATCCGGCGACATCGTTATGAGCGCCGTCCTGACGAGGCGCTGATGCGGGCGGCGGTGCGCCGTGACTCGTGACGACGAGCCCAACGGCGAGCCCGACAGCGAGACCGACAGGAAAGCCGGCAGCGAACCCGACGGCGAGCCCGGCAGCGAGCCCGGCAGCGGCGAGGCAGGGCGCAGACTGGGCGACGAGCCGGAACGTGGATCGCGGGAAAGTCGACGGCGCTTCTCGGCGGCCGACGACATTCTCCGCGGCTTCAGCCGTGGCGGCCGACCGACCGGATATCGCGCCTTCTTCGCGACCACGATCGCGGCGTCGTTGCTCATCTGGGATCTGGCATTCGCGCTCGGCGCCTATCACACGGTGTTCTACTACCGGCTGTTCCAGATCTTCGTCGTCTCGACCGTGCTGTTGCTGGGTTCCATCGTGTTGCGGCGCGAGATGCGCGTCTGGTGGTGGACGCGCGTGGTGCTGTGCATTCCGGTGTTGTGGTTCGTACTCCGTGGCATCGCACCCATCTACCGATCCACCGGCCCGCTACACGTCATCGAACAAACGTTGACCTGGCTCACCCTGGCAACCGTGCCGTTGACGTTGTGGGCACTCGTCCGCGTGATGGCACCCGGCCTATTCGAGATGCGCGCGCGGCGGGTCCGGGCGCTCGTGATCGTGATCATTTCAGTCGTAGCGATCGCCGGATTCGTCGTCGGCCAGTTCAACAGCCACTTCACGAACTGTCGCGACTACGTGGTCGCGGGCGACGACGAGCCGAGCCACTGCCGGCCCACACCGGGTACCCCGGCGCCCAGCCCACCGTCGCCCAGCCCACGGTCGCCCAGCCCACGGTCGCCCAGCCCTCCGTCGCCCAGCCCACCGTCGCCCAGCCCTCCGTCGCCCAGCCCCCAGCGATAACTGCTACGCGGCGTCTCGGCAGCTTTGCCGGAGACACGACGCCAGAAAGGGCGATGGTGATGACTCTCCGCGTCGTCACACCTTCGGCGGCGTCCGTCAAGCGGCACGTCGGTGCGGTAGCCGCCCGATAGGGGGCTGATCCGACATTTTCCAAAAAATGTTCGGATTCTCTGTAATGTGATCTTTGCGAAGGTCACCCTGGCTGTTCCTGGTGTCACGGTTCGCGTCGCATCGCACGAGCCGCTAGCGAGCCCGACGGCCGACCGTCGGCCTCGATGGATGACCGGGCACGGCCGGAGCGCGCCGTCGTACGCGATCTTTCAGATGTTGTGGGCTTGCAGATGTTCTGGGGGCGCTCCACATGACCGGTTCGCAACCCGTACACATCATCATCGTCGGCGGCGGCTTCGGCGGCGTCGCCTGTGCGAAGCGCCTCGCGGGTGATCCGCAAGCGCAGGTGACGCTCTTCGACAACAACGGCTTCCACCAGTTCCAGCCACTGCTCTACCAGGTCGCGACCGCCGAGTTGACGCCGGCAGACATCGCGTTCGATCTCGAGGAGATCTTCAAGCACCACGACAACGTCACGGCGCGCATGGCGGAGGCCACCGCGATCGACCCACAGGCTCGCTCCGTGACGCTCGCCGATGGGGACACGCTCACGGCTGACTTTCTCGTCCTGGCGGCCGGCGCACAGCCGAACTTCTTCAACACCACCGGCGCCGAGGAACATGCGTTCCCGCTCTACTCGCTGCGGGATGCCAAGCGCGTCCGATCTCGCGTCCTGCAGCTGTTCGAGGATGTCGCGAAACAGCCGCGCCTCATCGACGACGGCGCGTTGAACTTCGTGATCGTCGGCGCCGGACCGACCGGCGTAGAGATTGCTGGCGCTCTTTCCGAGTTGATCCACGACGTCATGCCGCACCGGTATCCGGACATGGCGATCGACGCGGCGAGGATCATTCTCGTCGACATGGGTAACGCGCCGCTGGGCGCTTTCTCCGACGCGGCCCATGGGTACGCCACAAAGCAGCTGAAGCATCGCGGCGTGGAACTGATGCTCGGCACCGGCGTGACGGAAGTTGCCCGCGACCACGTGACGCTTCGCGACGGTACGACGATCCCTACGCACCTCACGATCTGGGGCGGCGGCGAAAAGGCGTCACCAGTTGTCGAGGCATCCAGTGTCGACGTTGGACATGGCGGCCGCGTCACCGTGAACGCCGACTTGACCGTCGAGGACTATCCCGGCGTGTACGCGGTCGGCGACGCGGCCAACATCCCCGGCCCGGACGGCGAGATCCTGCCTCAGCTCGGCAGCGTGGCGCAGCAATCCGGCGACTGGGCCGGTCGCAACATCTCGGCCGAGATGGCCGGCGTCAAGCGGGAGCCGTTCGAATACCACGACAAGGGAATCATGGCGATGATCGGCCGGCGAGCGGCAGTAGCCGAGCTTGGTGAACATCGTCACGAGCTGCACGGCCGGGTCGCGTTCGCGGCGTGGCTCGGTGTGCACGCCCAATTGCTCGCGAACACCGGCGCCGAGATCCGTGCGTTCATGCAGTGGGCCGAGGACTTCTACGTGCGGCCGCACCACCGGTCGGCAGAACTGCTGGCCGCCTCGCACATCGACACGCCTCGCATTCATTGGCACGAGGCCCGACAAACCATCGACGACCAAAAGGACTGACATGGCTGACCATCACGCCACCAACGCGCAACCAGCCGACGTGTTTGTCATCTTCGGCATCACCGGCGATCTAGCGAAGGTGATGACGTTCGATTCGCTGTACCGGCTGGAGAAACGCGGTCTGTTGGACTGCCCCATCGTCGGCGTCGCCGTGCAGGACTGGACGGACAAGCATCTCCGGGACCACGCCCGCCAGTGCATCGAGGCGAACGGCGAGAAGATCGACGAGGCGGTGTTCAAGCGGTTCGCCGACCGCTTGTCGTACGTGTCGGGCGACTTTACCGACGCGGGTACCTACCACGATGTCGCGAACAAGATGCGTGGCGCCACCATGCCCGTGTTCTACCTGGAGATCCCGCCGTCGCTCTTCGGTACGGTGGTCGGCAACCTGACGCACGCCGGCCTGACGAAGACCGGACGCGTCGTTGTGGAGAAGCCATTCGGCCACGACATGGCTTCCGCGCAGGCGCTCGCCGACGAGATCCACCAGTACATCGACGAGTCGCAGCTTTATCGGATCGACCACTTCCTCGGCAAGATGGGCAGTGAGGAGCTGCTCTACTTCCGGTTCGCGAACACGATGATCGAGCCGGTGTGGAACCGCAACTACGTCGAGTGCGTACAGATCACGATGGCCGAGAGCTTCGGCGTCGAGGACCGCGGCCACTTCTACGATCCGGTCGGCGCGCTGCGCGACGTCGTCGTCAATCACCTCATGCAACTCGTCGCGCTCGGTGGCATGGAACCGCCGGCCGGCCGCGACCCGAATACGCTCAACAACGCCAAGGATGCGCTGTGGCAGGCGGTGGTCAGCGCGGACCCGGCGAACTATGTGCGCGGCCAGTACGACGGCTACCAGAAGATCGACGGCGTCGCACCTAACTCCACCACCGAGACATCCGTGGCGCTACGACTCGACATCGACAACTGGCGCTGGTCGGGCGTGCCGTTCTTCATCCGTACCGGCAAGAAGCTGAAGGCAACGCAGACCGAGTTCCGGCTGGTGTTCAAGGAGCCGCCTCGGCTCGGCCTGCGAATGGCGGGCGAACAGCGTCCGGAGGCAAACCAGCTCGTCATCAAGCTTGACCCGAGCACTGGCATCCGCTTCGATCTCGAGGCCAAGCGCGCCGGACAGATACAGCCGGAGCCGATCGACCTCGAGATGGAGTTCGCTCAGGAGGGTGGCGAGGGACCGACGCCGTACGAGGTGCTGCTGCACGCCGCGCTCGTCGGCAACAGCGCGCGCTTCACCCGACAGGACGGCATCGAGGACGAGTGGCGGGTCATGCAGCCCCTGCTTGACAAGCCGCCGAAGGTACATCCGTACAAGCCCGGCACGTGGGGACCGAAGGAAGCCGACAAGATCACCGCCGAATTCGGCGGTTGGCGAGAACCGTGGGTGACGTCATGACCACAACGCTCGATCGTCCGGGAACCGATCAGCAGCAACCGGTAGGTTCGCTCCCTACGGCCGCGGCGGTCTCGCCATATGCGCCGATTGCGGACTACGCGTTCCTGTCCGACTGCCACACCAGCGCGCTGATCGCGCCGGACGGCTCGGTCGACTGGCTCTGCGTGCCGGCGTTCGATTCGCCGAGCATCTTTGGCAGCCTCCTCGATCGCCAGGCCGGCAGCTTCCGCGTCGGGCCGTACGGCATCGTGCACCCGAGCGCACGTCGGTATGTGCCCGGCACGAACGTGATGGAGACGACGTGGCGGACGCGGACCGGGTGGTTGATCGTTCACGACGCGATCGTCATGGGACCGATCGGTCACGACGATGTCGTCACGCCACACACCCGCCCGCCAGCCGACGCGGACGCCCGGCACATGCTGGTGCGCACCGTCGAGTGCACATCGGGACACGTCGAGGTCGAGATGGTCTGCGAACCGCTCTTCGACTACGGCCGCGCCACCGCGGAGTGGTCGATGCAGGACGACGAGCGGCACGTCGTCGACGCGACCGGCGCCGGCGTCCGGATCCGGCTTCGGTCCGATCTCGCGCTGGGCATCGAGGCCGGCCGCGCGCGCGGTCGGCGGACCCTGACCACGGGCGACCGCATGTACTGCGTGTTGTCCTGGAACCACGATCTCGCCACCCCGGAGACGTTCGATGAGGCGAGAGCGATGATCAACGAGACGTCCGACTTCTGGCGCACCTGGCTGGAGAACTCACGCATGCCGGACCACCGGTGGCGTGAACACTTGCAGCGCTCGGCGCTGGCCATCAAGGGACTGTCCTACATGCCGACCGGCGCAACGCTCGCGGCGTCGACGACGTCCCTTCCCGAGACGCCGGGCGGCGAGCGCAACTGGGATTACCGGTTCACCTGGATGCGAGACTCGACATTCACACTCCGCGCGCTGCATTACCTCCTGCTCGACTGGGAGGCGGACGAGTTCATGCAATTCGTCGCAGATGTCGAACCGACGGAGGATGGCTCGCTGCAGATCATGTACGGCATCGACGGTCGCCGCGACCTGACCGAGGAGACGCGCGACGAGCTGTCCGGATACGAGGGCGCACATCCGGTCCGGGTCGGCAACGGAGCGTGGAACCAGAAGCAGAACGACGTATTCGGCGCCGTTCTCGATTCGATCCTGCTGCATGTCAAGCACAGCAACCGGCTGCCGCGGCGGCTGTGGCCGATCGTGGAATCGCAGGCGGCGTGCGCGACTCGCGTATGGAAGGAACCCGACCAGGGCATCTGGGAGGCGCGTGGCGCACCGAAACACTACGTGTCGTCGAAGCTGATGTGTTGGGTCGCCATGGATCGCGCGGCCAAGCTCGCCGCGGTCGCTGGTGAGGACGCGAAGGGTACGGCCTGGCGCCAGACGGCAGACGAAATCAAGGCGGACATCCTCGCGCGCGGTGTCAGTGACCGTGGCGTGCTACGCCAGCACTATGACACCGACGCGCTGGACGCGTCCACGTTGCTCGCCGTCATGTTCGGCCTCCTTCCGCAGGACGATGAGCGGTTGCGTAAGACGGTGGACGCGATCTCCGACGAGTTGACCGAGAACGGGTTCGTGCTGCGCTACGACACGAGCGAGACCGACGATGGCATGAGCGGCAAGGAAGGCACGTTCCTCATCTGCTCATTCTGGCTCGTGTCGGCACTAGCCATGGTGGGCGAGATGGCTCGAGCTCGCGATCTCATGGAGAAGCTGCTCCGCGTGGCGTCGCCGCTCGGCCTCTACGCCGAGGAGTTCGAGCCCGATACCGGTCGCCATCTCGGCAACTTCCCGCAGGCGTTCTCGCATCTCGCGTTGATCGACGCGGCGAGCCGCATCATCGTCGCCGAAATACTTCCGGAGCAGATGTCATGACCAACGGAGATATCCCATCCGCGTTCGACGTCATCATCATCGGTACCGGCGCCGGCGGCGGTACGCTCGCTCGCCATTTGGCGCCGTCCGGCAAGCGGATCCTGTTGCTGGAACGCGGTGGCTATCTACCGCGGGAACCGGAGAACTGGGACACCGGCGATGTGTTCGTCGACGGCCGCTACATCTCGAAGGACAGCTGGACAGACCACAAGGGCAAGGCGTTCCAGCCGCAGGTGCACTACTTCGTGGGCGGCGCTACGAAGATGTACGGCGCCGCGCTGTACCGGTTGCGGGAGCGCGACTTCGGCGAGCTTCGGCACCACGACGGGATCTCGCCGGCGTGGCCGATCTCGTACTTCGACATGGAGCCTTACTACTCGGCGGCCGAACAGATGTACGCGGTGCACGGCGTACACGGCGAAGACCCGACCGAGGGCCCGTCCGGCACTCCGTATCCGTTCGGGCCGGTATCGCATGAGCCGCGCATCCAGCAGTTGTCCGACGACCTCGCGGCGGCCGGCTATCACCCGTTCCACGCGCCGTGTGGCGTGCGGCTCAACGAGGCGAACATGCCGTATAGCATCTGTGTGAAATGCAATTCGTGCGACGGCTTCCCATGTCCGCTGCACGCCAAGTCGGACGCCGAGGTGATGGGTGTCCGGCCGGCACTCAAGTTCGACAACGTCACGCTCCTGACCGATGCGATGGCGGTCCGGCTGGAGACGAACGGACCGGGCAACGAGGTCACGAAGGTCATCGTTGACCACGACGGCCATCAGGAGTCGTATGCCGCGAACATCGTCGTGGTCGCGTGCGGCGCGGCCAACACGGCGAAGCTGCTGCTGAGCTCGGCCACCGACAAGCACCCCAACGGCCTCGCGAACGGCTCGGACCAGGTCGGGCGCAACTTCATGTTCCACGACAGCCAGGCCATCCTGGCCTTGTCCAAGGAACCAAACCCGACGATCTTCCAGAAGACGCTCGGGGTCAATGACTTCTACTTCGAGGGACCGGACTTCCCGTACCCGATGGGCAACATCCAGATGATCGGCAAGTCGCAGCCAGAGCACTACCGTGGCGAGAAGTCGATCGCGAAGCTGGCACCGATGTTCTCGTTGGAGGACATCGCGAAGCATGCCGTTGACTTCTGGCTGTCCACGGAGGATCTGCCGAGGCCGGACAACCGGGTCACGCTCGACAGTGACGACAACATCCGGCTCGCCTACGAACCGAGCAACCCGACCGCCGCCGACCGCCTCTACAAGCAGTTCAAGTCGATGCTCGGCGGTCTCGGTATGCATGAAGACCATGCCGTCCACCGTTTCGCATACATGAAGACCACCATCCCGATCGCCGGGTGCGCGCACCAGGCCGGCACCGCACGGATGGGCATCGACCCGGCGACATCGGTGGTTAACGCGGACTGCCAAGCGCACGAGGTCGACAACCTGTACGTGGTCGACACGAGCGTGTTCCCGGCCATCGGCGCGGTCAACCCGGCGCTGACCGCGATGGCGAATGCAATTCGGGTCGGTGACCATCTGCTCGGTCGGATGGGCGCCACCGTCACCGCCGGCACGCGGCCGACCGCGTCATCCGGCTAAGGCGCCAACATGAACTCTGCCTGGATGATCCTCGCATCCGGGCCGGTGCAGTTGACGCCGGCTCGGTCGCAGATGGGCTTCACTCTCGGGTTCCACATCCTGCTGGTACCGCTCGGTGTGGCGCTGCCGACGCTGATGCTGATCGCGAACTACAAGGGTCTGAAGCGCGGTGACGCGGCGGCGTTGAGTCTCGCGCGTCGATGGTCGCACGCGGCGGGTCTGACGTTCGCGGTCGGAGCGGTAACCGGGACCGTGTTGTCGTTCGAGTTTGGCTTGCTGTGGCCGGGTTTCGTCAAAACGTTCGGCGACGTCTTCGGCCTGCCATTCGCGATCGAAGGCATCTCGTTCTTTCTCGAGGCGCTGCTCGTGGCGATCTACATCTACGGCTGGCGGCGCATGAAGCCGTGGACACACTTCTGGTTCGGCTTCCCGATCCCGTTTGTGGCCATCATCGGTGCGCTTTCCATTATCTCGGTCAACTCGTGGATGAACGCACCGGCCGGCTTCACCATCGGCTCGGATGGGCGCCCGACAAAGGTCGATCCGTTTAACGTCATCTTCAACAAGGCGTTGCCGTGGGAGCTGACGCATTTCCTCATCGCCGCGTATATGGCGGCCACGTTCATGGTCGCGTCCGTGTACGTGGTCGGTTGGCTGCGCGGGCGCCGCGACCGGTACCACCGGCTCGGCATCCTGATCCCGTTCACGATCGGTGCCATCCTCGCGCCGATCCAGGCCCTGGTCGGCGATCAGATCGCACGTTGGGTCTATCAGAACCAGCCGGCCAAGTTCGCGGCGATGGAGATAGTGACGAATTCCGGTACGCATCAACCCGAATACCTGTTCGGCATTTACCACCCGTCAACGAACACCGTGACCGGCGGGATCAAGATTCCGGGCCTCGACTCGTGGTTAGCCGGCGGGAGCACAAGCACGTTTGTCCAAGGCATGAACTCGATCCCGCCGCAGAATCGCGCATCGAACCCGACGCTCGTACATTTCGCGTTCGACGTCATGGTCGGGATCGGCACACTGCTCCCGTTGGTGGCGCTCTACTACGCGATCGCGTATTGGCGCCGACGCAACGTGCCGCACGGACGGATATTCCTCTGGGTCGCCGCGGCCTGCGGCGTGCTGGCCTACATCGCGATCGAGGCGGGGTGGATCACCACCGAGGTCGGCCGGCAGCCGTGGATCGTCTGGAACATCGCGCGAACATCCGGCGCGGTGACCACTGCGCAAAGCGTCACCGTGACGATGATCGTCATCTACGTCCTCTACGCGTTGCTCGGCATCGCCACGATCGCCGTACTGCGCGCGATGGCCACGCGATGGCGCATCAAACCGGTTATCGACGACGACGAGACGTCGCCCTACGGTCCACGGCCGGACGCGGTGGCGGCGATGGCGGGCGAGACGGCGGAGGCCGGGGCATTGGCCGAGTCCGGCGTCGATGGCGCGGCAGGCCGTCGGTCCACATCCGCGACCGAAACCGCGACCGATACCGCGACCGATACCGGGGCGGACAGCGCGACCGAATCCCGCGACCGGAGACCGAAGTCGTGACGGCCGCAAACCTCGTCGCCGGAGTCATTGTCATCGGCATCACGCTCTATGCCTGGTCCGGCATCGCGGACTTCGGCGCGGGTTTCTGGGATCTGATCGCCGGCAACAAGGCGCAAGGTCTCCGCGCTCGGTCGCTGATCGACGAGGTCATTACGCCGGTGTGGGAGGCCAACCACGTCTGGCTCATCTACATCCTGGTCGTGACGTGGACGGCGTTCGGCGGCGCGTTCGGATCGATCATGACCGCGCTTTTCGTCCCGCTGGCGCTCGCCGCGCTCGGAATCGTGTTGCGCGGTGCGAACTTCGCGCTGCGCAAGGACGCTGCGCGGTCCGGCGCGCGGCAGTGGTCCGGCTGGCTGTTCGGCATCGGCGCGGTTATGACGCCGTTCTTTCTTGGCACGGCGGTCGGCGCAATCATGTCGGGCCGCGTACCACCGAACGGCGTCGGCAATCCCGTGAACGCGTGGGTGAACGCGGTGTCCATCACGACCGGACTGCTGACCGTGGCGGTCGGTGCGTTTACTTCCGCCTGCTACCTCGTCGTCGAATGCGCTCGCCGGGGGGTTCCGGAGCTGCGCGAGTATTTCCGCATTCGCGCGTTGATCGCGGGCGTCGTGGCGCTGCTGTGCGGCGTCGGCGTGGCGATCGCGCTGCGCGTCCAAGAGCGATCCATGTTCAACCGGCTCACCAGCCGCAGCATCCCGCTGATCGTGCTCGGCGTGGTCGCGCTCATCGCCGCGTTCGTGATGGCCCGTCGAGGTGTGGCACGTGGCCTGCGGGTGGTTGCCGCGGTGGGCGTCGGAGCGCTCGTTTGGGCATGGGCGGTCGCGCAATATCCGTATCTGCTGCCGTTCCGGCTGACCATCTCGGATGGCGCCGGCTCGACGACATCGATGAAGTGGCTGTTGGCTTGGTTCGTCGTGGCGCTCGTCACGGTGGTCCCGATGTTGATCGTGCTGTACACCCTGGACCAGCGTGGCCACCTCGGCGAGGATCCGAGAACGTCGCGCCTCGAACCCGCGGGTGCTGGTCAAGTGCCGGCCGGTGAAGTGGCGGCGGCATCGGGGATGGCCGCGGAGTCCGGGCGGAAGGATCAGCGCGTCGACGAGCAGGCCGACCAGCGCTCCGACCAGCAACGCCCTACGCAACAGTCCGAGCCGCAATCGGGGCAGCAATCCGAACAGCAATCCGGGCAGCAGTCCGGGCAGCGCACCGATCGGGCCGGCGAGAAGCCGACCGGACCTCGCCACCGGGCGATCCGACCGCCGCGCCGCCGAAAGGACACCTGATCGAGCCGCACCTTATCGGGCCGCACCTGATCTGGGCGCACCTGGTCTGGCACTGCCCCGCCGGTCCACGGTCGCGCGTCCGGGGTGACGTATGGTCATCGGCGTGAACGAGTCGGCCGCTCCGATGCGACCACGCAACCTCGCGGTCACTCATCTGGTCGGCGCCGCCATACCCGGTGTGGTCATCGCCGTCGTCGTCGCCTTCTTCGTACCGATCGATGTGGCGCTGCTGATCGGCTGGGACGTTGCGGCGGCCGTCTTTCTGGCCGGGACGTGGCTGACCGTGCACGGCCTTGACGGGCCGGCGACCAAGGTGCACGCGGTTCGCGACGACCCGACCAGGACCGCTTCCGATCTGACCGTGCTGCTCGCGAGCGCCGCGAGTCTCGCGGCGGTGGCGACACTCATCATCCGGGCCAGCAACGCGCACGGCGCGGGCCGCGTATGGGAGGCGGCGCTCGGTGTCGGCAGCGTCGTGATGGCCTGGCTCGTCGTGCACGCGACCTACATGCTGCGGTACGCCACGATCTACCACACCGGCGGCGAAGGCGGCGTCGACTTCAACCAGACGAGTCCGCCGCGCTACACCGACTTCGCCTATCTGGCGTTCACGATCGGCATGACGTTCCAGGTGTCCGACACGACGCTCACGTCGTCCGAGATGCGCGCAAACGCGCTGCGCCACGCATTGCTGTCCTATCTCTACGGCACGGTCATCATCGCCGCGACGATCAACCTGATCGCCGGTCTCAATCGCTGAGGTGCACCGATGACGGAAGGCTCGAGTGGATCGGTTGGCGTGCCGCATGGCGTGGGTCATGGCGGGGGTCACGGCGTGTACGTACCCGATCTGATCGCCGCCCAGCGCACGATCGGCACTCGCACATTCGACTTCGATCGGCAGGTCGCCGTGATGGCGATCGTCAACCGGACGCCGGACTCTTTCCACGACCGCGGCGCATCGTACGCGCTGGATCATGCCGTGTACGCGGTCGGTGCGGCGGTCTCCGACGGCGCCGATTGGGTGGACATCGGCGGGGTACCGTTCGGGCTCCACGCCGGCGAGGTCAGCGAATCGGAGGAGATCGATCGCGTCGTACCGGTCGTGACCGCGGCTCGTCAGGCGTCCGATGTCGTGCTGTCGGTGGACACGTACCGCCCGGAGGTCGCGCGTCGGGTGATCTCGGCCGGTGCAGACGTCATCAATGACACGTCCGGACTTTACGATCCGGGGCTCGCGGACATCGTCGCCGAATCGGGTACGACGCTGGTCATCACGCACAGCTTGGCGCGCCCACCGCGTACCCCCGTAGTGCGGCCCACCTACCGCGACGTGGTCGCGGAGGTCGCGGCGTTCCTCGCGGACCGCGTGAGCGTGGCGCTCGACCACGGCGTGCGTCCGGAGCAGATCGTCATCGACCCCGGCCACGACCTGAACAAGAACACCCACCACTCGCTGGAGCTCACGCGCCGGTTGGCCGACATCACATCGCTCGGCTACCCGACGCTAGTGGCGTTGTCGAACAAGGACTTCATCGGCGAGGCACTCGGCCGACCGCAACACGAGCGCCTCGTCGGCACGATTGCCTCGAACGTCGCCGCGATGTTGCAGGGTGCCAGGATCGTTCGCGTTCATGACGTTCGAGCCGCGGTCGACTCGGTGCACATGGTGGCGGCGATCCTTGGCTGGCAAGAGCCGGTGGAGGTCCGCCACAACGTCGATTAGTGGCCGGCGTTATCTCGGCCGCTCACTGACGCGGTACCGCAGGAATAGGAAGCCGTCGCTGGCGGCGAGGACGCTCGCGACCTCGAGATCGCGCACCGTGCTGACCGGCCCGGCAGTGATGCGACCCGCGCCCGGGCCGAGAAGGCGTGGCGACACGGTCAGGCACAATTCGTCGACCGCGTCCGCGGCGGTCAGCGCACCGAGCACATGCGGGCCGCCTTCACACAGCACATGTGGGTACCCAGCATCGACGAGCGCGGCGCGCGCGGCGCGGAAGTCGATCGCCTCGCGCCCGCAGACGACCACCTCGGCAACCTCGCTGAGTGCCTTACGTCGACCGGCCGGAGCGCCGTCATGGGTCAACACGAACGGTCGGACCGGTGCCTCGCGGAACATCGGGTGCGCTGGGTCGAGATCAAGCCGTCCGGATATCACGACGAGCGCGGGTTGTGGTTCGCGACCACTTCGCCGTCGCAACTCCCGATGACGATCGTCGACCGTCATGGCGCCGTACCCCTCGATGCGCAACGTTCCGGCGCCCACCATGACCGCGTCGCACTGCACCCGCAGCAGGTCGAAGATGCGCTTGTCGGCCGGCCCGCCGAGACCGCCCGACTTTCCGTCGGCGGTGACGGCACCGTCGACGCTCGCGACGAAGTTCGCCCGCATCAACGGTTCGTCACCGACCGGGTACGCACGGAGCAACGCGTCGTCGTCGAGCGGCTGGGTGTCCGGACTCGGCCAGACGGCGCGCACCTCCGGTGATGGCTCCGGAGTCGATGGCGCCGGGGTGGATGGCTCCGTTTCTGGCACGGTTTCGAGCCTCGCACACCCGGGCTCGCGCGGCGTGCCGAACGGCCGCATCCGCGGGTGCTTCGGCGCGCGTCGAGTGCGTTGGTCGTGCGGATCGATGGTTCGGATCGATGGTTCGGATCGAGGGTGCGGCGGTGTAGAGCTGAGGTTGTCGGGGGATGGCGATAGCGTCACGACGTTGGTGCGGGCGGCCGTATTCGTCACGGGGCTGTGTCTCGGGATGGGCCGCAGCGTGCTATGAACCATGGCTTTTGTTGAACCACAGCTTGCTATGAACTACGGCTTGCGTTTGAACCACGGCTTGCGTTTGAACCACAGCTTGCTTTTGAACCACGGCTTGCGTTGAACCACAACACGTGGGCACCAGAGCCCGCGGACGAACAGATCGGCAACAGGGATGGGGAGTGGCATGAGTGCGGTGAACGACCTCGCGGACGAGATGCTCGATGCAATATTCGACGCATACCCAGCGATCGCCACGCTGTTGGGATTCGCCGGACCGCGCGATCGACTCCTCACTGACCATCGCGAGTCCGCCGAGCAAGCTATGGATGCGCGGGTCGCGGCAATCGGCGCCCGCGCGGCCGCGCTCGATCCGGCCGACCTGATGCCCGACGAGCGGGTCACCCGTGCCGTCGTCATGCGACAGTCCGACGACCTGCGGGCCGGTTGGCAAGGCCATCTGACCGAGTTCTCCATCTGCGACTCGTTCACCGCGCCCGCGGCGGACATCTTGTTCACGCTGCCGATGATCACGATCTCCACGGCCGAGCAGGCCGATGCGTATGTCGACCGGCTCGCGGCCATTCCGCGCACGCTCGAGGCGCTGGCCGACCGGCATCGGGCGGGCATCGCGGCCGGCCGCGTTCCGGTGCGGCATCTCGTCGAGGCGGCCGCCGATCACGTCGACCGCTATCTGGCCAACCGCGACGACCCGCTGGCCAAACCGACGCCCGCCGATCATGCCGGAGTGACCGGCGGTCCTATGGACGTTCCTGCGTTCCACGCACGCCGTGACGAGGTGCTGCGTACGGCGGTCCGACCGGCGTTCGCGGCCTACCGCGACGTGCTCCGCAATGAAGTCGCACCGCACGGTCGCGATCGGGAGCATCCCGGGCTGACGTGGCTGCCGGGCGGCGACGAGATCTACGCGCGGATGATCGCGATGCACACCACGACCGGGCGCACCGCGGACGAGATCCACCAGACCGGTCTCGACGTGATCGCCCGGCTCGCGGACGAATATCGCGAGGTCGGCGGCCGCGTGTTCGGCACGACCGATCTCGCCGAGATCTTCGAACGGTTGCGGACGGATCCGGCGCTGCGGTGGCGCGACGGCGATGAGTTGCTCGAGGCGGCGCGGGCCGCGGTCGCCCGTGCCGATGCGGCCGCGCCCGCGTGGTTCGGCCGGCTGCCAAGCCAGGGGTGCGAAGTGCGCGCCGTTCCCGACGACGAGGCGCCCGGCGCCGCGGGTGCGTATTACACCCAGCCGGCCATGGACGGCAGCCGGCCGGGCATCTACTTCGCCAACACGTACGAAGCGACGGAACGCGACCGGACGCAGTGCGAGTCGACCGCGTTCCACGAGGCGATCCCGGGTCACCACTTCCAGACCACGATTGCGATGGAGCTGGCCGACCTGCCGATGTTGCGTCGGCTCGCGCCGTTCACGGCGTACGGCGAGGGGTGGGGCCTCTACTGCGAGCGGCTGGCGCACGAGATGGGGCTCTACTCGGACGACATCGCGTTGCTCGGGATGCTCAGCACCGACTCGCTGCGGGCGGCGCGTCTCGTGGTTGATACCGGCATGCATGCGAAGGGTTGGAGTCGCGAGCAAGCGGTGCGTTACATGATGGAGCAGACGCCAGTCATGCCGCTGGAGATCGAGAGTGAGATCGACCGGTACATCGCCACGCCCGGCCAGGCATTGGCGTACATGATCGGTCGACTGGAGATCCAGCGGATCCGTGCCGAGGCGGAGCGCGCACTCGGGTCGGCGTTCGACATCCGCGGCTTCCACGACACCGTGCTAGGCAGCGGCGCGTTGCCACTGAGCGTGCTCGCCGAGGTCGTCGACGCGTGGGTGGCACTACGCACCGCAGAGCCATCCGTGTAACTAGTCCGTGTAACTAGGTCCGCGTCACCAGGTCCGCGTCAGTAGGTCCGCGCATCGGAGCGCAACATCGGCGTCGCGCAACCTTGGCGTCTCGAAACCTTGGCGTCTCGACACGCGGTGCCGACCGCGTCTCTACGCGGCCCGTCAACGCGTCGACAGGGCGTAGCGACCCGATACCGTGCAGCGACCCGATACCGTGCAGCGTCCCGATGCGGCGCATCGTCCCGATACCCCATCCCCGATACCCCATCGACGCGTCTCCACACGGCACTGTCAAGGCGTTCACACAGCGTCGACAGCCACTCGACACGGCAGTGTCACATGGTCCGAGACGGCGCTCGGCAGCGCCCTGATGCGACGACGGACAATGGCTCGGCCCGAGCTCTCCGGACGTCAGATACGCGGCGTAGTCCCAAGTAGACGGGCTGCGGTCGTCGTTACCGAGCCGTAATGGCGGCCTTGTTGATCTGTACCTTGTATACAGGATACGTTCGGGTTCCGGAACGGACCGGGAGGACCCGATGCCGCGTAAATTCCCAACCCCTCGACTCGATAACCCCCAACTCCATTTGCTTGAGCCGGGTCAGGGCACCCGGATGACCCGAGGCGGGACCTTTAGAAGCCGGGCGATCAGAAGCATTGTCGTTCTCGCGACCCTTACCCTCGCGATGGCCGGATGCAGCTCCATTTCCTCGGGGTCAGGCAACTCCTCGTCCAACAACAACAAGGCAGCCAAGGCGGGCGGCACGCTCACCGTCGCGCTTGCGGGCGAGCCGGACGCGCTCGACCCGACCACCGGCCGTACGCTGGTCGGCCGCAGCGTCTTTACGTCTATTTGCGAGAAGCTCTACGACGTCGACAGCAAGCTCGCGGTCGTGCCGCAGCTCGCGGCATCGTTGCCACAGTTCTCTTCGGACGGACTGACCGTCACGATCAAGCTGCGCTCCGGCGTCAAGTTCGCCGACGGCACGCCGATGGATGCCACCGCGGTCAAGACGAGCCTCGACCGTGATATGACATTGCCCGGCTCCGCGCGCCAGAGCGAACTCACCAGCATCGACAATGTGTCGGTGGCCGACCCGACCACCGTGACCATCAAGCTCAAGCAGCCGTTCACGCCGTTGACCGCGATCCTGGCCGACCGCGCCGGCATGGTGATGTCGCCGACCGCGCTGCAGTCCGAGGGCGCGAACTTTGGCGAGCACCCGGTCTGCGTCGGCCCGTTCAAGTTCTCCACTCGCGTCGCGCAGGACCGCATTGAGGTCGTCAAGGACCCGAACTACTACGACGCCAGCAAGGTCCTGCTGGACAAGATCGTTTACAAGATCATTGCCGACCCGGAGACCCGGTTCAACAACTTGCAGTCCGGTGACGTCCAGGTGCTCGACACCGTGGCGGCCACCGATGTCGACGCGTTGAAAGCGGACTCGAAGCTCGAGTTGCTGAGCTCCGACTCGCTCGGCTATCAGGGCATCACGATCAACATCGGAAATGTCGACGGCGTCGGCAAGCCCGGTCGGGCGCTGCCAGCGAAGTTGGCCAGCCCGATGTCGGCGAACGCTCAGGTGCGCCAGGCGTTCGAGCTGAGCCTCGACCGCGACGCGATCAACAAGGTCGTGTTCCGCGGTGAGTTCAGCCCGGCTTGTGGACCGATCAGCCCGGCGAGCCCATTCTCCACTCCGGAAGCTCAGGTGTGCCCGAAGCACGACCCGACCGCGGCGAAGGCGCTGTTGGCCTCGGCCGGCGTTTCGACGCCGGTGAAGGTCAGCATGATCATTGGCAACACGCCGGATGCGGAGCGATTGGGCCAGGCGATTCAGGCACAGGTGAAGGACGGCGGCTTCGACCTTCAGCTGGTGCCGGTCGAGTTCGCGGCATCGTTGGACCAGACCGACGCCGGTCAGTACCAGCTGTTCCAGATCGGTTGGTCGGGCCGCGTCGACCCGGACGGCAACATTGCGAACTTCGTCAGCACGCTCGGCTCGCAGAACAACGACGGCTACACCAACCCGTCCGTTGACACGCTGCTCGAGCAGGCGCGGTCGCAAGCCGATGTGGCCGCGCGCGCGAAGATCTACGGCCAGGTGATCACTCAGCTGCACCAGGACGTACCGATCATCTACCTGTACCGGCAGAAGAACTTCACCGGTGTTTCCCGCACGGTCGTGGGGGTTCAGGTGTTCGGCGACGGCCTGCTCCGATTCAAGACCGCGGGCTTCGCGGCCTGATCGCATCGCCGGGGTGGTGGTCGCGAGCCCCGGGCTCGCGACCACCATCGGTTAGCTGGCAGATCGGTTAGCTGGCAGATCGGTCGCTGGCAGATCGGTCGCTGATAGCACGGCTCGTGAACGAGGTGGGGGTCGGAGAGGAGGCCGATGGGCCGGTACGTGCTGCGTCGCCTCCTCGAGTCGGCGGTCACGTTCGTTCTTGTGACGATCGTGGTGTTCGTCGGTGTCCGCGCACTGCCCGGCGACCCGGCGCGAGCGCTTGCCGGCGAGGAGAGTGATCCGGCGTCGCTGGCACAGATCCGCAAGTCCTTCGGGCTCGACGAGCCGATTCCGCTGCAGTACGTCCACTATGTCGGCAACGCGCTGCACGGCGATCTCGGCCGGTCGTCGCGCACCGGGCTGCCGGTTGCTACCACGATTCGCCAGGCGCTGCCGGTCACGTTGCAACTGGCTATCTTCGCCGTTGTCATCGCGGCGCTGATCGGGCTCATCGCCGGTGTGGTTGCCGCCGTACGCCGGCGCAGCGCGGCCGAGTGGGCGGCGAACAGTGTGGCGTTGCTTGGCCTGTCCGTACCGAGCTTCTGGTTCGGGCTGATGGCGGTGCTAGTGTTCGCGATCGCGTACCCGATCCTGCCGGCATCCGGCTTCGTGTCGGTGTTCTCCGATCCGTGGCAGAGCTTCCGCCATTTGCTGATGCCGGCCGTGGTGCTCGGTTCCGCCCTCGCCGCCGTCATCATGCGGCAGACCAGGTCCGCGATGATCGAGGCGATGAGTACGGACTACATCCGGACCGCTCGGGCCAAGGGTCTCGGCGGCCGGCAGGTCATCTTCGGGCACGCGTTGCGCAACAGCCTGATCGTGGTCACAACGATCGTCGGTCTGCAGCTTGGCGCGCTGATCTCCGGTGCCGTGGTCACCGAGCAGATCTTCGTCCTACCCGGTTTCGGCAAGCTCACCATCGACGCCGTGTTCACGCGTGACTACCCGATGATCCAGGGCGTCGTACTCGTGACCGCGACCGCCTACATCGGCATCAACCTGCTCGTCGATCTGCTGTATAGCGTGATCGACCCGCGTGTCCGGGTGGGCGGTGCTGCGGTGTGACGACCTTCGAACTTGTGACGCTCGACGAGACCGCGGCCCGTCCGCAGGCCCTCGGTGGTCGGCGGGTGCTGCGCCGTCTGAGGCGCAACCCACTCGCGCTGGCCGGCCTTATCGTCGTCGTGGTCGCGGTCATCCTGGCGATCTTCGCGAATCAGATCGCACCGTTCGCGCCGGATCACACGAACTTCTCGGCTGCGCTGACACCGCCGTCTGCGAGGCACTGGTTCGGCACCGACGAGCTCGGTCGCGACCAGCTGTCCCGGGTGTTGTTCGGCCTGCGCGTCTCGCTGTCGGTCGCGGCGCTGTCGGTGGCGCTGTCGCTGGTCGTCGGCGTGCCACTCGGGCTGGCCGCGGGGTTCTACGGATTCCTCGACCCGCTCGTGTCGCGGGTCGCGGACACGCTGCTCGCATTCCCGTTCCTCATCCTCGCGGTCGGGCTCGCCGCGATTCTTGGCCCGTCGCTCGGTACGGCAACCATCGCGATCGGCGTCGGCAACGTACCCGCGATCATCCGCATCACGCGCAGCGAAGCATTGCGTCTGAGAGGCCTGGACTTCGTGGCGGCCGCGGTCGCGGACGGCGCGAGCGACTTTGTCGTGCTGCGACGCCACATCCTGCCCAACGCGGTGAACACACTGATCGTGCAGGCAACCGTGGCGGCACCGGCGGCGATCATCGGCGAGGCCGTACTGTCGTTCCTCGGTCTCGGCATCCGGCCGCCGAATCCGTCGCTCGGTGTGATGCTCGCCAGCGCGCAACCGTTGTTCCGTGACGGCCCTTGGCTCGCCGTGCTGCCCGGCATCTGCATCGTTATCGTCACGCTCGGCCTGAATCTGTTGGGCGATGGGCTGCGCGACGCCCTCGATCCGCGGGAGTCGCCGCGATGACCGCCGGCAACGGAGTGCCCGAGCAATCGGCTCGAGACTGGACCATCGAGAGCGTGCCGTCCGTGGAGAGCGTGCCGTCCGCGGAAAGCGTGCCGTCCGCGGAAAGCGTGCCGTCCGTCGGGCGCGTGCCGTCTGTGGAGAGCGTGCCGTCGAGCCTGTCCGGGCGCGAGACATTACTCTCGGTACGGGACCTGTCAGTGCGGTTCCGGACCGAAGACGGTCCGGTGCTCGCCGTCGACGCGGTGTCCTTCGACGTCGGTCAACGAGAGGTGCTTGCGTTGGTCGGCGAGTCGGGCTGCGGCAAGAGCGTGACGGCGATGGCGCTCACACGTCTGCTGCCGAGCAACGCCAACATCTCCGGTGCGGTGAAGCTCGGCAGCCGATCGTTGCTCGATCTGTCCGAGCCGGACCTTCGGGACGTACGCGGTAAAGACATCGCGTACGTCTTCCAGGAGCCGATGACGTCACTGAACCCGGTGCTCACCGTCGGGCGTCAGATCGGCGAGGTGCTGCGTCGACACCAGCAGATGCGCGGAGCGGCGGTGATTCGTCGGGCTACCGAACTGCTGGACCTGGTCGGGATCCCGCTGCCGGACCGTCGCGTACGGGAATATCCACACCAGCTGTCCGGCGGCATGCGGCAGCGCGTGATGATCGCGATGGCGGTCGCGTGCCGACCGAAGCTGCTGGTCGCAGACGAGCCGACCACCGCCCTCGACGTGACCGTACAGGCGGGCATCCTCGACGTCCTGCGTGATCTGCGCGCCGAGATCGGCACGGCGGTGCTGCTCATCACGCACGACCTGGGAGTCGTTGCCGACCTCGCGGATCGCGTCGTGGTCATGTACGCCGGCCGCACCATCGAGGAGGCCGGCACCGACGTGTTGTTCGCCCGCCACAGCCATCCGTACACCCGCGGGCTGCTGGAGGCCGTGCCGAACCCACAGCGACGCGCAGACGGTGGCCTGCGGGAGATCCCTGGTCGCGTGCCGACCATGCGCAACTCGCCGGCCGCGTGCACATTCGCGGCACGGTGCGAGTTCGCCGACGAGCAATGCAGTCGCGAACGGCCGGCGTTGCTGCCCGGACCGGCCGGCCATCCGGTGCGCTGCTTCCATCCGTTGCCGGCGACCGCGGAAGCCCTGACATGAGCGGCCGTGACATGAGTGGCACTGACATGAGTGGCCGTGACATGAGTGGCACTGACATGAGTGGCACTGACATGAACGGCCGTGAAGCGAAGACCGTGCTTGAGGTCGTCGACCTCGTCAAACACTTCGGTCCGGTGCGAGCCGTGGACGGCGTCAGCCTGACCGTCGCGGAGGGCGAGGTGGTCGGCCTCGTGGGGGAGTCCGGCAGCGGCAAGAGCACGCTCGGCCGCTGCGTGACGCGGCTCGTCCCGGTCACCGCCGGAGAAGTGCACATCAACGGTACGGACATCTCCCGCCTCAGCCGTCACCGCCTGCGGCCGTTGCGCCGTGACTTCAACATCGTGTTCCAGGATCCGGCGTCGTCGTTGAATCCGCGGATGACGGTCGGCGACATCATCTCGGAGCCGTTGCGGCTGCACCGGGTCGGCACGCGCGTGACGCAGGAGCAGCGCGTCACGGAGCTGCTCGACCAGGTCGGCCTGCAGGCAGAGGTGTCGCGTCGGTATCCCCACGAGCTGTCTGGTGGGCAACGTCAGCGGGTGAGCCTCGCTCGGGCACTCTCGGCCGGGCCATCGCTGCTGGTGGCCGACGAGCCGACGTCGGCGCTGGACGTCTCGGTGCAGGCCGCCGTGCTGAACCTGATCGGTCGATTGCAAGCCGACCTCGGCTTCGCGTGCCTGTTCGTGACGCACGACCTTGCCGCTGTCGAATTTCTCGCACAACGCGTAGCCGTGATGTATCTCGGCGTACTCGTCGAGGTCGCCGACCGTGAGGCGCTGTTCGCGGCGCCGCGGCATCCGTACACTCAGGCGTTGTTGTCGGCGGCGCCGATTCCGGACCCGGTGGTTCAGCGCGGCCGTCAGCGGATTGTGCTGTCCGGCGAGGTACCCAGCCCGATCGACCCGCCGTCCGGTTGCCGCTTCCACCCGCGGTGCCCCGTCGCGGTACCGGAGTGTGCAACCGTTGTTCCGGCCTTGCGCCCGGTCGGACCGTCTGGTGAACTCGTCGCCTGCCACCTTGTGAACGACGACGGGACCGGCCCACGGCTAACCTAGACGACTGCGGGGTGATCGACCGTGGGCGATCGATGGTGTGTGCTGGATCGTGGTGTGTGCTGGATCGTGGTGTTGGCTGGATCGCGGGGTTGAGCTGGATCGGCTAGCGGGCAGCATCGCAGGCCATGCCGGACAGCCGGGGCTGGCGGGTGTGGGGAACATGGGCCGTGGGTGTATGGGCCGTGGGTATGTGAGCCGTGGGTATGTGAGCCGTGGGTATATGAGCCGTGGGAAATTGAGGAGAGCGAACCGATGAACCCGACCAGACCGCAGCTAGCGGGGACGTTCGGAATGGTCGCATCGTCGCACTGGTTGGCGTCCGCGGCCGGCATGGCGGAACTTGAGCAGGGCGGCAACGCGTTCGACGCGGTCGTCGCAGCCGGGTTCACCCTTCAGGTCGTCGAGCCGCATCTGAACGGTCCGGGCGGAGAGGTGCCGATCATCTTCGCGCGGTCCGACGATGACGCGCCGACCGTGCTATGTGGGCAGGGTCCGGCGCCGAGCGGCGCGACCATCGCGCACTACCGCGACCTCGGCCTCGAGCTGATCCCCGGCGCCGGCCCGCTTGCGGCCGCGGTTCCCGGCGCGGTCGAGGCGTGGCTCACGTTATTGCGCGATCACGGTACGCGGCGGCTCGCGGACGTACTCGCGTATGCGATCTCGTATGCAGACCGCGGTCATCCACTGCTGCCACGCGCCGCCGGCGCGATCAACCAGGTCGCGAAGTTGTTCGCGAACGACTGGACGACGTCGGCCGAAGTGTTCCTGGCCGGTGACGCGGCACCCGGCCCCGGCACGCTGTTCCGCAATCCTGCGCTAGCCGAGACGTACCGGCGTCTGGTCGCGGCCGAGACAGCGGCGAGCGGCGGTCGCGAGGCGGGCATCGACGCGGCCCGACGGGCATGGCGCGAGGGCTTCGTCGCGGAGGCGGTCGACGCGTTCGCCCAACGCCCGTTCCGGCACCCGCACGGCGGGCACCACACCGCCGTGATCGGTGGCGCCGATCTGGCCGCGTTCACCGCCGAATACGAAGCGACGACGTCGCACCCGTTCAGGGATGTGGTCGTACACAAGACGTCCGGTTGGGGACAAGGCCCGGTTCTGTTGCAACAGCTCGCGATGCTGGACGGGTACGACGACGCGGCGATAGATCCGAGTACGCCGGACGGCGTGCACGTCGCGGTCGAGGTAACCAAGCTCTCGTTCGCTGACCGTGACGCGTGGTACGGCGACGCCGTACCGCCGCCTCTGCACGCCTTGCTGGACAAGGGGTATACGGAATCGCGCCGTGCTCTCGTCGGAGACGACGCGAGCCTCGTACTCCGTCCCGGCGCACCCGACGGACAATCGCCGCGTCTGCCCGCGCTGCTTGCGCACATGCTCAATGCCCCGAACCCCTCCGAGGCAGCCCCCGATCCGGCGGTCACTGAGCCAGCCGAACGTCCGACGCCCGAGGCTGCGGTCCCGACGCAGGGGACACTCGGCGAGCCGACCGTGGAGCGCGACGGTATTGCGCGCGGCGACACGTGCCATGTCGACGTCGTCGACCGCTGGGGCAACATCGTGTCCGCGACACCGAGCGGCGGTTGGTTGCAGAGCTCGCCGGTGATTCCGCCGTTGGGCTTCCCGCTGGGTACGCGTCTGCAGATGTGTTGGCTCGAGGAGGGACTGCCGGCGAGCCTGACGCCTGGCCGGCGGCCGCGCACCACGCTCAGCCCGACGATGATCTACCGTGACGGGCGGCCAGCGATCGCCTGCGGTACGCCCGGCGGCGACCAACAAGATCAGTGGCAGCTCGTGTTCCTGTTGTCGCATCTGGTTCGCAGACTGCCGCTCCAGGCCGCCATCGAGGCGCCGAGTTGGCATAGCAACGCGGTGGCAAGCTCCTTCTTCCCACGGGACTCGCGGCCCGGCGAACTCGTCATGGAGGGTCGATGGGGCGGTCCCGCCGTGGACGCGCTGCGGCGCCGTGGACACCGTGTGGTCGTCGCGGAGCCGTGGTCCCTTGGACGCCTGGCCGCCGTGAGCCGAGACCCGGACACCGGCCTGATGCAAGCGGCCGCGGATCCGCGCGGCCGGCAGGCGTACGCCGTCGGACGCTAGCGCTGCGCCCCAAGCCTGCTGAGCGCTGAGCCTTCGGATCGGAACCCGGGAGTGTCCTACGCCTTCCGAGTCACGAGGTGCCGTGCGCCGTTGGACCGCGCGCCGGAACTGACCGAGCTGCGCAGGCGGTGGTCATCGACCGCGTCCCGATCAATCACGTCCGGATCAACCGTGTCCCGAGCGGCTGCGGATTGGTCGAAGGACGGACCGTCGGCACCAGCGTTCGAATGGTCGGCTGCATAGCTCAACGCGATCTGTCGGGCCGCCCACACATGCGTGTGCGCGGCGTGGCCGGCTGCTTCCGCGTCGCCGGCACTGATCGCGATCGCCAGCGCCTCGTGCTCTCGCCAGGAGTGCGGTGCGCGGCGTAGCGCAGTTTGCCGGTAGACCCACTCCAAGCGGTCGTGCAGCGAATCCATCATGCTGACCAGCAGCGCGTTGCCGGACATGCGGCAGACTTCGGCGTGGAACGCGGTGTTCAACCTCGCGAGCTCGGTCACCGACGCTGTTAGACCTGACGGCGTAAGACCTGACGGCGCAACACCTGACGACTCGGCAGCCGATTTCCCAGCGGCAGCCGACTTCCCAGCGACGTCCGAGTGCGCTCTGCCGGTCGAGTGCGCTCTGCCGGTCGAGTGCGGTCTGCCGGCCGAGTGCGCTCTCGGTGACGCAGTGGGCGCCGCGGCATCGGATACGCCGTTCTCAAGGGCTGCGAGACTGCCGGTCTCGGTCGCAGCGGTTTCGGCGACGATGCTCTGCAGCCGCGCGGCGCCGGCGGCGTCGATGCGCTGCGCGGCGAGTTGCGCGCTCAACACCTCAAGCGCGAGTCGCACCTCGAACAGGTTCTCGACGTCCTGCGTGGAAATGCTTGCCACCACGGCACCGCGTCGCGCGTGGGCGATCAGGAAACCCTCGCGCTCGAGTACGCGAATCGCCTCGCGCACCGGGTTTCGGGACACGCCGAAGTCCAGCGCGAGCCGATCCTCGGTCAGACGGTGCCCTGGCGGGTATTCGCACTCGATGATCCGCCGACGCAGCTCCGCCACGACCTTGTCGCGCAGCGGCAAATGGTCCGCGCCGATCGTCGCGTTTTGGGGCATCGTTGCATTTTGGGGCGTTGCATTTTGGGGCGTTGCATCTTGGGGCACTGTCGCCTGGGGCACCACAGTCACCACTCACCTACCCAACGTGTCGTGCCTACCCTAGCGGTGGTGGCTGAAAAGTCGCTGGACGCTCGGTAAGAGTCGCCGGACCCGCGACATCCGTTGACCGAGACGGCGAGGCAGAGCACTTGGTATCGCTGACGCCTATCTGCGGGGATGGTACGGATTCCGTCGCGGTCGCTGCGCCGGGTCGACGTGCGGAGGCGGTACGAATTCGGGGTGTTTGTCCGGTGCCAGCCGCACGGCCCAGCCGCCGTGGTGGACGATGCGGTGATGGTAGTTGCAGAGCGCTACGCCGTTGTCGCGGTCGGTGCTGCCGCCGTCGACCCAGTGCTGGATGTGGTGGATCGTGGTCCAGCGCTGTGGTCGATCGCAGCCTGGGAACGCGCAGCCGTGATCGCGCAGCAGCACCGCCTGCCGGATGGCGCCGGTGAACAATCGGCGAGTCCGGCCGAGATTGATCGGCACGCCGGCTCCACCCAGCACCGCCGGGAGGATCTGCGCGTCGCAGGCGAGTCGGCGTACGGCATCGGGCGACAACATCGCACCGGTATCCAGCTGACCGACAGCGACGTCGCGACGCAGCGCCTCCCAATCCACGGTGACGGTGATCTGCGGCGGTGTGCCGCCGTTCTGCGGTAGGCCACCGCTCGCGAGTGTCATTCGGCACACCTCGACGAGTGCGTCAGCGCGGCGGGCCGCCGGCAAGCGCAAATCGGGCCCATCCTCGCCCCGCAGCGGCTTCGCGAGCGGGTCGATGGCGGCGGTCACGATCGCCGCGCCCTCGGCATCGAGAACGCCCGACAGCCGGATCCCGCCCAGTCCGTCGGCCGACAGTGTGAAGCCGCGGCGTTCCCACGCGTGGCGCTCCTCGCGCTCGAGGCGTTCGCGCAACCGCCGGTCGGCGAGATCGGGATCGATGTGCGCGATGATGCGCTCACTAAGCCGCTGCAACAACGTTGGTTCGAACTGCGAGGCGCACTCAACGAGCTGCGCCTCGACCTTGTCCACCAACGCCGGGTCGTCGGCCGGGATCGCGGCGAGCACCCGTCCGGCGGCCGCGGCCTGTCCGGCGTTGACCGTCCCCGACGCCATCGCGTCGGCGAGCACCGGCCGCGCGTCAAGCACCTCGCCGAGCGTGACGAGCTGGCGTGCGTCGCGCGCCGCGATGCGCAGCACGTCCCGCAACCATGCCACGGTCGACGTCGCCGCTTGACTGCGTGGCAGATCGCGACCGCGCGCCTCGTGAACCAGAGTGGCGAGCACGCCGGTCGCACGGGAGACCAACCCGGCGAGGTCGACCGTGGCGGCCACGAGCTCCTCGTCGGAGAACGCAAAGCCGGGCCGAGCCGCGAACGCGTCGACGCCGTCGACCGCCCGTGCCAGCTCGTCGTCCATGCATCGATTCTCGTACACGTGTACGACGATTTCGCGCCGCCGATCGGACAGCGGTCCACTGTGGCACATTCGCTCGGCACGCAGCGAAAACCTTGGCGCACCGGCAAACCAGCAAAGGCACAACCGATCGGCCGTCGACGACAGTGCCCAACGAGCGCCGCCGGCCGAGCGACATCCCCGTCGAGCGACATCCCGGCCGAGCGACATCCCCGTCGAGCGACATCCCCGCCGGGCGACATCCCCGCCGGGCGACATCCCCGCCAACCAACCCTTCCCGCCAACCAACCCTTCCCGCCGACCAGCCTTCCCGCCGACAAGCGGTTGCAGCGCTGGGACCCGATCCGGTCCGGGCGGGGGATTTGAGCCCGTCTGGCGCTATAGCACCGATCAGGATACCCTCAGGGGGTATCCTGCTAGGAGGCCATCGACGTAGGACGCGACCGACGTAGGAGGCGACTCGTGAGTCACGCCCCAGCTACGCGCAGCCCGGCGCCGCACGGCGAGCTGGCGCCGAGCACGGTCAGCAGTCGTA
>DASTMZ010000009.1:0-16332 GCA_035713725.1 Micromonosporaceae bacterium
GATCGAGCTCGTCGAGCCGGACCTCGACGCCGAGGAGCCCGGTGCAACGACCGACATCGTGCGTGCATACCTGAACGGGATCGGCCGCACGAAGCTGCTCACCGCCGAGCAGGAAGTCACACTTTCGAAGAACATCGAGGCCGGCCTCTACGCCGAGGAACTGTTGAGCCGCGACGAGCCGCTCCCGGCGGGATACCTCGCCGACGAGCTCGAGATCGTCGCCGCCGAGGGGCGTGCCGCGAAGAACCATTTGCTGGAGGCGAACCTGCGCCTGGTCGTCTCGCTCGCCAAGCGGTACACCGGCCGCGGCATGGCCTTCCTCGACCTCATCCAGGAAGGCAACCTCGGCCTCATCCGCGCCGTGGAGAAGTTCGACTATACCAAGGGATACAAGTTCTCCACGTACGCCACCTGGTGGATCCGGCAGGCCATCACCCGCGCCATGGCCGACCAGGCCCGCACCATCCGCATCCCGGTGCACATGGTCGAGGTCATCAACAAGCTCGGCCGCATCCAGCGCGAGCTGCTCCAGGACCTGGGTCGCGAGCCGACCCCGGAGGAGCTCGCGAAGGAGATGGACATTACGCCGGAGAAGGTCCTCGAGATCCAGCAGTACGCGCGGGAGCCGATTTCGCTCGACCAGACGATCGGCGACGAGGGCGACAGTCAGCTCGGTGACTTCATCGAAGACTCGGAGGCGGTCGTCGCCGTCGACGCAGTGTCGTTCTCGCTCCTGCAGGATCAGCTTCAGCAGGTGTTGCAGACGCTGTCCGAGCGCGAGGCCGGCGTCGTACGGCTTCGCTTCGGCCTCACCGACGGACAGCCCCGCACCCTCGACGAAATCGGCCAGGTGTACGGCGTGACGCGCGAGCGCATCCGCCAGATCGAGTCGAAGACGATGTCGAAGCTCCGCCACCCGTCCCGCTCCCAGGTTCTCCGCGACTACCTCGACTGACCCGTCGCGGCTAGCTGACCCGTCGCGGCTAGCTGACCGGCGCCGATGGCTCACGCGCCCGGTGGCTCACCGTGGCCGACACGCCACCTGCTGCGACACGCCCGACATTCATCTGTCCGCGAAATCGCCTGGAAGCTCGCCCTGTTATGGGTGGCTTCAGGTCGTTATCTGGACGTTGCCCGGTCGTGATCGTTGGCGTCGCAGGATGGTCCCAAGGCAGACTGTTGCAGGCCAGGTGCGATGGCCGGCCAAACGGGGCGAGCGTCCGGAGCGCAGTTGGTCCAACCAGGGCCAATGCCGCGACGCGAGTCCGGGTTCGAACCAGCGGTGGGCGTTCGACGCAACCTGAACGCCCATTCCACCAGGCCCGGTGGCGAGCTTGATCGGCTGGGCCCGACGGCGAAAGCAGGCACCGGCGGCCGGCCGGCGCGCCAGCAAGGAATGGCAAGGCTCCGTCGGCACTGGCCGTCGATGTGACCTCGGCGACGCCGAGGGCGGGAGGGGAACGCACGGCTCCGGCCGGGCGTTGGAGGTTTACGTGGTTAGTGACGTGAGGTATTCGTTCGTCAGTGACGACCTGGAGGAGGCGCTGTGACCCCCACTCTCACTCCGCCGCCGGAGACGGTGGCCGCACCAGCTGCTGATGAACGCTGCGACCGCTGCGGGGCGGCCGGAAAGATCCGCTTCGTGCTCGCCGGCGGCGGTGAGCTGATCTTCTGCGGGCATCACGCGAACAAGTACGCAGCCGACCTGACCAAGATCGCCGTACAGGTTGGTGCCGACCCTGAGTTCGAATGGCGAAGCAAGGACGACTCGGCCAACTGACGCACGAGCGTAGGTGACGGCGAGGAGCCGACAGGTCGAAAGCGACGATATAGCGCCGAGTGGGGCGCCACCGGACATCCGCGCCCCACTCGTGCTCGGCTGCTTGGCGCGGTCAGCTGGGATCGGGCGTGTACGAGAGATCGTCGTTCTCGTAGATCTCCTTGCAGGCCGGGCACACCGGTGAACCGGGCTTGGCCACCTTCGTCACCGGGAACTTGAATCCGCACAGCGCCTCGACGTACGTGCCGAGCACCGCGCTCTCGGTCATCTTCGTCTTGTCGACGTAGTGGAACATCTCCGGACCGGTGTCGGCCTCCCGAACCTCCGGCCGCTCCTGGACTTCGGTAGTCATCCGCGGGCACCTCCAGCGTTCAAGTGTGCCAGAGCGCGCCGGCTCATCCGACCGCCGACCGAGGCGCCGCCGGGGCCGTCTGGAACGACCCGGCACACTGCTGGGTGAGGGCGCCGATCGGGCGCCCGTCCGGCGTCAGCTTGAAGTCGTAGTCGCCCTGAGCCGTCGACACGAGGATGTCCGAGTTGCCGGAAAACTTCACGCTGTACAGCTCGCAGGGTGCCCCCAGATTGCCCGCGATCTTGGTGCCAAGCCCGCTACCGGTGAAGACCTGCAGCTCCCGGTACGTGCCGATGTTGACGGATGCGACGTGACGCGAGCCATCGGGCGACGACGCGATGATGGTCGGCTGGTAGATGAAGAAGTCGAACCCGTGTGTGAGCCCGGCGCCGACGAACAGCAGCGCGGCCAGCGCCAGCAGCAGGAAGCGTGTCATCATGCGCCGGTTTTGCGCCGCGGAGTTGCGCACCGGCGTCAACACGATCAGTGCCACCACACCGAGCACGATGATGCCGCCGAGGCCCGTCAGGTAGTTCTCGAAGTGACTGCGGAGGAATACCGAGTCGCGCGTAACGCGATCCAGTGCAAATAAGACAAGAGCGATCAACCCCGTGAGACAGACCACGGCACCGATCACCCGGCGGGTCCACGACAGACGTTGCCGTGGCGGCGAGTATTCGACGGTCGTCATGCTGTGTATCTTCGCAACTGATGGCCGGTTCCTGTCGACCCCGGTACCGTAACGATCATGTCCGGCTACCCGACTGCGTACCCCATCCGGGTGCACCCTCGCGTGTCCGACGTGCTGCACGCGGGTGGTCCGGTCGTCGCACTTGAGTCGACGATCGTCGCGCATGGCCTGCCTCGTCCGGACAATCTGACCGTGGCTCGCGACGTCGAGCAGGAGGTCCGCGCACACGGTGCGGAGCCTGCGACGATCGGCATGGTCGACGGTCAGCTGTGGGTCGGGCTCGACGACGACCAGCTCACCACGTTGGCGACAGCGGACAGTGTTGCGAAGCTCTCGGTGCGTGATCTGTCAATCGCCGGTGCGCAGGCGGTCAACGGGGCCACGACGGTGGCCAGCACGGCCGCGATCGCTGCCTCGGTGGGGATTCCGGTCTTCGCGACCGGTGGACTCGGCGGCGTGCACCGGAACGCGGCCCAGTCGTACGACGAATCCGCCGACCTGACCACGCTCGCTGGCACACCGGTCACGGTCGTGTGCGCCGGCGTCAAGTCGATCCTCGACGTACCCGCCACGCTGGAACGGCTGGAGACGCTTGGCGTGACGGTCGTCGGGTACCGCACTCGGCAGTTCCCCGGGTTCTTCGTAGCCGATAGCGGCTACCAGGTCGACTGGTCGGTCGACGGGCCGGAACAGGTCGCCGAGGTGATGCGCGCGGCACGGGAGCAGGAGCTGACCGACGCCGCCGTGATCGTCGCGAACCCGTTGCCCGCGGACGAGCAACTCGATCCGGAGCTACACGACCGTACGCTCGCCGACGGGCTGTCCATCATGGAGCGCGACGGCGTCAGTGGGAAGGCGGTCACGCCGTTCCTGCTCGCGCACTTCCACGATGCGACGCGTGGACAGAGCCTTGCGGTCAACGTACGGATCATCCTCCGCAACGCCGCGCTCGCCGCGCGGATCGCCGTTGCGTGGGCCACGCTGGCTCGTCCGACCGTGGCTCCGCTGTTCTCCGACGAGGCGTCAACGCTCTACGCCGACGGCACGGGCGCCGCGCCGGCATGACGGGCCGCGTCATCGTCGTCGGCGATGTCGTCACCGATGTTGTCGGCGTGGTCGAGCCGGCAATCGTCGAGGGATCCGATACGCCGGCACGGATCACCGTGACCGGCGGAGGCGGCGGCGCGAACACCGCCGCCTGGCTCGCCCACGCAGGCGCGCCCGTGACGCTATGCGCGGCGGTCGGCATAGACGCGGCCGGCACCGCGCGCATCGACGAACTTCTCTCCGCTGGGGTCACCTGCGTGGCCGGCGAGCATGCGGACGCCGTGACGGGCAGCGTCATCGTGCTGTCGCGTGCGCGCTCCGGTGTGGCGGAACGCACCATGATCAGTGACCGCGGCGCTAACAACCTGCTCACGCCCGCCGATGTGGATGCCGCGTTCGCCGCCGCGCCGGATGCCGTACACCTGCATCTGTCTGGGTACACGCTGCTGCATTCGGGCTCCAACGCGGCCGGGCGTCATGCGCTCGAGAACGCGCTTGGCCGCGGCCTCACGGTGAGCGTGGATGCTGGATCGGCCGCGCCGCTGCGGGAGGTCGGTGGTCCCGCTTTCATTTCGTGGGTACGCCGTGCCGACGTGCTGCTCGCCAACGGCGAGGAGGCGGCCGTATTGATCGGAGACACCGGATCAGGCACTCCGCCGCTCGGTCCGAACGAATTGGCGGCGGCGCTCGCGACGCGTTTGGAGGGCAGTACGGAGGCCGGCGGGATCGTGGTCGTCAAGCTGGGCGCGGCGGGCGCGGTGGCGGTGACGGGCCGGGGCGCGGTGCTGCGCGTACCCGCGTCTGCCGTGGTGGCCGAGGACGTTACCGGCGCAGGCGATGCATTTGCCGCTGGCTTTCTCATCGCGTGGCTGGGAAGCGGGGATGTTGGCGCGGCGCTGGCCGCGGGTGCGGACCTTGGCGCGGTCGCGGTGACCACGGTTGGCGGGCGACCGGTCGGCCAAGGCGGGTGATGGCCGTTCGCCGGACCGTCGAGTCGCACGCTGGCCGGACGTCAGGGATCGAGATCGATGACGCGGTGCGGCTCCTCGGGTGAGCCGGGGGTCAAGGCACGTTGATCCAGTGGCTGTACGTTCGTGGCCTGATAGTGGCGCTTAGGCATCCGATCGTTCGCCAGAATGACGGCGAGCCACGGGACGATGAACATGCCGAAGAGCAGGATCGGCACCCATAGCCACACCAATGGCGCGTGAATCTTGACAAGCAGCACGATCACCACGAGGCAGACCGCGCGGATGGACATCATCACGACGTAGCGAACTTCGCGGTGGTGCAACTGTTCGGCCTGGCTCGGGGACGCATCGGTAATGCGCATCGGGCGAGGACTTCGGGCCACGCCATCTCCTCCCAGCGGACCACGTCGTGCCGGGCCGGCGCCAAGCGCAACGTCTTTACGAATCCATCCTTGCACCGTGCCCGCAGACACGTCCAAGGTGCCGTCGCCGCATCGGGTTCGGGTCGTGGCGGAGGTCTTGGCGGCAGTGTTCGAGGTCGATTCTTCGCCGCCGCTGTCGTGCGGTGATAGCCGGGCCGCCGGGGCGACAAGGCACCCGGCGGCGCGTTTCTGTGATCAACTACGCGGGCTTAGATCCGCGTCGCCCGGCTTGCCACCCAACTCGGCCAGGCGAGCAAGCCGGTCCGGTTCGCTGCCGGCCAACCACTCGTCGGCAGAGAGCACCTCGTGCGCCCGCGCGAAGTGTGGCCGGGCCTCGTCTGGCCGGCCGAGAGCCAACATGAGCTCGCCCAACTCTTCCTGCACGTACCCGTCCGAGTCGACCTTCTCCGCGAGATCCTGCTGGATCGCCAGCGCTTCCTCGTAACGGCCGAGCGACCGCAGTCCGCGGGCGACCGTCCACCGTGCGATGTTGAGCGGGCCGACGTCGCCCTGTTCCTCGCGAAACGCGAGGGCGCGCTGCCACACTGCCAGGGCCTCGTCGTTGCGGCCCAAGTCATGCAGCGTCCAGCCGAGGTTGTTGCTGACCGAGCCGATCCAACGACGGGCACGCGGGTCGTCCGACGCGCCGGCGACGGCGAGCGCGCGCTCGGCCCACGGAATTTGCGCGGCACCCGACTCGACAATGGCCATCATGTGCGCGGCGTCGGCCGCGAGAGCATCCAGCCCAGCCGCCTCCGCCTCAGCCAGCGCGGCGAGGAAATGCGGCCGGGCGGCACCGGGGTCGCCACTGGAGTTGAGCACCCGGCCACGCTCCAGTTCGGCGTACGTCCGCACGAGCGGGGCCGCGTCGTCCTGGGGCACCGCATCGAGTTCGGCGTTGGCCTCGGTGAAGCGGCGCTGCAGTCCCAGCGCGCGGGCCAGTTGAGTGCGCAGCACCAGCGCGTCGTTGCCCGACGCCGAGGCCAACGCGGCCCGGAACCGCTCCTCGCTGACGCCCGGCCGGTCGAAATCCCACAGCTCGGCAAGATCCATCAACCAATCCTCCGGCACACACGCCCGCATCACAACGTGATCCGGGCCTTCTAACACTGGCGCGCGAGGACCACGACACAACTTCCACGTGCGCCTCGTGCGGGCGAACCTGATCGGCGGCAGCTGGGTAACCGCGCCACCGGCAGGTCAGCCGGCCTCAGCAGCCTTGGCCTCGATCTTCATCTGCTTCTTATACGACCGCACCTCGGCCAGGCTGGCTGCGTCGGTGATGTCGGCGACCGACTTGCGTGCGCCGTCCACGCCGAACTCGCCGGCCGCTTCCCGCCAACCCTCGGGCTGCACATCGAATTGCTTGCCCAGCAATGCCGTGAAGATCTGCGCCTTCTGCTTGCCGAAGCCGGGCAAGGTGCCGATCCGCTTGACCAGGTCGGCGCCGTCGGCGGCACCGGTCCACACCGATGCCGCGTCGCCGTCGAAATCATCCGCGATCACGCGGCAAAGCTTCTGCGTCCGCTCCGCCATCGCGGCCGGGAACCGGTGAATCGCCGGCGGCTTGGCGAACTTGGCCGAAAAGTCTTGCGGATCATGGTCAGCAAGGGCACGCGCGTCCAGCGTCTTGACGTCCAGGCGCTCGGCCAGGACATATGGACCATTGAACGCTTTCTCCAGCGGGATCTGCTGGTCGAGAAGCATTGCGATGAGCAGCGCGAGTGGATCCTGCCGCAGCATGTCGTCGGCGGCCGGCTCCTGCGCGAGAAACAACTCGGACATGTTCGTCAGCATGGCAGACGCCTCCGACGAAGGCAGCCTCCGGTTCGGTGCATGCCGGTTCTGCGGTCGGTTGTGGGACTCCAGCCAGTTGCGGTTCGGGGTACCGGCGAAATCATCAAACGGGCCGGAGGTCTGCGACGACCGCAACCACCGTTGGCGCGAGTTTGCCGGTCATGCGACGGATACCCATCGGCGCGACGTGGCATTTGGTGAGGTCGCAATCCTTTTGTGGATAACGGATTTGTAGGGTGGAAGAAACCGATGAGCTTCGATATCGTGTCCGGCGGATGTGAGGGTGCTGTGGTCGGTCAATGACGTTCGGGGAGGTGCTGTGACACCCGACGGGGACGCATCGCCGCCGCTCGCGATCGACGTTGACCCGAACAAGGTCACCGGATTCGCCGACACCCTGAAGGCGAACGTGCAGGGAACGATCGCACCAACGGCACCAGGGCTGACCAACACCCTCAGCACCGGAGTCACGTTCGGCCACGGCAGTCCGAGCGTCGCGCTCCAGGCAATGCTCGATACGTACGCAAATTGTCTGATCACGATGACCCAACAGCTCAAGAACGTCGGAACGTGTGTCGACATATTGGTCAGCGTCGCGAACCAGATCAGCGCGAATTACTCGTCCAGCGACCAACTCGCCGCAGCCTCCATCGGCGACATCAACGAAGTCGTCCTCGGCGCGGTTGCAACCGTGCTCGCCAAGCAGGTCCCGCCCATGCCGACCGGCGGCGGCCGCGATGAGCCGCGGTACGCATGAGCGGGCAGACGAACTGGACGCCGTACGACGTTCCGCTACTCGCGGGCATCCTGAACGAGGACCTGTCCGGAGCATGGGACCAGGTCGGCGCATGGTTCAGCGCACAGGCGATGCTCGATGACGCGTCGTCGAAGCTCCAGGACGCCCGCGACGGACTGGCTGTGGTGTGGCCTCCCGAGAAGAGCCCGACCGCAGCCGTGTTCTTCAGGCTTGTCGACCGTCTCACGGAGAGCATGAAAACGACGTCGTTGGCCTCGAACGCCAACGGGAACGCGCTTTATCACGTACTGACCAACCAAGACGCCACGAAGGCCGAGGTGGATCGCCTCCACTCGACATGGTCGACGTACCAGCGACTCGGTGCGGCCGATCAACAGGACATTCCGGATGCGACCGAGTGGCAGGGCGCGCTCAATCGGCAGGCACAACAGCACATGGCGACCGCCGACGAAGTCATCAACGAATACGCCGCCACCCTTGTGGTTCCCCAGGTCGTTCCGATGCCGTTCACATCCGACGTTGGAGCCCTCGTGTCTGGGTCAGATGGCGGTCCGCTTCATCCCTCCGCCAGCCCCGCAGACGCCAACCTCCCGCCGTCTGGCGTCGGCCCGCCCAATGTCACGACCCCTGAACAGGGGACGCCGGTCCTTACAGGCCTCGAAGGCCTACGACTTCCCGCACCGCAGCCCACTCAAGTTCAGGACTTGACCCAGGCGCAGGCGTTGGCCGAACCTGCAGGACACTCGCGTGAGCCAGAATCCGACGCCACGAACCAGCTTGTCGAAGCCCGCAACCTCGCAGCGGCCTCAGATCAATCTGCTACAGCTGAACGGCGTGGAACTCAACCGGCCGCGGACGGGGCTCAGGGACGGTTGCGCTCGATCAACGACGTGCTGACCCGGCCTGAGAGCAGCGCACGGTCCTCGATCGGCGACACTGTCGTGGGACCGGCGGCCGACCGAACCGAGATTGCTGGGTCTGGGCTCGGGTTCGTTGGCGCCGCGCCGGGAGCCGCCGCAATTGATGAGACAAGAGGAAATGCTGCGAACCGCCTCCGTCGGCCAAACTCCGCCAGTCGCGTCGGGTCTGCCGAGAAGTCGCTTGGACTTGGAACGGTGATTGGGCGGGACGGCACAATTCGGCCGGCGCAAACGGCTTCCGAGCACGCGAACGGCCCGGCTGCTTCGACAATCCCGGTGCCAAGACAGGCTAGGCCAGGGTTCGGGCGCCTCACGGGCGGTGTGGATGGACGGCCTCGGACGACCTTCGCCGACACGATCTGGGACATGCCTGTTGGAGTGCCGGCAGTGCTCGCAGCGTCGCACGAAACGTCAACACACGACCCCGGACCCGGTGTGATTGGAATTGACCGCTGATGCGTCGGAGTACAACTGTTGCCGCGATTGCGGCCGCAGGATTGGTAGTGCTTCTGTCGCCACCAGTTCAAGCGCACGCTGACTCAATTCGCGATCGTGAGTGGATAATCTCAGCGCTCGACCTAACAACCGCGCACCGATACAGCCAAGGTCGCGGCGTCGTTGTTGCTGTGATAGATACGGGAGTCGACGCAACACATCACGATCTTGCGGGAAACGTTCTCAGCGGTGCGGACTTCTCCGACGGTGACGTGTCAACAGGCAACGGCCACACGGACCTCGTCGGCCACGGGACAGGGGTTGCAGGTATCATTGCAGGTCACGGCCACGGTCCGCACGACGAAGATGGCGTTCTTGGTGTTGCCCCGCAGGCGAAGATACTTCCCGTCCGAGATGGTCTCGACATCGGCTTTGGAATAACGCCTGCTGTCAAATGGGCGACTAGCCACGGTGCACAAGTGATATGCATCGCCCAAGGCGACGTGCTCGGTGGGAATTTGCCTGACCTCGATACGGCGATTGAAGCGGCCGAAGACGCAAACATCGTTGTGGTCGCAGCCGCCGGCAATGTGCCCATTGAGAACCGAGTCGGTCTTCCGGCCGCGCTCCCCGGAGTCATTGCAGCTGCTGGGACAGACGAAAACGGCAATCATGCCCTCGTGTCCGTGACGGGATCGCAAGTCGTGATAGCTGCACCGGCAACCGACGTAGTCCAACCGTTCCCCAATCACAGGTACGCGGTTGGCACTGGCACAAGTGTCAGCGCGGCCGTCATAGCGGGCGCGGCTGCTCTGATTCGCTCGCGGTTCCCGAAGTTGTCGGCAAAAGAAGTAGTTGATCGATTGACCGCAACTGCGATCGACAAGGGTCCTCCGGGCCGTGACTTCGAGTACGGCTACGGTCTAGTCAACATTGTCGGTGCACTCACCGCAACGATCCCATCGAGTGGCGTGAGCCCATCGGCGCCTCGCACTGTCGCGAGTACGAGTCCGAAGACGTCCGCTCGACACTCCGTCGCACCTCATGCAGGCGACCATAAGACCGCTGCCGAGGTAGGCGTTGTCGCAGCGATCTTTGTAGTCGGTGTCGCCTTAGCCTGGGTGTTGAAGCATCGTCACAACCGCTGAACCAATCGCTCTGGACCGACGTTCATCCGGGAGCCGGTTCGAGCAAGATGACATGAGTATCCCCCGCGCGGATACACGGCCGCCTGGGTCGATATGCGCGTAAGTCGCCGCTAGATGATATGGATCTCCACACGGTTCGGCCGGAGTGCTTGTCCACCAAAGCCCATTCCACTTAGATGTATACATCCCTCAATGTTGTGGAGGATGAGACGCCGGGTTATACCCGGTGGTCGGGCGCGTTCCCGGGGACGGCCGATAGACGCGGACCGTGGCGTGCGGTACACGGCGGACCTTGGCGTTGGATTGGCAGGCCCTGGGGACACCTCAGCTCGTAGGTGTTCACGGCGTTGGAAGCGAGCATTTCATGACGGAGTCACAGACTGTGTCGCCCGGGCCGACGGGCGTCGTCCAGCATCCCCTAGCCCGGCTAACTGCAGCCGAGATCGATCTCGCACGAGATCTGTGCGACAGAGCGGGCCTGGTTTCACACACAACTCGTTTCGCATACATGGGTTTGGACGAGCCGCCGCGGGAACAGGTGGAGCAATGGTCCGCCGACGGCCCCGATCGGCGTAGGGTGCGGGCGTTCATGCTTGACCTCGCCACAGGGCGCAGCCGCGACGTCCTCATATCACTCGCTGAACGCGCAGTCGTCGCCGTCAAGGATCTGGACCCCACCCGCGACGGCCAGCCGCCGATCATCGCCGAGGAGTTCGAGCTCGTCGATGAGATCGTTAAGGCGGACCATGGCTGGCGTGCAGCTATGGCGGCGCGCGGTATATCAGACATGTCGTTGGTTCGACCGTGCCCGCTGTCCGCAGGCTCGTTCGGCTTCGATGGCGAACAGGGCCGGCGGATGCTGCGTGTACTGTCTTTTCTTTCGCATCGCGACGAGGACCACTGTTGGGCGCATCCGATCGACGGCGTTGTCGCGTACGTCGATCTGACCGAGAAGCGCGTGCTACAGCTAGTCGACCACGCGCAGCTCCCCATTCCGCAGGAAGAGGGCAACTTTGACGACCCAACCTACGTGGGTCCTCAGCGAACCACGCTGAAGCGTATCGAGATCACGCAGCCCGACGGGGTCAGCTTCCGCGTTGAAGGCGACGTAGTCCTCTGGGAGGGCTGGTCATTCCGGCTTGGATTCGACCAACGCGAGGGTCTGATCTTGTACCAGCTGTCGTTGCAGGATCGTCCTGTCATCTATCGCGCGTCCATTTCGGAGATGGTCGTTCCGTACGCAGATCCAAGTCCTGTGCGATTCTGGCAGAACTACTTTGACGCCGGCGAGTACAAACTCGGCGAACAGGTCAACGAACTCAGCCGTGGTTGTGACTGCCTTGGAGAGATTCACTACTTCGACGCCGTTCTTCCCGATCAGCTGGGGCATCCCGACGTTCGGTCCAACGCAATCTGCCTGCACGAAGAAGACTACGGGGTGCTTTGGAAACACACCGACCTCTTCACCGGATCTCGGGAGACTCGGCGACAGCGTCGTCTTGTTGTGTCGTTTTTCGTCACAGTCGGGAACTACGACTACGGGTTCTACTGGTACCTATACCTTGACGGGACGATCGAGCTCGAGTGCAAGGCGACAGGGGTCCTGTTCGCCTCCAGCTACCAACGTGAAAGTCGATTCGCCAACGAGGTTGCACCTGGTCTGGGCGCGCCATTTCACCAACACCTGTTTTCCGTACGGCTCGACATGGAAGTCGACGGACCGCTCAACGCCGTAGACGAGGTGGAACTTGTAGCGGTTCCGACCTCAGCTGGGAACCAACACGGCGGAGCATTTGCCAGGGCGCGAAGCCGCCTTCATACGGAGTCCCAAGCAGCGCGGCTGGCCAACCCTCTGACCGGACGACAGTGGCTTATAAGCAGCTCTACCCGCGTGAATCGACTTGGCCAGCCCACGGCGTACGCACTCGTGCCCGAGGGCCAGCCAGTGCTCGCCGCAGATGCATCGTCCTCGATCGCAGAGCGGGCGGCGTTCGCAACGAAGCATCTGTGGGTGACTGCTTACGACCCTAATGAGCGATACTCGGCGGGCGACTTTCCGAATCAGCATCCGGGCAACGCTGGACTTCCGACCTACGCGGCACGTGGCCGGAACATCGACGGGACGACCGTTGTCATCTGGCACACCATGGGCATGACGCATTTCCCACGACCGGAAGACTGGCCCGTCATGCCCGTTGACCGCTGCGGATTCACGCTCAGACCGGTTGGGTTCTTTGATCGCAACCCGGCCCTCGATGTGCCGGCTGAGCCTCATTATTGTGCAACAACTGCCGACAGCGACACCTAGAAGCAGCGGCATCCGCTCGGAGGCTCGCTCCGAGCGGTCGGTGCGAGCCCCGAGTGGACGCTTCTGGCTAGTAGGTGTCGCCACCAAGCAATTGTTCAGAAGGGCCGCCCCGGCCAATGGCGTCATAGACGTCAGGTTTGCTTGACCTGAGCGTCAATCCCCACAGCACACCGACCAATGCGGCGCCGACCACTATGCCAGGCAGAATGTACTGAAGGTTTGATCCCTTTTCTGTCCCTAGCAATGCGTTCGCATTGGCTGCCGTTACGTACGTAACACCTGCGAGGCAGATCGCGGCTAGCGTCGGCGCGATCGTCCGTTGCCAGACGTTTTCACCGCTTCCTCGCCTATTCAGGAACACGCCGTTCGCGACAGCCGTGCCGAGCATCAACAGCAGCACACCGAGTGCGGCCAGGTAGCTAAACCAGGTGAAGAGTGAGGCCACGGGATCCTGGTGCTTTAAGGAGAACACGACAATCACGACGACCGCACAGATCGTCTGGCTGAGTGATCCGACGAAAGGCGACTTTGTCGTCGCCGACGTGTGCGCCATGAAGCGAGGAAGTACACGCTCACGGCCGGCCGCAAAGACATACCTTGCCACCGTATTATGGAACGACAGCAGCGCAGCAAATACGCTAGTCATGAGAAGCACGTTCGCGATGTCGCCAACGGTCGTCCCATAGTGCTGGGTTATGAGACCAAAAATGACACCAGGGCCTTGCTGCTGCGTTGCACCGACGACCTGGGTTGCCCCGACGCCGACGCTGAGCGCCCACGCCGACACGGTGTACAGAACGCCGGTGATTACAACCGTCGCGGCCAGTGAACGACCGACGGTACGACGCGGGTCCTTAGCCTCCTCTGCATAGTCACCCGCGGACTCAAAGCCGATGTACGCGGCGATGGTGAAGGCGAACACACCGCCGATTCCCGAAATGAACAGGTTGTGCGGGTTAAGGCCCGCGATGCTCACAGACCCGCCGGCGGGGTGAACGAACCCGGCCGCATCGAACAGCACGACAGCGATGACCTCGGCGACGAGCAATACAGCTAGCAGCTTCGCGTTGAGGTCGACCTTCAATAGGCCGAGAACAGCCACAACTGCCATTGCTATGAACGCGTACGCGACCCATGACCAGGAGACTCCGGCCTTGGGGTTGATGAACTGCGCCGCTACTGCGCCGAACAGTCCATAAAGCCCGATCTGTATCGCGTTGTACGAGACTAGCGCCACGAAGGACGCCGCGGTGCCCCATGCTCCGCCGAGGCCCTGGCTGATGTACGCGTAGAACACCCCAGCGTTTACTACGTGCCGGCTCATGGCAGCGTAGCCGACCGCAAACAGGCCAAGTACGACCGCGATGATTGGGAACGCAAGCGGCACACCAATCACACCGGTCACGGCGAACGTTGTCGTCACACCGCCGGCCAGCACGGTCATCGGCGCAGACGCGGACACTGTGAAGAAGATCAGGGAACCGACGCCAAGGCGCCCGCGACCGAGGGCGTTAGCACCGAATCCGGATTCAGTACTCGACGCTGGTGGAGGGGCCATCGCGCGGCCTGCCTGCCGCGGTGGACCGTAGATGCTTTCACGCGACGGGGATAAGCCCTGCTGATACTCCGGTTGCATGGACATGATCCGCCTAACTGAGGGGGGCGATGACAGTGCATCCTAAGGCGCTTGATAGTCATTGTTCAATACATACAACTCTCGATGTGACACGTAAGTGGTGCTGTCTAAGGGACTGCTTGCGAGGGTTCGGTCAGCTTCGATACGTTCCCGGGTGAGTCACCACCCGATCAAGAGGCGGACCACGTGGCGCATCAATACGGCAACCCGCCATGGGCGGTCGCGCCCGCACCCGGGTTATCCATTGTCGACAGGGTGTTTCTGCTGACGCATGACACGAATAGCGGAAAGGCACAGATCGCGCTCGACCTGATCGGCGTCGGTCTGGCGGGCGCTGCCCTGTTAGAGCTCACAATGAGTTCGTCGGTCACGGTGAAGCACAGCACCGAGATCGTCCGAGTCACTCAATACCAGCATCATGACGAGGCAGCACAGTACGTGCTAACGCGCATCTACGAGAGCGAACCGACGCTCTACGCGACATCAGACTGGATCACAGTGCTCCGGAATGAGTTGTACCTCGGGGTTGCCGGGACCCTCGTCAAGAGAGGGCTCATCGATGAACACCGGTCCTCCTTGCGTGGGGCTCGCTACATTCCGAGGCGAAGGGACGCTGCGGAGGAGTCGCTTGCTTGGGTTTATGGACTCCTGCAGTCACCGCGCAGGGCCGCAGATGCTGGCGAACGGGCGGTATTGCTCGCTTGCCTTGCGGGAGCGCTGGGCGTCGCAGCAACCATCACCGCGCTGCCAGCGTCAGAGATCGCGTCGAGTCTCCCAACGCTCGTGGGCCGGTGCAACGTGCAGGACGCCCTCATCGTCAAGGAGGTGCAACGCGCCGCGACGAAGTTGGCTGTCACTCCCCGGCGCTGAGCTCTGCATAGATAGCCTTCGACATTCGGTCGGTGCGCGGATGTCGGGACGACGGCTCGTTGAAACTTCCGTCGCCTTGGGCGCGGAGCTCGTGTTCGTGGTGAGCGGCGCCTAGTTGACCTCCCTCTGCCAGTCGCGCAGACAGGGCGCTAACACGCAGCTTTGGAAAGCCGACGTTCGGCTTGACGCGAGACGCTGCGGAGTTGAGGTGCTACGCCTTTCGAGCTGCGACGCTGCCTGGTCTTGATGCACATGACGGCGACGTGAGCTAGCGTTAATCTACATATCTACATCTATCGTTGGGATCTAGAGAGGCTGTCGGTTTCGTGCCATGCACAGAAGGTCGTCGAGATCAGACCCTTCGACGAGAAAGTCTCGAGACTGTCGCGGACTCGGACTGCTGTGCCGCTCTGAGTGGACGGATCGAGCTTGCATCCGTCGAGCAACGGGCCACCGATCTCCTGCTGCAGGGCCGGTACCGAGATTGAACCATTGAGCCGAAATGATCGTTGTGCGCATAGATAAGTTCGACCCGGCGTACGCGGCGTCATGGCCGTGTTCGTCACTCGGTTCCTGGCTCATCACGCAAGAGAAGCTCGACACGTTCGGCGCGATCGGCGATGTGCTCGCCGTGGTGTCGAACAACACCGTTGTTGCAGTCTTCGAAATCGCCGGCCACTGCCGGGACGTGCACACTCGACGCGTCGCGTTCTGGGTGGTGCCGTCATCGAGTTGGAGTCACTTGATCGGCAATCCGAACCCGGCGTCTCCTTGGGGAACGCGATTTTCACGGTGGCCAGTTAAATTCGTGGAAACTGAAATGCTCGGTCGAGCAGATTGACCTTGACCGAGGTCGACGTTGAGCCGACGGGCCTTCCACAGCGCGATGAGCGGCACAAAACGCGTATTCCATCTCCGCCATCATCCGGGTAGGTCTGGTTTGGGCGAGACCTACCCGGGTGACTTAGCGTCCGGTGCCGTTGACTAGTACGCCATCCGTGACGACTCGATCGGCCCGTTCAACGTCGCGCACGTCCAACGGTCTACATGTGTGGCGACTACGGCGTGACCTAGCTGCAGCCGCTCGTCGAGCCGCATCCCTCGCAGACGTAGCAGCTGCCGGCCGGACGCATCTTCGTACCGCATGTGAAGCACAACGGTGCGTCGGCGCCCTTACCCTGCACGAGCTCGGCAAGCT
>DASTMZ010000010.1:0-18261 GCA_035713725.1 Micromonosporaceae bacterium
TGGCGGCGGGATTTGAACCCGCGGAGGGCTTGCACCCTCACACGCTTTCGAGGCGTGCTCCTTAGGCCACTCGGACACGCCACCGCCGAGTAGGTTACCCGACTTGGCCGATCTGGTGCCGCCGGGTATGCGGCCGCCCGCGGAGCCAAGGCCGGGGTATGCGGCCGCCCGCCCGGGAAACGCCGCCCGCGCATCGGTGCGGTCTCGCCGGCCGAGGAGGGCTGCCGACGGCGGATCTCGTCGCCTGGCAGGATCGTGGCCATGAGTACCCATATCGGCGCGCAGCCCGGCGAGATCGCGCCACGAGTGCTGTTGCCGGGCGACCCGTTGCGGGCGAAGTGGATTGCCGACACGTTCCTGGACGGCGCCGAGTGCTATTCGACGGTCCGGAACATGTTCGGCTTCACCGGTCGCTATCACGACGTCGAAGTCTCGATACAGGGCTCCGGCATGGGTATGCCGTCCGCGTCGATCTATGCGCACGAGCTGATGGCCGAATACGGCGTCACCACGTTGATCCGCGTCGGCAGCTGCGGAGCGATCACCGACGATCTGCAGCTTCGTGACGTCATCGCGGCGAGTGCCTCGTGCACCGACTCGGCAATGAACCGCGTGCGCTTCGACGGCCTCATCGACTACGCACCGGTCGCCGACTTCGGTCTCCTCCGCTCCGCGGTGGACGCTGCCGAAGCGCACAGCATCCCGATGCGGGTGGGTTCGGTGCTCGCTGCCGACTCGTTCTACACCGATCGCCCGGATCTCTTCGACAAGCTCGCGCTGTATGGCGTCCTCGCCGTCGAGATGGAGTCCGCCGCGCTCTACACGCTCGCCGCCCGGTTCCGCGCCCGGGCGCTGACCATTCTCACGGTCAGCGACCACATCCGGACCGGCGCCCACACCACGGCCGACGAACGACAGCAGACGTTCGCGCAGATGGTCCAGGTCGCGCTCGACACGGTGATCGCGCCACAGACGATTTAGCTGGTGCGGCCACCACCGCTACGGCAATTCAGCGGTACGGCCGGAAGAACGCCTGCATCATCGCGGCGCATTCGTCTTGCAAGACGCCGCCGTACACCTCGGGACGGTGGTTGAGGCGACGGTCGCGCACCACGTCCCACAGCGACCCGACCGCGCCAGTCTTCGGTTCCCACGCGCCGAACACGAGCGTGCTGATCCGTGCGAGCACGAGCGCACCGGCGCACATCGTGCACGGTTCCAGCGTCACCACCAACGTGCAGCCGTCGAGTCGCCACGTGCCGACCACCGACGCGGCGAGCCGCATGGCGAGAACTTCCGCGTGTGCGGTCGGATCACCGGTACGTTCGCGGGCGTTGCGTGCGTGCGCGAGTTCGGTGCCATCCGGTGCGTACACCACTGCGCCGACCGGTACGTCCGCGACGTCGCCGGCTGCCGGATCGGGCGGAGTGGCCACGTCGATGGCGCGCCGCATCCACGCCTCGTGTTCGGTCGGGCTCACACCTCGCGAAGCTCCTCGATCTCGTCCGCGCAGCCCATCATCGAGCACACCTCGGCGGTCACGTCGGCGGGCATCATGCCCTCGTGCGCGCACAACTCCAGCAGATGGTGCGCGGGCACGCCGAGGTCGGCCAGCAGGTCGGCATCACCGACCGGGTCGGCGTCGGACTCGATAGCGCCGCGCGGCTCGGGCTCCTCGTCGGACGACGGTTCGTCCTCGTCAGTGACGTCTTCGATCTCCAGCACTGGCTCCTCGATGTCGCCGAGTAGCAATGCCCCGAGCCGGCTCTCCTGGCCGAACACCTTGTCCGAACCGAACACCCGTAGGTCCTCGCCCTCGTCGAGGCGGAGCACGACCAGGTACGCGTCGTCGGACTCGACGAACATGACGGAAACGTCGGCGTCATTGTCTACGTCGCGCAGTCGGTCGGCGACCTCTTCGATGTCGGCCGCGCCGGTGAGGTCAACCTCAGCCGCTGACCAGCCCTTCGGGCCACGAACCACCGCGGCGGCGAAATAGGACACGGTTCCCCCGGGTCGTACGACTCTAAATATGGGCGTCTTGCGGCTCCGCTACGCGGCGACGCTGTTACCGCCCGACGTTATCCAATTGGACGGCACGTTGCCCCGCAACGCCAGCGTTGTGGCCGAAACGATCTCACACCCTGTGCGACAACTCTGCGGCGCGTGAACGCGCGTCAAACTCGAGCGGCGCGTCAGCTCGCTAGACGCCGCCGACTGTCGACGATTTCGCGGATGCGGATCATGCGTGCGCGCTGGGGCCGCAGACGAATGCGCTGCGCCGCGGCATCGGCTCGTTCGGCAAGAAGAAACATTCGACGGCGGCGGCGATCGGGGTCGAGCCGAGGCAGCGGAGTCGACATGTGAATGAGATTGGCGAATGTCTTCGCGCACGTCAAGAGCCATCTCGGCGTGCAATCGCATGATTACGACACGTGCTCATTTTGCGGTGCCCGCCGACTTACCAAAGCGGCCAGTGGCCTCCGGCCCAGTGCGAAATGATCACGCTGACCACGATCGCAAGACCCACGCCCGTCGACATCGCGGCTCCGGCCGCGACACCGCGGTCGCCCGATCGCGCCACCACCGCACAGGCCGCCCAAGCCGCCAGCGCCGCGCCGATCGACCACCAGCAGTAGCCGCGTACGCCATGGCCGATGAGCGCGAACAGCAGCATCCACACGGCACCCGCGCCGGCGCCGATCACCACCCCGCCCGGCCGGGCCGGCAGCGGCTCTCGGTAGATCGGTCGATGGGATCGGGGCGGGATGAGTCGCGGCGGGCGGCGCGCACCGGGCGGCATGGACGGCGGCGCCGACCCGTGCCACGGGGCACCCGAGGATGGGCTCCGCCACGGCGGCGCGGACGACGGACCTCGCCAGGGTGGCGCCGACGATGGACCGTGCCAGGCCGGCGGGGTGGATGCGGCATGCCACGAGCCGTCCGGCGGCCGCGTCGCGCCATCACCGGCGTCCCGCGATGCGCCGGGCTCCGGCACCGGTACATCGATCACACCCGCCACCTCCCTCGCAAAGCCTAACCATCCGTGGCCCTCGCGCTGGTGCGAAGCCGCACCCGAGCCGACGATGCCGGGCACGTAGATTGACATCGCCGCTCGGCGCGCGGGCCAATGGCCGGTGCCCGCCAACTCGCCGGTGGCGCGACGATTCGCGACGAGGAGGTCGGGCGATGCGCATCGCGGTGGTCGGACTGGGACTGATCGGCGGCTCCATGCTGCGCGCGGTCGCGGCCGCCGGCCACGACACGCACGGCTACGACACCGACCCGGCCACCCGCGCGATGGCGCGAACCGCCGCCGGCCAGGCCCGACCAGCCAACCGTTGGCATGTCTCGGCGTCCGCCTCGGAGGCGGCCGCGAACGCCGATCTCGTCGTGCTCGCGGTGCCCTGGCCGGCCGTTGCCGGAGTGGTCGACGAACTCGCCACCAGCGGCTTCAGCGGCTTGGTCACGGACGTCACGTCGGTCAAGGGTCCGGTGCGCGATGTCATCAACGACCGATGGCGCCGATCCGGCATGTCGCTCGCCGGCTACGTCGGCGGGCATCCGATGGCCGGCCGGGAGACCGCCGGCTTCGCGGCCGGCGACGCGAAGCTGTTCCGTGGTGCCGCATGGGCGCTGTGCCTGGAGCCGGACGAAACACACATCGATGATTGGTTGGATGTGGCGACGCTTGCGACGTCCCTCGGCGCCCGCGTCGTGCCCACCACAGCCGCCGAACATGATGCGGCGGTCGCGGCGATCTCCCACGTACCCCACTTGGTCGCCACCGCGTTGATGCGGATCGCGACCGACAACCCGCTGGCTCTGTCGCTCGGCGCCGGTTCCTTCCATGACGGGACCCGCGTTGCCGCGAGCCCGGCGGAGCTCAGTGCCGGGATGTGTGGCGGCAACGCGGCCGCCGTCACCGCATGCCTGGCCGCCCTCGCCGATGAGCTGGACACCGCCGCTGACGCGCTGCACAGCGGCGATCCGATCGCGGCGCTCCGCGCTTGGTTCGCGCCCGCGACCGCGGCTCGTCGTGGGTGGCCGCCGGCACCCAGCCTGCCTGCCGACCTTCCCGTGCAGCCGGACGTGCTTGCACGGCTCGGACGGGCGGGCGGCTGGATCACTGGTGTGTCGAAGGATCGCCGTACGGTGACCGCGGTACGCCCGGCCGACTGAACGAGCGCACGCGTAGATTCGGCACCATGTCAGCGACGAACGCGGCTCGCGACCCGGCAGCCGACCTGCGGCAGATCGCGTTTCTCCTGGAGCGCGCGAACGAGTCCACGTTCCGCGTGCGGTCGTTCCGCAGCGCCGCGAAGACCGTTGCCGGCCTGGATGTGTCCGAACTCGAGGCGCGGGCGAGCGCCGGTACGTTGGCCGAGTTGCCCGGCGTCGGCGACGTGACGGCGCGCTGCATCTCCGAGTCCCTCGCCGGCCAGGTGCCGGACTACCTACACCGGCTGCAGGCCGCCGAGGGCAGCGAAGTCGGCGAGGCGGCACAGGCGTTGCGTGACGCGCTGCGTGGCGACTGTCACCTGCACTCCGACTGGTCGGACGGCGGCTCACCGATCGAGGAGATGGCGCTCGCCGCCGTACAACTCGGGCACGAGTACATGGTGCTGACCGACCACTCGCCTCGGCTGACCGTGGCACGCGGGCTGACCGGTGCGCGACTGCGCCAGCAACTGTCGCTGGTGGACGACATCAACGCCCAGCTGCCCGACGGGTTCCGGATCCTGACCGGGATCGAGGTGGACATCAACGCGGACGGCTCACTGGACCAGGAGGACGAGTTGCTCGCGCGGCTCGATGTGGTGGTCGGCTCGGTGCACAGCGGGCTGCGCGACGACGCCGATGTCATGACGCGTCGCATGCTGAGGGCGATCACGAACCCGCATCTCGACATCCTCGGGCACTGTACGGGTCGCAAGGTCGCCGCGGCCGGCGAGGGCGACAAGGGGCACCGAGCCGGCCGTACCCGTCCGGAGAGCCAATTCGACGCGGCCGCGGTGTTCGCCGCCTGTGTCGAGCATGACAAGGCGGTCGAGATCAACTCCCGGCCGGATCGGCTCGACCCACCGAAGCGCCTGCTCAGCCAGGCGTTGGACGCGGGTTGCCGCTTCGCGCTGGACACCGACGCACATGCGCCCGGCCAACTCGACTGGCTGGACAACGGTTGCACGCGTGCCGCGATATGCGGCGTACCGGCGGATCGGATCGTCAACACCTGGTCCGCGGACGACCTCGTCGCCTGGGCGCGAACGCACGGCTAAGCACGGCCGCGCTCGAAGGTGCGACCGAACACCCTCGCCGCGCCCTCGCACTCGGTGCCGGGGGCTGGTCCGATCGCCGTCCCGGTCACGTAGGGTCGTACCTCGTGGGACAAATCGATGACATCGCAAGCAAGTACGTGCAGGAGTGGGCGCCGCTCGAACCGGTTGGCGCCACGTACGTCGGCATCGGTGGGTACGACGACCGGCTGACCGACGCGTCGCCGGCCGGCTTCGCCGCGCTCGCCGACCTGGACCGCCGTACGCTCGCCGCGCTGGACGCCGCGCAACCGGCCACCGAGCGAGAACGCGTCGCGAAGGAGGCGATGCAGGAGCGGCTCGGTCTCGCCGTCGAGCGCTACGACGCCGGTGAGACGACCAGCGAGCTGAACGTGATCTCCAGCGCGCTGCACAACATGCGGTCGGTTTTCGACCTGATGCCGATGGCCGGCGACAGCGCGGCGTCGAATGTTGCCAAGCGGCTCGCCGCGATGCCGGGCGCCCTCGAGCAGTACAAGCAGACGCTGCGCGAGGCCGCCGATGCCGGGCACGTCTCGTCGCGACACCAGATGCTCGAGATCGCGAAGCAGTGCGACTCGTGGACCGACGCCGCCGCGGACAACTTCTTCCCGGGCCTCGTGGCACGTGTGAACGCCGCCGGCGACGTACCCGACGCACTCAAGTCCGACCTCGACGCGGCCGGCGCCGCGGCCCGCGAGGCGACGTCCGACTTCGCTCGGTTCCTGCGCGAGGAGATGGCGCCACGCGGCGCCGACAAGGACGCGGTGGGCCGTGACCGGTACGCGCTCGCGTCGCGCTACTTCCTCGGCGCGAAGGTCGACCTCGACGAGACGTACGCATGGGGCTTTGCGGAGCTTGCCCGCCTCGAGGCGGAGATGCGGGATGTCGCGAACAAGATCGTGCCCGGCGGTTCGGTCGACGACGCGGTCGCGGCACTCGACGCCGAGCCGGCCCGCAACATCGCCGGCAAGGAGGCGTTCCGCGACTGGATGCAGCAGCTGGCCGACCAGGCGATCGCCGAGCTGCACGGCACCCACTTCGACATTCCCGAACAGGTACGCCGCATCGAGTGCATGCTCGCGCCGACATCGGACGGCGGCATCTACTACACCGGCCCCAGCGAGGACTTCACGCGGCCGGGCCGGATGTGGTGGGCGGTGCCGGCCGGCATCAACGAGTTCTCCACGTGGCGTGAGGTCACGACGGTCTACCACGAGGGCGCACCCGGCCACCACTTGCAGGTCGGGCAGACCGCGGTCCGAGCCGAGCTGCTCAACCGCTGGCAGCGGTTGCTGTGTTGGGTCTCCGGCCATGGCGAGGGCTGGGCCCTCTACTCCGAGCGCTTGATGGACGAGCTCGGCTACCTCGAGGACCCGGGCAACAAGCTCGGCATGCTGGACGGTCAGGCGTTCCGTGCCACCCGTGTGATCGTCGACTTGGGCATGCATCTCGAGCTCGAGATCCCGCGCGACAACCCGTTCGCCTGGCGGCCGGGCGAGCGCTGGACTCCGGAACTCGGCTGGGAGTTCCTCCGCGCGCACTGCCGCATCCCAGACGAGAACCTGCGCTTCGAGCTGAACCGTTACCTGGGCTGGCCGGGCCAGGCGCCGTCGTACAAGGTCGGCGAGCGCATCTGGATGCAGGCTCGCGAGGATGCCAAGGCTCGCAAGGGCTCGGCGTTCGATCTCAAGGCGTTCCACCGGGACGCGCTGAACCTCGGCGCGCTTGGTCTTGACCCGCTTAAGGCGGCTCTGGACCGGCTGTAACCCTGCCGCGCCGATGTGCCAAAACGGGCGTCCACTTCCGGTGGGCGTCCGTTTTGGCGTGGTGTTGCGCGGATCGGGTCGTGACGTGGTTGGCGCGTTCGCGGTGGCACTGCGGAACGCTGACTGCGTGACCCCCGGCGGCTCGCCTCGCTCGTGTTGAATGACGTCGTGCAGCCCGACCGCGTACCCATGCCGCCAGCAGTTGCGGCACGACCGCGCGACGATCGCGACTACCCGGTGCCGGCGATCACGCCGTGGCTCGACGGCCGACCGACGTTCGCCGCCACCAGCACGTCGCGGACGTTGATCTGTGCGGTCGAGCGGCGATGTTCCATCTGCGGGACAGCGCTAGGTGACGCTCCGGTGCACCGAGTGGTCGCCGGCGCGGAAGCCCAAGCGATCGCCGACGCGGCGACTGATGGCGCGCGCTACCAGAACCGCGCACCGACTGCCGAGGCTCCCGGGCACTTGGTGTGCATGCTCTACGCGGCCATCGTCTGCCCGTACCTCGCACGACCCAATGCCCGGCGTGGCGTCGACGTGAGCATCGGTGGATTCGTGGCATCACGTGGCGCCGCGCGTGGCGAGGTCGGCGGTGTCGGCGGTGCGGTCGTTGGCTTCCGGTCGTACGAGTTCGAGCTCGGCGACACGGTCGCGTTCCGGTTCGACGGTGTGACGTCCGTGCGACCGCACTTGCTCGGCACCGAGCACCTGTCCGAGCTACGGGACATGTTGGCCGCCACGACGGCCGATCCGATGCCGCTCGACGTCTGCCCGTCGTACCTGCTCGACGACGAGGACGCGGCCGTTCGTCGAGCGGCCACGTACCGATAGCGCGCGGCGACCGGAGCCCGCCGGACGTTAGCGCAACGGCGCGGGCGATGCGGTCGTGACGCCGCCCGGTCCGCTCACCGCGGTGCCGGCGTTGGCGAGCGCGGTGTCCGAAACCATTGCAGCGTCACCGAACGCGTAGACGGTCGAGATCGAGCCGTTCGCGCCGACCAGAAACGTCACGGCACTCGGATCGAGTCCCTTGGTCGGGTCGACCAGGAGCACCGGGCAGCCGGTCGAGGCCGCGAGCATTTGCAGCTGCCACGACGACGTTGGTGCCAGCGCAATTGTGGTCGGCCCGTAGGCGTACGCCTCGAGCAGGCGTACCGACTCGGTCGCGCCGTCCCCGCCGACGATCTCGACCACGTTCATGGCCGGTCGACCGGACCACGCGGGGTGCAATGCGGCGGCCGCGTCGGCGCCGATCGCGTAGACGGTTGGCGTCGCCGTTGAGGTCTGGCCCGGCGGCAGGTCGTCGATGGCGTTGATGGCGGCGCGCTGCGCCGGGCTCAGCGTCGCGGACGAGATGAACAACGGCGTGGTGCGAAGCGCACTGAGCACCACGTTGATGTTGGCGATGGCCGCCTGATCGCGACTAGACACGACGACCGCCGTAGTGGCTCCGACAAACGAGTCCGGCTCCGGATCGCGCTGGCCGGGCACCCGGTCCACCTCGTAGCCCAGGCTGGTGAGCGCGGCGACGACGCCGTCCGACACCGCTCCGACGGCGTCGATGAAACCATTGCCCGGCACCAGCACCCGCCGGATTTCCGCCTTGACCCGGGCGTCGAGAACGCCGCCGCGTACGAAGAGCAGCGGCCCGCCGCCACCGCTGAACTGCGACGCGACCGGAGCGGCCGCCGGGTCGTCCAGGTCAACCAGGACCACCGTCCCGGCGTAGCGGTCGAGGGCCTCGGTGAAGTTCCCGTTCTTTGGTGCGTTGAGCCACCGTGTTCGCGACAGGGTGATCGCCGCGGCTATCGGGTCGGACTCGGCGAACCGTACGGCCGTGGTGGCTTGCCGTGGCCGGTACGTCGGTGTGCCCGGGGTCGTCGACTCGACGCGGGACGGGTTGGCGTTGGCGCCGGCCGGCGTAGCAGACACGGACTCGATCGTCGTCGCGGTACGAAACGCGATGCGCTTGCCGTCCGGCGACCACGCTGGCGAGCCGACGCTGGTCGCACCGAACGTCACCTGCACGGGCTTGGCCGACTTGTCGGCGATCTTCTCGACGTAGAGCTGACCGCTCGTCCCGATAAACGCGACGCTGCCGCCGCCCGGCGCCAAGGCCGGATCGCTGCCGGCCGCGACCTTGACCGCCACCGGCTCACGCTGGTTCTCGTCGAGGATCCACACCTCTGGGCCGTGTGCGCCGGCGTGCTGGTAGGCGAGGCGATTTACCGAGTAGTCGTTCGGCACGCTGTTGGACGCCGAGGCGGCGCTCGGCGCGCTGTCGCCGGCAGACTCGTCGCCATCGAGATATTGCACGTCCTCGGTCTGATTCGCAGCGGTGAGGTTGCTCCCGATCCGCTCGAGACGCCACACGCCGTCGGCGCCACGTTCGGAGAACACGATCGAGCTGCCGCCCGTCGCCCACGTCGGGTGCGCCCGCTTCACTTGCGCGCCGGCTCGGGTCAGGACGCGTACGTCAGTGCCGTCCGGTCGCGCCGTCGCGATGTTGCCGTCCGCGTCGACGTACGCCAACCGGGAACCGTCGGGCGACCACGAGGCATCGTGCACGGCGGAGCCGAACGTCACCGGAGCGCCGCCAATGACGACACGCGAGCTGCCGTCGGTCACGGTTGGTGCGTCCGGGTTCGGCGGGTTCACGTTCTCGTTCGCGGTCAGCGACGTGCCGGGTCCGGATGAGGCGCGCGGCGCGGTGCGGTGGCTGGCGTGCGCGCAGCCGGTGGCCGCGGCCGCCAAGGTGGTGACCATGACGGCGGACAGAATGTGTTGCCGTCGGAGCCTGCGCGTCATCGTCGTCTCCCGTGTCGGGCCGTCGCTCGGCCGTGTGACACCCAAGACGTCGACAGCTAGCCCAAAGGTTGCCGCGACGAATGCCGCTAGTCGCGGAGATCGTCAGCTCGGCGGAGTCGTCAGCTCGGCGAAATCGTCAGCGCGTCGGCCGTCAACGTCGTCGACTGCACGAAGACGAGCGAAATGACAGCGTCGGTGAAGAACAGCTCCGGAACGGTCAACGGTGGCGGCGACGACGGCGTGAAGTCGATCGGTACCGCGCCATCCAGGTTCCCCTTGATCTCGGTCGTGAAGAACTTCACCGTGCCGGAGACAGTCAGTGACGAACTGGTGATGACGATCTCGTGATCGCCGACCGGCACGTCCAGCTCGAACGGCGTCGACGTCGACGACGTCATCGAGAACTGCATCACCTCGATGGTGCCGTTCGCGGTCGGTAGCGCGACGTTGCCGTCGTACGAGAGACCGCTCATGGTCAACAAGGCGGCCCGTTGTGTGGACGGGACTTCGTTGACCGTGGGCTGTCCGGGCGCAACGGCCAACGTCTTCGGCGTCGCCCGGCAGGTCGTCGGTGTGGTCGTCGGTGTGGCCGTCGGCACCGGCCTCGGACGAGTTGTCGCAGTTCGGCCGCTCGCTGTCGGCGTGGGCTTCGGCTTGGACGTCACCGTCGGTCGCGGTGTCGGCGACGGGCCCTCGGTCGGCGTCGGGTTCTCGGTCGGCGCCGCGCTCGGACTCGGTGACTCGGTCGGCGGCGCGCTGGGCGGGTCACTCGGCGGGTCGCTGGGTGAATCGGTCGCCGCCGGCAACACGCCGCCCAACAACCCGAACACGCCGCCGACGAGCGATGCGACCGGCTTCGGCTGTTTGCCGTTGGAGGTGACTGGCGCCGCGGCGGCAGATCCGGTCCCGTTAGCGCTGCCGCGATGCGATCCGCCGGTGGGTGTTCCGCCGGTGCCAGCGGCCGGCGAGCTTGCGCGGGTCGATGCGCCCGCCGTGCGGCCTGCGACGCTGCCCGCTGCGCCGCCGCGCTTGTTGCTGGCCGAGGGGCCAACGGCGCGGGCGATCGCGGATTGGAGCGGTGTCGGCGTACACGTGTCGGCGGCGGCCGGGGCGGCGTACCGCACCGCAAAGGCTGCGGACGCGGCCAGCGTCGTCCCGACCACGGCGATGACGAGCGCTCGCCCACCGTGGCGGCCAGGATCGTTGGCCGGCCGCTGAGAGTCGTCTAGCGCATGACGCCGGACGCGAAACGGGTGGCGCTGCTCACCCTCCACGTTCTGCTCGGGTCTGTGCTGCTGGGTCGGGACTCCGACTCCATCTGCAGACGTGGTCGCGTCGACGTCGGTTGGCCGAGCGAAGAAGTCGTTCGGGTCGGGGACGTCGGTCTCGGTCGGCAGCCCGTCAGCCGCGTCGTCCGGTCCCGCTCCGTCGGCATCGTCATCGGGTCCGGCCACAGTCGGTTGCGTGCCGCGGTCGTAGCGGCGTTTGTCCGGGACCCACGCGATGCTCAACGCGCCGCCTACGATGCCCAGCAGCAGCCCGATCAAGAAGCCGCCGAGATTCACCGAGACGATCGAATACACCACGGCCGCATTGCCGACGATGCCGTAGAACAGGCGCTGCGACGGCAGCGTCCAGGTGAGCGCGCCGCAGAGCACGACCACGAGCGGAATGATGTACGAGTAGAACCCGATGAGTCCGAGGTGGATCTCGATGTTGCCGAGGCTCAGATTGCCGCTGTAGAGGAGTTCGAGACCGCTCAGGATCAAGAACAGGCCGCCCCAGAACGGACGGGCCTTCCGCCATTGCCGGAAGGCGCGCCGCCCGCGCGTGAACCGACCATCCTGCGCCGCCGTCGCGTCCACGGTCATGTGTTGCTCCTCTGCAGGTTCTATGTCAACGTGCGGTGCGTGGAACGGCCCGTCGCGGTTGGCTTGCGTACGCGGCCGTTCAACGCGACGCGGGCCCCGTGGTCTCGATCCACGGGACCCGCGCCTCGCGAACTAGCAGCCGGTGCTGCCGAGAGTCAGGCTCAGACCCGGCAGAGTGAACGTGCCCGCGGTGGTTGCCCACGCGGTCTGCCGAAGATTGATGATCTTGACCTCGTCCGCGGCCTGGCCAAAGCCGCCCGCGACCCCATGGCTCGAGAGGGTCGAAGCGTCCTGGCCGATATTGATGTGCGTGAACGTCGCGTCGCCACTCAGCTCCGTCATGTCAATGAGCAGGTTGTCCGCGTGCGCCTTGGTCTCGCCAGAGCCCGCGGTGAGCTTCAACACGACTGTTCCGAACGGTGTCGGCTGCGCGACCGACTGACACAGGTCGGTCAGATCCGCGCTGCCGATCTCCGAGACTGCGACCGCGTGCGGCGTGCCGTTCTTCTCCTGGACGATCGAGCCGTACTGCACGAAGTCCGTACCCGACAGCTCGGACGCGGTGACGACGAACTGGACACCGGACACGGCGAACGACACCGGCACGGCGCCATTCGCGACTCCCGCGCCGAGCGCGCCAACCACGAGCACGGTCGGAACGATGGCGGCCGCGAACCGGCGCCAGCGGGTACCACCTTCGGTGGCTTGCTTCTGATCTCCCACGCAGGTCCTCCTTTGACGTAGCGGTCACCGCACGTACCGGTGCCGCGCGGCCCGTCGACCGTCGGTCGGTACGTGAGCCCGCCGGTCGCGTTGGGGCGTCGCGGCGTGGGCTGCCGGAGATCGTGCCGGATGCCCGGAGGCCGGACAAGAGCCTTGGCTACTCGTTGGTAACCGGGCGACGGGCAAGAGAGTCACGATCCGCAACGTGACCGACGCCACTCGTACTGACGGAGGTGTTCGAAATCAGGTCCAATATGGTCATAGCCGCCCACACAGCGCTACCACCGGTGACCGGTGGCGGCCGATGTTACGATCGAGTAACAAAACGTCGTGGATCATCCGAGCGGGCGCGGACCCGTTGCCCCCGAGCGGCGATCGTCAGGCGTCGCCACGATGTTCGGGCATAACGGCGATCGCGTCGATCGCGATGCGTCGACCACCGGGCAGACCCACCAGCGCCGACGATCGCGCCGGCGGAGGGGTCGGAAACACGTCGGCGAAGACCGCGTTGATCACCGGCATGTCGGCAAGGTCGGTGTAGAAGACCGTGGTGCGGACGACGTGTCGCAGGTCGGTGCCGGCGCGTCCGAGGATGCGGGCCAGGTTGGCGATCGCCTGGCGGCACTCCGCGTCGAAGCCGCCCGTTGCCGGCGCGTCCTTTGTGAACGGATCGATGCCGGCCTGCGCGGACACGAAAACGAGGTCACCCGCGCGGACCGCGGGCGAGTACGGCCCGAGAACCGGCAGGTCGTCACCACTGATCGTTTCGTACACGTCGTCCGGTCCTTCGGCGTCGTACGGTTGCGGGCCCGCTCACCGTACCCGGCCGAGAGCGTGGACGGTCAGTTCGTCGCGGGTCGCAACATGCCGGTCAGTGGTGGGCAGGCGCCGGCTTGGAAGGTGCCGGTGACGTCGAATCCGTGGCGCCGGTAGAACGGGATCGTGCGTGGGTTCGGGGTCTCCAGATACACCGGCACCGCCTCGACGTCCACGATGCTGAGGCAATGCGTCATCAGTGCGCTCCCGCGCCCTCGGCCCTGCGCCGACGGGTCAGTGCCGAACCAGGGCAGGTACCAGTGCGCGAACGCGGGATGCGCCTCGTTCATCTGGTCGAGCACCGCAAACAAGTCCGCATGTTTGGCCGGCGCGACACTACCGCGCAGCACCTCGACGATCGCGTCGCCGTCGGGTGCGGCGCCTGGCGGCATCCACAGCGACACCGCCGCGAACTCGTCCAACTGCCACGCGGTGTCGGTGCTAAATGCGGCACCGCCGAACGCTTCTAGGAAACGCGGAAAATGCGCCACATACTCAGCCGCATCCGGATACAGCCATCGCTCGCATGGGTCGGCCGCGAAGGCGAGCAAGAGCGTGCCGTACGCGCGTCCTTGATCGCGTTCGGTCACCTTCTGAACACGCTCATCCATCACGTAATGCGCGCCGCAGACCGTACGAAGGTCATCTTCTCCCCCAACGTACCCAGGCTATTTGGCGTGATCGAAACAGACCGGACGGGACTGAAACAATAGCCGGCCTGTGCCGGGTCGGCAGCGACAGTCCGCGAACTAGCCAGCGCCACCGCATGGCGCGAACCGGCCCGGCGCCCACGATTCCGCAGGTCGCCGGGCCGATGGAGAGCGCGCCCGAAGGGATTCGAACCCCCAACCTTTTGATCCGTAGTCAAATGCTCTATCCGTTGAGCTACGGGCGCGAGTGCCTGACCAGTGTACAGACCGGCCAAACGCGGAGGCTCCGGGATTCGAACCCGGGAGGGGCTTAACACCCCAACCGCATTAGCAGTGCGGCGCCATAGACCGAACTAGGCGAAGCCTCCCCGATGGCCTGCCAGACCACCGCCGGTCGAGAATACAGGCCGGCTTGCAACCGGGCAAAGCGACTACCAGCGTCGCAACGTGCCATCCGACCGGCCCGACAGGCGCCGCCCGCGCGTGCCGGCCGGTGATGATGAACCGCGGATATTAGGCTGCACGAGCATGGGGCAGGAGCCGCGCCCGGATCGGTCCACCGACCCGGAGATCACACCGCGCAAGCGCATCGCGGCCACACCCGCCGCCGCGCTCTTCCTGCCGCCCTCCGACCCGGCTCGACCCGACAACGGGGGTACGCAGACGTCGGCGAGCACCGATTCCCCTGCCGCAAACGGAGCGCAGGCCGGCCCGAAACGTGCCGCACCGGCGGCGGCGTTCCTGGCCGCGGCGGCCGCGGAGTCCGCGAACGGGTCAGGCCATCACGAGCCGGCGCGCAATGGCCATTCGGCAGTGCCGCCTCGCCCGGCGGCGGCACATGCCGCGGCAACCGATAACGGCGCCACGCCACCGCCGGCGAAGGCGACACCCACGCAGGCGGCCTCGCCGAAAGCCGCCTTGCCGAAGAAAACAGCGCCCGCGACGAAGACAGCAGCGGCAAAGAAAGCAGCGCCACAGCAGAAGACAGCGGCGGCGAAGGCGGTTCCACCGGCGAATCCGACTGCGGCGAAGAAAACTGCGCCGTCCAAGTCGACGGCTGCGAAGAAGGCTGCGCCCACCAAGCAGGCGACGCCCGCGGTGCAGGCGACGCCGGCCAACAAGGTCGCTCCCGCAAAGAAGGTCGCTCCCGCAAAGAAGGTGGCTCTCGCCAAGAAGGCAGCCCCCGCCAAGAAGATAGCGGCCGCCAAGAAGATAGCTGCCGCCAAGAAGGCCGCACCCGCCTCACCGGCCCCGCCGGTCGCCGTCGCGACCGAATTGCGCGAGCGTCCTGGCGTGTGGCTCACCGTACGACAGCAGCCGCAGCACATCCCCAGCGCGCTTGCCCTGGCCGCGGTCGCGCGGTATGCCGACGAGGCGCGCACCAAGGCGGAGTGGCTACGCACCACGTACCCGGACGTCGGCGCCGACCGGCTTGCGCGGGTCGCGATCCGTACGGCTCGACGGCGTACCGGACTGGCCGCGCTCGCCACCGGCCTGCCGTTCGGTGGGGTGGCAACCGCGTCCGGCCACCTGTGGGCGTACGCGCGACTCGTCCTCGACGTCGCGGCCGTGTACGGCTTCGATCCCGCTGATCCGGCTCGCGCCGCGGAGGTGCTCGCGCTGCTCGGCATCTACCCGGATGCTCGGGCGGCTCGGGCGGCCGTGCGCGCGGCCAGCGGCGAAGCGGCCGATGATGGTCGGCGGGCACCGGCGCTGCCTCGGCTCGGCTCGGTGACACGAGCGCTCGGTTGGCGTACGGCGTCTCGCGTCGTACCCGCGTCTGGCCTGATCCTCGCGAGCCTCGCTGGCGCGACCGATGTGGCCGACCTCGGCGAGCGCGCGATCCGCTTCTACCGCGACGCGGCCGCGTAGGCCGTCATCGACGGAAGCGTCGGCGCCGCTGATCGCGCTCGATCTGGCCGACGACGTTGCGACCCGGCACGCCGGTCACGCCGCCCCCGCCGTGCGTCGCGGAGCCTGCTTGATACAGACCGGTGATCGGAGTACGGAGATCCGCGTAGCCGGCCGCGGGTCGCATGTGGAACATCTGGCCGGGTGTCAGCTCGCCGTGGAAGATGTTGCCGCCGACCAGGCCGTATTCGGTCTGCATCTGATGCGGCCCGATGACCTGGCGCCCGACCATCGAATCGATGAACCCCGGTGCGACCGCCTCCATGCGCGCGGTAAGCCGGTCCGCGTAGGCCGTCAGCTCGTCGCGATGCGGTTGCACGGCATAGCTCGACGGCACCCACTGCGTGAACATCGACACGATGTGGTGGCCGGGCGGCGCGAGCGAGTCGTCGAACACCGACGGGATGCAGATGTCCGCGAACGGCAACTCCGCCGGACGGCCCGACGCGGCGTCCCGGAACGCCTGCTCGACATCGTCCAGCGATTCGGCCAGCACGATCGTGCCGCCGTGAACCTGCGGATCGAATTCCGGATGCGAGGTGAATGTCGGCAACCGGTCGACCGCGAAGTTGACCTTCACGGTGCCGGACCGGGTCTGGTAGGCCGCGATGTCCGCGACGAAGTCGGGCGGCAGCGTGCCGGGTTCGATCATGTCCAGGAAGGCGATCTTCGGATGCACCGTGGTCACCACGGTCGGTGCCGCGATCTCCTCGCCCGACGCGAGCACCACGCCGGTCACCTGGCCGCCACTCGTGACGATGCGGCGAACCTCGGCCGACGTACGGATCTCGGCACCGCCGGCACGCGCCGACGTGGCGATCGCCTCGGAGACCGCACCCATGCCGCCACGGGCGAACCCCCATGTGCCGGTCTGCCCCTCGACGGCGTCGCCGACGTGGTGGTGCAGCATCACGTACGCCGTGCCGGCGCTCCGCGGCCCGGCCCACATGCCGATCACGCCCGAGACGGACAGCACGCCGCGCATCGCGTCCGACTCGAACCGCTCCTCGACGACGTCGGCGAGACTTGCGGTGAATAGCCGCGTGAGGTCGAACGCCGCTCGTACGTTGACGCCGCGCAGCCGCCTGGCCAGCCCCGCCTGGGCGAGCAGATCGGCCGGCCGCTTCGAGCCGAGCTTCGGCGGGATCTGTTGCAGCAGCGGGCCGACGAGCTTGCCGAGGCCGGCGAACCATCGGTCCCACGCGTCATAGGCGTCCGCGTCCTTTTTCGAGAACTTCGCGATCTCGGCATGGCGGGCGGTCGGATCGGCTGGCAACGACAGGTATCGGCCGTCCCGGCGCGGCGCGAAGTAGGGACCCTGCGGGTAGACGTGGTATCCGTACCGGACGAGGTCGAGATCGCGCACCATCCGCGGCGATAGCCAGCTCACGACGTAGGACAGCGACGTCACCGTGTAGTCCGGGCCGAACGGATGCTCAGACACCGCGGCGCCACCGACCAGCGGCCGGCGTTCGAGGACCACCACGCGGCGACCCGTGCGCGCCAGGTAGGCGGCCGCGACGAGGCCATTGTGCCCGCCGCCGACGATCACCACGTCGTATTGGTTGGTCGTCGTCACTGCGTGCCTCCCCGGCGGTGTGCCGCCCGTCGTTGGTCATGCGTGTCGATCACGCCGGTGCGGGCCGTGGCGGGACCGCGTCACGCGAGCCGAGTCAATAGCGCTCGACCAGGTGTGCCCGGTTGGCCTGCGGCTCGGACGGTTCCGGCCAATAGTCCGTGATCGCGTTGATCAGACCATCGTCGGACATCGCGAGCCAGACGCACGCGTCCTGCTGCTCGCCGTTCACCCGTGCGTCGACGAGCACGGCCGCGTGGTGACCGTCCGCGACAACGTAACGTATCCGCAGGTGCCAGTCTCCGGGGTAGGTCCGGTTGAATTCCAGGAACGCCGCCTTCCCGCGGATGCGCTCACGGCTCTGCGGCATCTCGTAGAGGATGCCGTCGGCCAACAGCCCGGCGACGTGTGCCCAGTCGCGTCGTTCGAGGCTGTCGACGTAGTCGCGCGCCAACCGCCGGGTGTTGGCGGTCTCGTCCCCGTCGACGCCTGAGTCGTGGTGCCCATCCGTCTCGTTCATGGACGGCAGGCTATCTCGGCGGTCTGTCGGTTTCCCGGCGCCAGACAACGCCGGCGCTCGACACCCGCGGGCCGCTACGGCACCAGACCCGGGAACCAGCGATGCAGGTAAGGCCGCAGCAACGCGTACCCGACGAAAGTCACGATGTCGAGGATCGTGTGCGCCACGATCAGTGGTGTCACGCGGCCGTAGCGCCGGTAGAACGTGGCGAAGATCAGTCCCATAGCCGCGTTGCCGGCGAACGCGCCGAAGCCTTGGTAGAGGTGGTAGGAGCCGCGGATCACCGCGGACAAGCCGATCGCGGCCGGTGTGCGCCAGCG
>DASTMZ010000011.1:0-5459 GCA_035713725.1 Micromonosporaceae bacterium
CTACCACACGCAGGCGCTCGCGGACCTTCGTGAGTCGGTCAAGACGATGCGCAAGGACGGCGAGAACTTCGCGGCCGCCGCGCAAGAGTTCGCGATCGGCTACCACAAGGCCGTACTCGCCTGGCTGAAGACCGCCCCCACGAAGTAACTCTTCGCCGCTCGCCGGTTCGCCTGGCGTATCACGTTCAGGGCAGGTGCGCCGACCATCGGTCCAGGCGCTTCGGCTAGCAAGGAGTGCGCCGACCGAAGGTCCAGGCGCTTCGGCTAGCTATAGCGCCAGGCGCTTGGGCTAGCAAGCAGTAATCTTGTTGTCCGTGACCGACGTCGACTACGCCGAACAGCTCAAGGGGCTCGATGCCGTCCTCCGGAACGTGGAGGCCGTGCTCGATCTGCCGCGCATGCGTAAGGAAAAGGCGGAGCTGGAGTCGGCCGCGTCCGAGCCGAGCCTCTGGGACGATCCGGCGCACGCTCAACAGGTCACGTCGAAGCTGTCCTACGCAACCGCTGAGATCACGAAGGTCGAGCGCCTGCGCGGGCGATTGGACGACGCTGCCGTACTGTTCGATCTGGCGCAGAGCGAGGGCGACCCGTCTGCGATGGAAGAGGTCGGCGCCGAGATTGGCGTGCTGCGCCAGTCGATCGAAGAGCTCGAGATCCGGACCCTGCTGTCCGGCGAGTACGACGCCCGAGAAGCACTGGTCACGATCCGATCCGGTGCGGGCGGTGTGGACGCGGCGGACTTCGCCGAGATGCTGCTGCGGATGTATCTGCGTTGGGCAGAACGGCACGGATACCCGACCGAGGTCTACGACACGTCGTACGCCGAAGAAGCCGGCATCAAATCCGCCACGTTCGTGGTCAAGGCGCCGTACGCATACGGCACGCTGTCCGTCGAGCAGGGCACGCATCGGCTTGTACGGATCAGCCCGTTCGACAATCAGGGCCGCCGCCAGACGAGTTTCGCCGCCGTAGAAGTAGTGCCGGTGGTCGAGCAGACCGACGCGATCGAGATCCCCGAGGACGAGATCCGCGTCGACGTCTACCGGTCGTCGGGCCCGGGTGGCCAGGGCGTGAACACGACCGACTCGGCCGTGCGCCTCACGCACATCCCGACCGGCATCGTGGTGTCGTGTCAGAACGAGCGGTCACAGATCCAGAACAAGGCGACCGCGATGGCGGTGCTGCAAGCCAAGCTGCTTGCTCTGAAGAAGGCCGAGGAAGCGGCGAAGATGGACGCGCTGCGCGGTGACGTGGCCGGCTCGTGGGGCGATCAGATGCGGTCGTACGTGCTGCATCCCTACCAGATGGTCAAGGATCTGCGCACCGAACATGAGGTCGGCAACCCCTCCGCGGTGTTCGACGGCGACCTCGACGGATTCATCGAGGCAGGTATCCGTTGGCGTAAGCGTCGAGAAATGAATGCCAACGGCGGGTGACCCAGGTCACACCTAGTTCGCGGTAATTGAGCCCTGTTTGTCCATAATTTTGCGCCCTAATGTTCCGAATCGGCATGAGGCGCCGACTTGGCTGAACGGTTGCACCGCGTAAACTCCCTCGCGTGATTCAGCTCGAGAGCGTCACGAAGACGTACCCGAAGGCCGCCCGTCCCTCCCTCGACAACGTGTCGGTCGCGATCGACAAGGGTGACTTCGTCTTCTTCATCGGCCCGTCCGGATCCGGCAAGTCCACGATCGTGAAGCTGCTGCTGCACGAGGTGGCGGCGACCAAGGGCCGGGTGATCGTCAACGACAAGGACGTGTCGACGCTGCGGTCCTGGCGCATCCCGCACTTCCGTCGCACGATCGGTTGCGTCTTCCAGGACTTCCGCCTGCTGCCGACGCGGACGGCCTACGAGAACGTGGCGTTCGCGCTGGAGGTCATCGGCAAGACGCAGGCGGTCGCCCGCCGCGTGGTGCCGGAGGTGCTCGAGCTCGTCGGCCTTGGCGGCAAGGAGCACCGCTACCCCCACGAGCTGTCCGGTGGCGAGCAGCAGCGCGTCGCCGTCGCGCGGGCGTTCGTGAACCGGCCCCTGATCCTGCTCGCCGACGAGCCGACCGGAAACCTCGACCCGGACACCTCGATCGAGATCATGCGGCTGCTGGATCGCATCAACCGCACCGGAACGACGATCGTGATGGTCACGCACGACTCCAACATCGTGAACCAGATGCGACGTCGAGTCGTCGAGATCGAGGGCGGAAAGATTGTCCGGGACCAGCCCCGCGGCGTATACGGCTAAATCCTCCCCCCGAATCCGAAGCCGCCGCAGCACGCTGAAAGGAACCCGAGACCGCCATGCGCGCGAAGTACGTCCTCTCCGAGGTGATGGTCGGACTGTGGCGGAACGTCACAATGACCGTCGCAATGATCATCACGATGGCGGTCTCGCTCACCATGCTTGGTGCCAGCGTCGTGATGTACCACCAGGTCGGCCTGATGAAGAAGGCGTTCCTGTCGAACGTACAGGTCTCGATCTTCTTGAAGACCACCGTGACGCCGGACCAGACCCAACTGCTCAGCACGAAGATCAAGGGTGACTCGCGCATCGCGAGCGTCACGTTCCTCGACGAGACCGCGTCGTATAACCAGTTCAAGCTGCAGTTGTCCGGCGACCAGCAGTTGCTGCAGTCGATCACCCCGGACCAGGTGCCACAGTCGTTCCGGATCAAGCTCAAGGATCCGAGCCAGGTGCCGCAGATCAAGGCAGGCTACGACGGGTTGCCCGGCGTGGATACGGTGATCGACCAAGGGGCGGTGCTCAAGCGCGTGTTCGCGGTGCTCGGTGCGCTGCAAGGGCTCGCGCTCACGCTGGCCATCGCCCAGGGCATCGCCGCGCTCCTGCTGGTTGCGAACACGATCCAGGTCGCCGCGTATAGCAAGCGACGAGAAGTCGCGGTGATGAAGTTGGTGGGCGCGTCGAACTGGTTCATCCAGTCGCCGTTCGTGCTCGAAGCGATGTTTGCTGGTGCGATCGGAGCGCTGATCGCCTATGGCGGGCTCGTCTCGGCGAAGTTCTTCCTGATAGACGGATCGTTGAAGGCGCTTCAAACGCTGCTCGGACCGGTCCACTGGACCACGATCAACTTGATGTTGCCGCTGCTGCTGGTGGTCGCGGCGCTGGTCTCCGGCGTCACCGGCTGGTTCACGCTGCGGTTCTACATCAAGAAGTGACCGCCGAGACGATCAACACGCGTCCTACCTGCACCCATGAAGATCACGCACCCCTCGCGGGGCGCACACGGGGCGCAAGCCGGTCGATCTTGAAAGCGTCGTCGACCGCGTCGCGGGTGCGGTCCTCGTCGGCCGGCCACAGATGCGTGTACGTGTTCAGCGTCTCCGTCACCGTCGAGTGCCCCAGCCGCTCGGCGACCACCTTCACCGACTGGCCGGCGCCGATCAGCATCGACGCGAACGTGTGCCGCAGCTGATGCATGCCGAGCTTCGGAAGGCCGGCCGCGGCCACGGCGGCGACCCAGGCCCGCTCGAGCGAACGGCGGTTCAGCGGCCGACCATCCTCGTCGGTGAACACCCAGCCGTCGCCGCCGGCGGGGTATCGGGACAGGTGCTCGGCGAGCGCCGCGACCACGACCGTGCCGAGCGGGATCGTGCGCGCCGACCCGGCGGTTTTCAGCGGCACGACACCGTGCGGCTGCACCTGCCGGGCGACCCGCATCGTGCGGCGCAGGAAGTCCACGTCCGGCACCTGTAGCCCGAACAGTTCGCCCTGCCGCAGTCCGGTGCCGGCGCCGACGACCGGGATCGCGGCGTACCGGCCCGGTAGGTGGGTGGCGATCGCGCGGACCTGATCGGCGGTCAACGGCACGACCTGACGCCGCTCGACGGCGGGCAGCTTCACCCCGTCGCACGGGTTCGCCGCGACCACCCGGTCGCGTACCGCGGCGCGGAAGATCGCGCGCACCGTCGACATCGTTACCCGCACCGTCGCCGGCGAGAGGCTGATGCTCAGCGAGGCGACCAGCGCGGAGATCTCGCTCGGCCGGACCGCGGCGACGGGCCGCGCCCCGACGACCGGGTAGACGTGCCGGCCGAGTTCGGAGGCGACCCGCGTCGACGTGTTCGGCCGCCACGGCTGCACCGCCCGCCACCGCTCTGCGTACGCCTTGAACGTCTCCCGGCCGAGCTTCGGGTCGACGTACGTGCCGGCGAGCATGGTGTGCCCGATCTCGGTGGCGTACCGGTCAGCGTCCACCTTCCGCACGAAGCTGCGCTTGTGCTGACGCCCGGCGTCGTCGCGCCACCGCACCAGGTAGGTCGTGCGCCCGTCGCGGACCCGCTTACTGACGCTGGTCATCAGCTGTCACCGGCCGACTCGTGCGTGACGGATCGCGCAGCGCGGGCCCGCCGTCGTACCTCCGCGAGCGGGTACGTGTCGCGGTAGATCCCGAGGAACATGTCAGCGACGGTCCCGGCACGCGAAACACTGGCCATGCCGATCGCGAATAGGTCGTCGGCGTGCGCCTTGAACCGGTCGTCTCCCATGAGCCGATCGACGCGGTCTGCGGCGCGCTGAAAGTCAAATACGGCGTCGCGCCACGCGTCGGTGATCGGCCTCCGCTTCCGTAACGGTCGAGGCCGCTCGTGACGGATACGGTAGGCGCGCTGCCGACACACCTGGGAGCAGTACCGGGCATCCGACCGCCGCGGTGTGAACCGCTCGCCGCATCCGTCACCGGCGCAGTCGGCTGTTACGGATCGGTCACTGGTCATCGGATACCACCGCGGCCTTGATGACGTTGTCGACCCATGCCCGGATCTCGCCCGGTGTCGCCCCGGCCGCGAGCGCGGCACGGACCGCGTCACCGATCGGGGCGAGCACCGCCGCCAGCCGGACACCGTCCTCTGCGGTGAGCCCCTTGCGCGGCCAGCCCTCGTCGCCGCCGACCTTCCGCCACGCATCCTCGGCACGCATCATGTGCCCCGGCGCCACCTCGATCTGCTGACCCTCCCGATACGAGCCGGGCAGCAGGAAACCCGCGGCGGGCAGATCGAACACGAGCGACAACGCGACCAGGTCGTCGACGTCGACTCGGCGGTCGCCATCCTCGAGCCGCGACAGACCCAGCGTCGGTATCGGCCGGCCCACCGCGGCGAGCGCTTCGGAGATCTGCTTGTACTGAAGGTTCCGCCGCAGCCGCAGCGTCCGCACCGTCTGCCGGGTCAACTCGCCGGCCGGCCCGAGTGGATTCTTCTTCTCCGCCACACCGAGCATCATGCAACAACTTGATATGTCCGTCAACGTTCTTGCAACGTCGCACAGCATCTGGCAGGCTGATCGCCGTACCCATCAAGATGATTCGGGAGCGATCAGGATGGAATCCATGGAAAGCCTGCTGACCACCGCCGACGTCGCGAAGGTGCTCCAGAAACCCGTGCGCACGCTCGGCCAGTGGCGCTACCAAAACGTCGGGCCCCGCTTCATCCGAGTCGGCCGCGATGTG
>DASTMZ010000012.1:0-16797 GCA_035713725.1 Micromonosporaceae bacterium
CGCCGACGCACGGCCGGAGAAGGTGGCAAAGGTCGTGATGATCGGTGGCTTCCCGTCCTCCGACGGGCAGCTTTACGCCGACTTCTTCGAGGTCAAGGACGGCGTCATGGCGTTCCCGGGGTGGGGACCGTTCGACGGCCCAGACTCGGCCGACCTGGACGACGACGCCAAGCAACGCATCGCGGCGGCGGCAGTCCCCGTGCCGGAGGGTGTGGCCAAGGCCGTTGTCCGGCTAACCGACGAGCGCCGCTATGACGTACCCGTTGTGCTCGTATGTCCTGAGTTCTCACCGGCGGACGCCAAGGCGTGGATCGACGCCGGCGAGATACCCGAGCTCGCGAAGGCGAAGCATGTCGAGTTCGTCGACATCGACTCGGGACATTGGCCGATGTTCACCAAGCCAGCCGAACTCGCGCAGATCCTCGCCGCAATAGCCGACCAGACCTGAGGCGCTGTCGCCGACCGCCGGCCCGCGACGACGGCGTATATACCGCCGACAAATCTTGATATCATGTACCCATGCGGACGATCATCGACCTCGACGATGCGCTCCTCGAAGCGGCTCAGGCCGAGCTCGGCACGACGACGAAGAAGGACACTGTCAACGAAGCGTTGCGCTATGTCGCCGAGCGCAACGCGCGCGCCCGCGCGATCCTTGACGATCCCTACCTGCTGGGTGGCTCGGACCTGACCGACGCGGACGTGATGCGTGGCGCGCGGCGGTGACGACGCTGTTTCTGGCCGACACGTCGGCCTATAGCGTCGCGCGTCGGGTTCCGGAGGCCGATACACGGCTGCGACAACTCGCCGTGAACGGACTGCTGGCGACGTTCGTGACGGTCGACCTCGAGCTCGGCTACTCGGCACGAGATCCGCGGGAACATCTGGCGATCTTTCGAGCGCGAGATCGGCTGGTGCCGCTCGCGTGCAACGACGAAGTCGCCGATCGCGCACGCCACGTCCAATCCCTGCTCGCACGGGCCAGCCAACACCGGGTCGCCGGCGTCATGGATCTGCTGACCGCCGCAGCGGCGGAACTCAACGGCGCATCCGTGCTTCACTTCGACGGCGATTTCGAGCACATCGCAGCCGTGACAGGTCAGCCGGTCGACTGGATAGTGCCCCGCGGGTCGCTGGGGTAGTCGCGGCTCTGGCAGGCAACGCCTTGTCCCGCAGCGCGCGAGGCGAGAGAGAGCCAGAACTACTCGACGGCATCCTCGGTGCCGGCAAGCAGTCGACGCGCGGCGGCCTCATCCGATGGCGCAACGAGCACGCGAACACCCTGCAATTGCAGCTGCGGATCCTGTCCCCCGGCGTCATCGGCGGACACCGCCGCGCTCAGGCCGTTATTTCGCAGGAAGCCGACGATCAGGTCGGCCTCCGTACGGCTGGTGACGACCGCCACCGGAACCGTCGCACCGTCCACGATGTCTACTCCTGTCGGTATCAATGCCGCTGTGCGCCCGACACGTCCAGCTATCCGAACGTAAACACGTACGCCTCCGCGCCAGGCTCAGCGAACGTGATCTCGAGAGTGCGCTCGCCGACCTGGTCCGCCTGACGTACGAGTTGGTAGAGGCGGCCGTGCCGCAACTCGCCGTTTCCGTCCTCGTCCACGTCGACGCCGTGCGACACACCCGGCGCCTCGCCGTCGAGTAGCACGCGGAATGGTATCGGCTCCCGCGTCTTTGTCGACAGCACCAGGTGTGCGTCGCGAGCTTCGAACCGGTACGCGATCGTGCCGCCGGCCTCGTCGAGCGCGACATTCTCGATACCGATCGTCCACTCGCCGGCCAGCGCCCAGTGATTGAGTTCGAGCCAGGCCGGCAGATCGTACGACCGGCGTTCGTCAAACCCCGCGCCGCCCGGCGACGCGAGATGCTCGCTGCGCCCGTACCCGAGATAGGTCTCCGGAGTGCGCAGGTGATCCCAATCGGCTTCCGCTTCGACGCCACGACCCGCCACGGACAGGAGGTCGCGCTCCACTCCGAGCAGCCGTTGGATGCTTCGCTCGGACTGCTCGTAGCGTCCTTCGCCGAAATGGAAGTCCCGGATGATGCCGTCCCGGTCGACGAAGTAGAGCGCCGGCCAGTAGTGGTTGTCGAATGCGCTCCATACCTTGTAGTCGTTGTCAACCACGACCGGGTAGTCGATGTCAAGGTCCACGGTCGCCTGCCGTACGCGGTCGATTTCGTGCTCGAACGAGAACTCCGGAGTGTGGACTCCGATGACGACCAGACCGTCGTCCTGGTACGCGCGCGACCACGCCCGAACGTACGGCTCGGTACGAAGCCAGTTGATACACGTCAAGGTCCAGAAGTTCACGAGGACGACGCGGCCGCGCAGCTCGGCGGGTTCGAGTGGCGCAGCATTGAGCCACTCGGTCGCCCCGTCGAAAGGCGGCATCTGCAGGCGATCGGACATGGCTTCTACCTCAGCGCCCGAAGTCCGGCGCGAACCTCCGTTGCGAAGAGTTCCGGCTCCTGCCAAGCCGCGAAGTGGTTGCCCATGTCGACCTCGTTGAAATAGATGAGGTTCGGGTACGCGCGCTCGGTCCAGGTCCGCGGCGCTTGATACATCTCACGCGGGAACACGCTCACCGCGGTGGGCACGGACACGCCCTTGATGTCCCAGAACCCGAGCTTGTTCTCCCAGTAGAGGCGCGCCGACGAGATCCCGGTGTTCGTCAACCACGTGAGCGTGATGTTGTCGAGGATCTCGTCCCGGGTGAGACCGCCGACCGGCTGCCCGTCCGCGAAGGCATGGGTGATGTCGTCGTAGCTGCGCACGTCATGGTCGACCATCCAGGAAGCCAACGCGATCGGCGAGTCGGCCAATCCGTAGAGGGTCTCCGGGCGCAACCCCATCTCCAGCGCGTAGCCGATGCCCTTCGTATAGACCAAGCTCAACTGGTCGAACGCGCGGTTCTCCTCGGCCGACAGGCCCGACGGTCGCGGGTCACCGGCACCGAGCACATTGGACGCGAGCGCCTTGGAAATTTCTGGTGGCAGGGTGCCGGGCATGTTGGTGTGAATGCCGAGCAACTCCGGCGGTGCCTGCGCACCCATGACGTCGGTGATGATCGCGCCCCAGTCGCCGCCTTGCGCCAAGAACTCGTGGTAGCCAAGGCGTCTCATCAACTCGGTCCACGCGCGGGCGATCCGTTCCGGACCCCAGCCAGCGGTGGTCGGCTTTCCCGAGAACCCGTACCCAGGCAGTGACGGAATCACCACGTCGAACGCGTCCGCCACGGTGCCGCCGTGGGCGGTCGGATCGGTGAGCGGGCCGACGACGTTGAGCAACTCGATGATCGAGCCGGGCCATCCGTGCGTGAGGATGAGCGGCAGGGCGTTGTCGTGCTTCGACCGTACGTGGATGAAGTGAATGTCCAGTCCATCGATCTCGGTCATGAACTGTGGCAACGCATTCAGTCTCGCCTCGCACTTGCGCCAGTGGTAGTCCTTGGCCCAGTAGCGCGCGAGCTCCTGCATCGTCTTGAGTTGCACGCCCTGTGACTGATCCTCGACGGTCTCCTTCTCGGGCCACCGCGTCGCGGCGATGCGCGCACCCAGATCCGCGAGATCAGCCTCGGGAAACTCGATCATGAACGGGCGGATCGCATCGGTACCCGCTGACAGCTTCGTCGCGTCGGACATGTGCGTCTCCTTTCCGTTTGACGTCGCTGGAGGTCGATCGGGACTTTCTTCCTCGTACCGGCACAAACGGCGTGCCCCGGCAGTCGCTGCGCACGGGGCATCTAGCGGTGACGGCGTGGCCCGGATGTTCGCCGGCTCGCTCGCCGGCTCAACGGTGGCCGACCCGCCGCGCCTTTCGGTCCGAGCCTAGAACGCCTGCCACCCAGGTCGCGGGGCATACGACCGATCGCCCGCCAACGGAGTCGCGGATGTCGCCACACGACGAATTGATTGCTTAGTCGCTCACCGACCACGCTCTTACAGCTCGGCTGCCGCAGCTGACGGCATCGGCTTTGGATTGTCTCGAATCCGATACGGCTGGGCAGCTATGCGACCTGTGACTCTCATTGCCATCGTCTCGCTACGTGCACCGCGCCGGGCCGTGGCCGCCGTCAATCACCCCGTCAAGTACTCCAACACAGCCGCTAGTGCTGCATTCCTAATTTGGCGTGCACGCACAGGTCCGACGTACGCAGCGCGCTTAAAGCTCAGCTCCGTGGTGCTCAATACGTCACCAATTGTGTTCAGACCAAGCTCATCCAGCTTTGACCGCTGAAATCGAGTTAGGTCCAAACGCCGAAGGTCATCCTTTAGCCGCGCCCGGTACGCGCGATTGACCGATTGCTCAGCTCGTGAAAGTGCAAACTCGCCCAACGACTCGAAACTGGCATGGCTCATTCCATATTCAGTCGACCTGCTAATGGACAGCCCGACGCGGACCTGCAGCCCGTACTGAACGGGGTCGCTATCCATAGCGAACTGACAACCGAAGTTGACAATGTACCGTGTTCCTACACCATCGCTGCGCGACTTGATACCGGAAGGGCCCTCTTGAAGTATGCCGCTGTAGCAGAGGAGTTGAAGCGCTGCCCGTGCCGCAACCGGCGCGTCCCGATGAATCCATATCGTGGAGATCTGCTCAGACCTTTTCGTGTTCCTGGCGTAATGCTCAGGCAGAACAGCGCCTTGGATGAACCGACGCCCCCAGTCGATTAACTCCGTGTGTCCGCGGTACCGAGCTGCAAGATCCGAATGCTCCGCCCAAATCTCGTTGCGATAGTATTCCTTCATTGACTCTTGGATGTTGCGTCGATTAAACGTTCCACCACGAGACAGGATCTTTAACAACACTCGAGGATTCCCAGTGGCGGCGAACGCGACCGTATCGAAGTCCTCACCATACTGAGTAATCGCGCGCGCGAGCGGCTGGCTCTGTCTTCGCACGATTTCGCGCATCGCATCGCTGTAACCGTCATCCGTAACAGCTCGATCCAGACTAAGGAACGCTGCGTCGTGGGTCGGTTGAAAGTGTGGCCCGAACGATGTTGTTCCGGGATACACGGCCGCCTTCACTACGACGTACGGACTTCGAAGGTTCCGCATGAGCGTGAAGAATTGCCGTTGTTGCTCAGGTATGAACACGTGCGCCGCTTCATCAATCAACAGAACAACCCGCGTCAGCTTGGCGTGCACACACAAGTCTTCGACCGCATCCAGGACAATTCCGGCCTCCGGCACTGTGGATGTATCGGCCGGTTTACGGCTTCTCCATGAGTTCTCGAAGTCTTGTTCCACTGTCTCAAGCCTTGACCGATGCGACATCGATCCGCCGGCGCGTATGGACGCAACTGCTGTGCCGTCCGGCATGGTCACGCCGAGTGTCGCGCTCGCTCTGACAATCCTGTTACAGATTTTCGCGATCATCCATGCAAGAAACGAAACTCCAGTTGGAGCGTTGAGCAAGCCCGCCGTTGCGAACGTCACATAGACAGGAAGAACCCGACGTTCCTCAAACTCCCGCACGAGCTCGGCTTCGGCAGCCTTGAGTAGGAATGACTTGCCGACCCCCCTGCTGCCTTTCAGTACGATAGGCGAACCGCCCTTAAGCTGATCTATGATTGAACGATCCCTCGTGGTCTCAACAAGATACCTGTGAATGTCCTCCCGTCGGAGGTCTTCAGCCCGAAAGAACAGATCCGCCGACACGTCATGCTCCATCGAGAGGCAGGCCGAGAGCCTGGCGGATGGACCTCAAGTGCGAAAATGAGTGCTCCAACGTCTCCGCGAGAGTTCCGTCGTCGCCGGGAAGTAGCGACTCTCGATATCGACAGTAGAGCATGTATAGAACGGCTTGCGCACACGCCACTGCGGTGTCAACCCAATCGGCAAGCACTAGCGGTGAGTATAGGAGCGTTGGTGGAAGCCCATCGGTGGCAACTACCTTGCCATGTATAAACTGCGAGCAATGACGGTACTTTGCCGCTGCAAGCGAGGCGAATCGCTGACACTCAGCCTCTGCCATAGGGGAGAACTCTCGGACAAACGCCGGGGCCAGGACTCCATCGGTCGGGTCGAGAGCCTTAGACCATCGAAAGTCTGCTCTGTCCTCCATCCACCTGCGCCGTTCGAGTTCGTGTACCGAGAAATAAACCGCCGCGAAACTCAATTCGAGAAATAGCCTGAGATTCGCAAATGCTTGCAAATACAATCCACTGGCCGCAGAGTAGGTGGCGAATCCTAGCTCACGCCTTGCGTTCGATAAGAGCTGTGCTTCCGGTCGATCTGCGAGTCGATCGGCCCATTGTCGGACATCGACGTCGAGTTGAAGCAGTTGTCCGAGGCTTGGCGCAAAGTCTGAAGCCGCTTTGTCGAGGTAAGTCGCAGCTGAGGCATGTAAGTCCATGAGGTGGGCCCTGATACCTGGCTCGACGCTGCCCATCGCCCCAGTGGTCATGATGCGCTCCGAACACGACAGCCACTTGTGGATGTTTGGCTCCAGGGTGATTCGGGGCTGCCGGCTCCCACCAATCCACTAGGAGCGCCGCGTCGTGTGCTACCAGCCGACATCGTTTCATCGCGTGTCCCGACGAAAGAAACTGTCCAATCAGGAGGAACCATAAGTCGAGACGATATCGCCTGCAAGGGCGCTAAGTAAGGCCGACATAGAAACGCAAACAAAGCGACATGCGGTACACATTGGGTTAGTGCACCAGAACGGACGCTGTCATAGGCCAACGCGCATCGGCGATTCCGACACGTGCCACGCCTCGCAGATGCCAGTATTGTGACGGCGTGGCGCTGTTGGAGATCGCAGTGTGGGCGGAGCCTGGTGAACCCTTGTTGTTTGGTCGCGTCCTGAAGGGTGTCAGCACCGCACTAGTCGACTGGGAGACCGGTCGACAATCGACGGTGAAGCGGAACGACCCGAACGTGCGATTCGCCGTTGAGGGCAGCCGCCGCTTGGAATGGCTCTCCAAGCCGGGGCTTCTGGAAGGCCAAATCAAGGCCGACCCGCACGGCGTGATCGTTGATGTGATTCGCGACGAGGGCAAGCCAATCCAAACCCGCACGATCAAGATGCGGCTCGTCGAGCTGGGGCTTACGCCCACGCACGCAGACGCACTGGTCACGAGCGCAAAGTCGGCGTTGGCCGCCAACCGTCATGTGGTCATCAAAGGCGCTTCGCACCTGTGGAGTGAGGTTCCGGTCGACCCCTTCGCGGGCCTGCGCGCGTTACCGCCCCACGACGCACTAGATCGTCTTCTTACAACACCGCGGCTAAAGGCAGGTGAAAAGGAAGCCCTTGCGGACGCCGTCAGAAGAGCTCTACCCACGAAGACCACTCCGTAACGGCCCAGGACGGCGTGGCCGCGTGGCGATCGGCCACATCTTGCAGTGGACGATGGCAACCCTTGGCTGCGGCGATGTGCCGCCGACTTAGATCTGCGAAAATGCCTACGAGCCACTTCTCGCCTCGCAGCATCGACGCGCCGATCGCGGCGTCGGACGCGCCCGCGTGCCGAACTCGCCGCCGCGACGGTGGCGGTCGGCGCAATCAGCGCACCGGCTGCAAGATCAGCAACGGTACGTCCGGACCGGCCTGTCGCGTCTCGACGAGCCGGAGCCTGGTTACCGCGCTCGGGTCGGTGAACAGGCGCTTGCCCTGCCCGACCACGATCGGATAAACCATCAGCCGGTATTCGTCGACGAGGTCGTGCACGCGCAGGAACTCGGCGAGGCTGGCGCTTCCGGCGAGGAGTACGTCGCCGGCGGTCTGCTCCTTGAGGCGCTTGACCGTGGCGACAACGTCGCCCGGTTCGATCGTCGTGTTGCGCCACGTTGCCTCGGTGAGCGTGCGGGAAACCACCACCTTCGGCATGTCGTTCATCTTCTTGCCGAAGTCGCCGGTCTCCTCCTCCATGGCCGGCCAGGCGGCCGCGAATCCCTGGTACGTGATGCGGCCGAGCAACTGCACGTCGGCCGCCTGCAACTCTTCGAACTTGAATTGCATCCCCTCGTCGGTCGGAAACTGCATACTCCAGCCGCCGTTCGCGGTGCCCTCCGAGCCGCCTGGATCCTCGATGACGCCGTCGAGCGTGATGAATTCGGTGACGACGAGCTTGCCCATGGCGGTGGTTCCTTCCTTCGATTAGCTGACCGATCACCGATGCGTCGAGCGGCGCTGTACCCGTTTCGACATGGCCTCCGAAATTCCTCGCACATTCGCGCGGTGTCCACACCGAAATTGACTGCGGAAGTGTCGTACCCGCATGTCAATCTAGGTGTGCAAGACAGCCAGAGGTGGGGGAAGACGATGGGCAACAACCTCGCCGAACGCATCCGGCGAGCGCACGAAGCAACCAACGGTCACCGGACCGCGTCAGACACCGCGCCGGGAGCATGGCACTGCTTCGAGTGCGATGCCGTGTGGCCGATCAAGGCGCATGCGGTCGTTGATCCGATCGGCATGGCCGACCTGGTCGGCCCGTGTCCGTAGGGCGACTTGATCGGCCCGTGCGTAGCACGGTCCGGCCGATCCGGGCCGATCTCGTCGGCCGTCCGCACGCGATCGCGACCCGCGTCGTCGCATCTCGACGACGCTTGGACGTTGACGACGCGGTAGCCGAATCAAACTTGATTCATTCAAGACACGCCGGCACACTGGATCACATGGCCGAACTCGACATCAGCGAGCAGCTGCGCGAGGCCGGCCTTCGCGTGACGCGACAGCGGCTTGCCGTCGTTCGGGTTTTGCGTGAGCATCCCCACGCGACCGCCGACGCCGTAGCGGAGCGCGTGCGCGCTCTCGGCGTCGCGATCTCGACGCAGGCCGTCTACGACGTTCTTGCCGCGCTCGAATCGGCCGGCCTGATCCGGCGCATCGAGCCCGCCGGCTCGCCCGGCATCTTCGAGGCGCGCGTGCACGATAACCATCACCACATGGTGTGCCGCCGGTGCGGCCTGATCGTGGACGTCTCCTGTGTCGTCGGCGAAGCCGCCTGCCTCACGCCCAGCGAGTCGCACGGATTCGCGGTGGACGAGGCGGAGGTCACGTTCTGGGGTCTGTGCCCGGCGTGTCAGCGGATCGCCGCGAGCGAACGGGGCGAGCCGCGATGACATCGGACAACAGTGATCGGGCGCATTGACGCCCGACGGATCGTGCGGGGGGCGCACGAGCAGGGGTGGCCGTAGGTCCCGCGGCCACCCCTGCGTCGCGTCGTGCCAAGAGTGCATCCGGCAAACTTGCGGGCTCACTTACGGCAAGTGCGATGACGGAGCTTGCCGCCTTCACCACCCAATTGCGCCGTCGCGTCCCGGCTACGCCGACGCGTTGAAGCGGATCAACGTCCAGCGTGCCGGCGGCATCCTGGTTGGGTCGTCGTCGGTCCACCACTCGGTGATCGAGGCGTCGTCGACCAAAAGATCGAATGGTATGTACGGACTGAGCAAGCCGAGAGCGTGAAAGCTTGCGTTGACGGTCTCGGTATGCGCGACGAGCACCGCCGAGCCGCCGCGATGGCGGTCCGCGATGTCGATGATCGACCGGCTCACCCGGGTGACGAGTTCTGCCCACGTTTCCGTGCCGACCTGAAACGGCCGGAACACGCCACCGCCCGGCACGCCGTAGCGCGAGTCCAGCTCGGCCTTCGGTATGCCATCGAGGTGCGGTGGATAGTGCCACGTGCAGAGCCCGCAGTCGGCGGTCGCGACGACATCGAACGCGTCCGCGATCGGTGCCGCGGTCTCGATGGAGCGCGGAAGCGTCGAGGAGTAGACGGCGACCTCGCCGACAGCGTCGCCCAACGCCGCCGCGTCAGCGGCGAGCCGGCGGGCGACGGTCGCGGCCTGCGTACGGCCTCGGTCGGTCAGCCCGCGACAACTGCGCGGTCCGCCGACGATGCCGTCGAGCATGTGATGCGATTCGCCGTGCCGAACGAGGATCAGGCGGGTGCGCACCGGACGACCATAGCCCGCAGGGCACCGCCACACCGACGCCGTTTGGCTCGCCGTCGGCGATGGACGGTCCGCGGCTGGTCACGCTGGTGGAATCACGCGTACGCCGGGCCAACGCTCCGCCGGGCGGTGTCGCGCCAGTCGTTCGCGTGACCGCGCAACGCTTACCCGAGCCGGGTTGCGTCGCCAGACTCCGCCCAGCAGATCGTCGAGTCCGTGCGGCGCGCAGACCTCGATCTCGCTGTCGGTGCCCAGCCGGACGGCAACCGCCGTCGCGGTTTCCGGCCACGTCGCGATGGCCTCGGCGACGGATCCGAACGGCGGCACGGGTTCGCCGCCCAAGTGGGTGTGGAACCACATGTGCACCGCGGCTTGATTGCTCGCCTCCCACGGCGCATCGGGTTGCATCCGGGCGAGCAACGCGGTCGCGCGTTGGTCGACGTCGCGGCTCAGATCGCCACGGTCGAAGAATGCGACGTCGACATCGCGGACCGCGGTCGGCTCGAAGCCGTGACCGAACAGCGTGCCCCAGACCAGATCGCGGAGCGCACCGGCGCCGACCCAGGCGTCGTTGAGCCCCGACAACCGAACGACGTCAAGCGTCCGCATCATCCACGCATTCGACAGCACGATCGCGCGCAAGCGATCGGCGTCGTCCGTGCCGCTCCCGCCCACCGCGCCACACTATCGAGCGCCGCACCCGACGATCAGTCGGCGATCGCTGCGTACGCCGACGTCCAGAAGTCTCGGCACACCGGTGGCGGCGCGGCACTGGTCCAGGCCTGCTGGGAGAGCAGGATGGTCACCATGCCCTCGGTGGGGTCGTTGCGCCACGCGGAACCGAGGCCGCCATCCCAGCCGTACGAGCCGCTCGACACCACATCGTCGCGCCGCGTCTGAACGGCGACGCCGAACCCCCAGCCGCGGCCGTCGAAGAAGTCCGGGAACAGACCGGAGATCGCCTTCTGCGGCGGCGTCAAGTGATCGGTGGTCATCAACTCGACCGAGGGCCGCGACAGAATGCGTACGTCGCCGAGCCGGCCGCCGCCGAGCAGCATCGACGCGAAGGCGAGGTAATCGTCGGCGGTGGACACGAGTCCCGCGCCACCGGAGGCGAACGCCGGTCGTTGGCTCCACTCACCGGTTGCCGGTTCGTCGTACACCACCGTTTCACCCGTTGCGAAGTCGGTGCCGTACCCGGTTGCGAAGCGCGCCATCTTCTCCGGCGGCACGAAGAACCCGGTGTCGGTCATGTGCAGCGGCTGGCAGATGCGCTCTTGCAGGAATGTGTCGAACGGCTGGCCGGAGGCGCGAGCGACGAGGACGCCGAGCACGTCGGCGCTGGTGTTGTAGAGCCAACGTTCGCCGGGCTGGTGCATCAACGGCAACTCGCCCAGACGCCGCAGCCATTCGTCGGGATCGGGGAACGCGGTGGGATGCGGTGGACCGAGGCCGATGTGGCGCTCGGCCGCCTCAGCAAGGATCGGGTACGCATTGGGTGGTGCCATCAATTCGCCGAACCCGAGCCGGAACGTCAGCAGGTCCCGCACCGTGATCGGACGCGCCGCCGGCACGGTGTCGTCGAGCGGCGCGTCCGGCGTGGACAGCACCTGCCGATCCGCGAGTTCCGGGAGCAGCCGATCGACGGGCTCGTCCAGCCGGATCGCGCACTCCTCGACGAGGATCATCGTCGCGGCCGCCGCGATCGGCTTTGTCATGGACGAAATGCGGAAGATCGAGTCTCGGCGTACCGGACCGCGGTCGCCACCCGCCGCGAGCGTGCCGAGCGCGTCGATGTGGACGTACCCGTGCCGACCTATCACGGCGACCAGACCCGGCACCTCGCCCCGCTCGACGTACCCGGCAAGCACGTCCCGCAGGCGGTCAAGCCGAGCGAGCGAGAGTCCACCGACACTCATACGCCCTCCGATCAATGCCGCCGCTATCCATCTCGATCGTGCCACTGTGGCCGCCGCCGCGCGCGGCGCAAGGTCACGACCGATCGGCCGTCACGACTCTTCGGCGAAGGCGGCCGCGAGCCGGGATGCGAACATCCGCGCGGCGGCGCCAGGATCGTCGGCCTCGGTGATCGCGCGCACCACAACGACGCGCCGCGCGCCGCGGGCGACGACTTCGTCGAGCCGCTCCAAACTTTCGATGCCGCCGATGGCGTACCACGGGATCGTGTCCCTGCTGGCGACGGCCGCGGCGTGGTCGAGCAGCTCGAGCCCCGCGGCCGGCCGTCCGGGCTTGGTCGGTGTGACCCATGTCGGACCCGCGCACGCGTAGTCGACGCCGGGTTCGACAAGCGCCGCGTCGAATTGCGCTGGCGAGTGCGTCGAGCGACCGATGACCGGGCGGTCCCCGACGATGGCACGCGCGATCGGCACTGGCAGGTCGTCCTGGCCGAGGTGCAGCACCGGCGAACCACAGGCCAGCGCGATGTCGGCCCGGTCGTTGACCGCGAACAGCTTGCCGTGGCGCTCCGCGGCCGCGGCGAACACCGCCAGGTGGCGCAGCTCTTCGCCGGCCTCCAAACCCTTCTGACGCAGCTGTACGACATCCACCCCGCCGGCGAGCACCGCGTCCAGGAAGTTATCCAGATCACCTTGGCGCACGCGGGCATCCGTACACAAATACAGCCTGGCCTGCGCAAACCTGGCGCGAGCCGACGGTTGCTCGGTCATGTCAGCCGACGCTACGCCATGGAGATCCGGCTCGATCCCGCGTATCGTTGCGGACGCACGGGAGCCCAGTGAACTGGGCTGAGAGGGCCGCTGGGAGCCGCCGACCGTCGAACCTGATCCGGGTAATGCCGGCGCAGGGAGCAAAATCCACGCCAGACCCAGCGACCACCTCGGCGAGCCCGGAGCGGAGCCGGAGGGACGCGGGTGACAGGCAACCCGGACGTGATCCTGATCGGGGCCGGCGTGATCGGCCTCTCGGTCGCGTGGCGTTGCGCGCAGCGTGGGCTCGTGGTGAGCGTGGTCGACCCGGCGGTGAGCGCGCCGGACAACGGGCCGGCCGTCGGCGCCTGGCACACCGCGGCGGGCATGCTCGCGCCGGTCACCGAACTGCACTACGAGGGGCGCGACCTGCTCGCGCTGAACGTCGAGTCCGCGGCGCGCTATCCGGACTTCGCGGCCGAGCTCACCGAGGCGACCGGTGTCGACGTCGGCTATCGGCGCTGCGGGACGGTGCAGGTCGCTTGGGACGCGGCCGACCTCGCGGACCTGCGCGCGCTACACGCGTTCCAGGCGAGCCTCGGCGTGACCTCCGAGTTACTGACCAGCCGCGACCTGCGGAGCCTCTCACCGACGTTGGCCGCCGGCCTGCCCGGTGGGCTGTGGGCCGCCGACGACCACCAGGTTGACAACCGGTTGCTGCACGCGGCACTGCTCGTCGCGGCACGACGGGCCGGCGTGGACGTACGGCACGGCCACGTCGCGTCGGTGGACGTACGGTCGGGTCGCGCGGCCGGCGTACGCATCGACGACGGCACGAGTGTTTCGGCCGGGCACGTCGTGCTCGCGGCCGGAGCCTGGTCACGCGACATCGGTGGGCTGCCGGACGACGTACGCCCTCCGGTGCGACCGGTGAAGGGTCAGACGATCCGTCTCACGGCGCCACCGGACCTTCTGCCGCATGTGGTACGAGGATCCGTGAAGGGACACCCGGTCTACCTGGTGCCGCGTACGACTGGCGAAGTGGTCGTCGGCGCGTCGAGCGAAGAGGCCGGCTTCGACGTACGAGCCCGCACCGGCGCCGTCTACGAGCTGCTCCGCGACGCGATAACGCTGGTGCCGGAGCTGAGCGAGATGACGTTCGCCGAGGTCAGCACGAGCGTGCGACCGGGTTCACCGGACAACGCACCGATCATCGGCCCGACCCGGCTCGACGGGCTCGTTGTCGCGACTGGCCACTACCGCAACGGCATCCTGCTGACCCCGATCACCGGCGACGAGGTGGCCACGATCGTCGCGGACGGCAAGGTCCCCGACATCCTGGCCGCATTCTCCCCCGATCGCTTCGGCGCCTCTGTGGCGGCGACGGGCGCCGCGAACTCGGCAGCCGCGGCCGCCGCGAACTCATCGACCCCTATCGAGGCATAACCATGCACATCACCGTGAACGGCGAACTACACGAGATTGCCGACGGAGCGACGCTCGCCGATCTCGTCGCCGAACGCTTGCGATCGGACAAGGGCGTCGCGGCCGCCGTCGACGGAGAGGTCGCGCCACGGGGCAGCTGGCCCGGTGTCGCGTTGCGCGACGGGCAGGCGGTCGAGTTGCTCACCGCCGTACAGGGAGGTTGATATGTCCGACGAACTTGTGCTGGCCGGCGAGAAGTTAGGGTCGCGGCTCATCCTGGGCACCGGCGGCGCGCCGAGCCTGCAAGTCGTCGACGAGGTGATCGGCGCATCCGGCACGGCACTGTGTACGGTCTCGATGCGCCGCGTCGATCCGAGCACGGCGGGTTCGATTCTCGACGTGCTGTCCCGGCACGGCGTACGGATCCTGCCGAACACCGCCGGATGTCGTACCGCCCGCGAGGCGATCCTGACCGCGCAATTGGCGCGCGACGCGCTCGACACCGAATGGGTGAAGCTCGAAGTCATCGCCGACGACGACACGCTGCTGCCCGACGCGATCGAACTTGTGGACGCGGCCGAGCGGCTGGTCGCCGATGGTTTCAAGGTCTTCCCGTACACGAACGATGACCCGATCCTCGCGCGCCGGCTGCAGCGCGTCGGCTGTGTCGCGGTGATGCCGCTCGGCGCGCCGATCGGCAGCGGCCTGGGCATCTTGAACCCGCACAACATCGAACTGATCGTCGCCGAGGCGGAGGTACCGGTCGTACTCGACGCGGGCGTGGGTACCGCTTCGGACGCCACGCTCGCCATGGAGTTGGGATGCGACGCGGTGTTGCTCGCATCCGCGGTCACGCGCGCACAGGACCCGGGTCTGATGGCGGCAGCCATGGCGGCGGCCGTCGACGCCGGACGGCTCGCCCGGCTCGCTGGACGAATTCCGAAACGGGAGCACGCGCACGCGTCGTCGCCGACCACCGGCATGGCCGTGCTGTAGCGGCGGCGTCGCACGGCGCCGGTTGGCATGCGTCGCCGGTCCGCGCCGGCCGTGTCGCCAGCAACATCGCCAGAAATGCACCGCAGCAACGACAAGTCCATCGCGGGAGCTCGAGCATCCATCGGGCTGAGAGGGCGACTGGCACGCGTCGCCGACCGCACGAACCTGACCGGGTAATGCCGGCGTAGGGAGAGGCACATGACCGCAAGCACCGCCGTACTCGACGACATGCACGCCGAGCCGGGTCGCACGCTCGACGACGTACAGCCGCGAACGTTGGGTTTCTGGGACCAGGTGGCGCTGTGGGGCAACCTCGGCATCAGCCTGCTCGGCCCGACCGGCGCGATCTTCCTGATCGCGCCGCACGCGTCTATGTTGGGCGCGCTCGTCGCGGTGATCGTCGGCACCGCGATCGGTACCCTGCTCGTCGCGCTCGCCGCGGTCGCGGGCGCACGGTCCGGCCGACCCGCGATGGTGCTGTTGCGAGGGCTGTTCGGCAAGAAGCTGTCCTATCTGCCGACCGTGTTGAACCTCGCGCAGTTGCTCGGCTGGGCGACGTTCGAGCTGGTCGTGATCGCGGCCGCGCTGAAGCAGTTGCTGCCGTGGCACGTGCAGTGGGCGTACATCGTGATTGCCGGGGTCGCCACCACGATCATGGCGATCTGGCCACTCGGCGTGGTACGGCTGCTGCGCCGCTACGCCCTCATCGCGGTGCTCGCCGCCATCGCGTACCTGTTCATCCAGCTTGGTCGCAACCCTATCCCGCCGCTCGCGCACGGCTCGTGGTCCGGCTTCTGGACCGATGCGGACGTGGTCATCGCGGTCGCCGTGTCCTGGGTTCCGCTCGCCGCCGACTACACGCGGCACTCGCGTACCGAACGCGCGGCGTTCGGCGGCGCCATGATCGGGTACACCGTCACGCAGGTGATCTGCTACGCGCTCGGCCTGCTCGCCTTCACCACCGTGGTGAGCGCTGCGGGCACGCCGGACCAACAGCAGTACAACCTCTTCGCCGCGTTCATCGCCGTACCGGTGGGTTGGCTCGCATTCGCGGTCTTGGTCGCCCGCGAGCTCGACGAGTCGTTCGCGAACGTCTACTCCACCGCCGTGTCGATCCAGAACCCGTTCCCGAAGGCGTCACGGCAGGTACTCGCGATCGGCGTCGGCACGGTCGCGACGGTCGGTGCGCTGATCCTCAAGATCGGTGCGTACCAGGACTTCCTTTACCTGCTCGGCTCGCTCTTCGTACCCATGTTCGCGGTGTTCGCGGTGCGCTACTTCCTGCTCGACCGTGACCGGCCATGGGACACCAGTGAGCACGCGCCGTCGCGCTGGAGCCTGCTCGTACCGTGGGTGGTCGGGTTCATCGCGTACCAGATCATCAACCCGGGCTCGATCGGCTGGTGGGTGACGATGTGGACGCACGTACAGGGCTGGCTGCGCTTCACACCGCAGACCTGGATGTCTGCGTCGGTCATCTCGTTCGTGGTCGCCGCCGTGTTGACGCTCGCCATGGGCGCGTTCGACCGTCCGCGGCCGATGACGGCAAGCGTCGAACCTCTCGAAGCGCCGTCCGAGGTGGTGCCGCAGTGACCATGCCGACGGAGCGAGTCCCCAACGTGCTCACCATCGCCGGCTCGGATCCGAGTGGCGGCGCGGGCATCCAGGCAGACCTGAAGACGTTCGCTGCCCTCGGCGGCTACGGCATGAGCGTCCTGACCGGTCTCACCGCGCAGAACACCCAGGGCGTACGGTCGGTGCACGCCGTACCGGCGGCGTTC
>DASTMZ010000013.1:0-13087 GCA_035713725.1 Micromonosporaceae bacterium
GGGCGTCGCGGTGCTCGCCGCGAACTACATCGCGGCGCGGCTCGCCGATCACTTCCCGGTGCTCTACGCCGGCAACAAGGGTCTCGTCGCGCACGAATGCATCCTCGATCTGCGACAGATCACCCGGACCACCGGCGTCACGGTGGACGACGTCGCGAAGCGGTTGATCGACTACGGCTTCCACGCGCCGACCATGTCGTTCCCGGTCGCCGGAACGCTCATGGTGGAGCCGACCGAATCCGAGGACCTGACCGAGCTCGACCGGTTCTGCGACGCGATGATCGCGATCCGTACGGAGATCGACAAGGTAGCGGCCGGAGACTGGCCAGCGGAGGACAACCCATTGGTCAACGCGCCGCACACCGCGGCGATGGCGACGGCGGACGAGTGGTCGCACCCGTACCCGCGGTCGGTGGCCGCCTATCCGACCGGCCACCACGCGGACAAGTACTGGTCGCCGGTGCGGCGCATCGATGGGGCGTACGGGGACCGGAACCTGATCTGCTCCTGCCCGCCGCCCGAGGCGTTTGCGGACTGATCGGGCGCCGACCGGCCGGGGACGCGGGGGCGTCCAACCGGCAAAGTGGCGTCCACCCGACAAATGGGAGCGTCATCGCGCGGCGTAGCGAATACGCCGCGTAATCGTGCGAGGTGTGTCAGGCCGCGCAGACGTGCGGGGCCGGCCCGCGATGTGGGCTCACGCAGCTTCCGTCGGGGAGGATCTCTCCGGTGTCTTCGAAGATGATCACCCCGTTGCAGAGCAAGCTCCAGCCCTGCTCAGGGAAGGTTGCGACGACGCGGGCGGCGTCGTGGTCGCGCGCGTCAGCGGGTGGACACTGTGGTTGGTGCTGGCACATCGGGGAATCTCCGGACTGGGGGTTGTAGCTAGTGGCGCTCGTCGATGCGTGATCTGTGGGCTCGCTCACATGACCAAACACGCACGCTACCCCTTCGAACGGGGCAGTTTCGAGCAAGTAACGCCGAACAGGATTCAGGTCCGTACCTTCGGATGACCCAAAGTCGACCGGTCGGCTTGGCACACGCGCGGGTGATGTCCGGTATTTCAGATAATGAGGGATGTTTCGGTAACCGCCTTGTGACGTTGCGTAACCGGCATGGCGCGCCATGGCGCGACCTCGATCCGAGCTCTTGACGGCTCGACCTCGGTTGGCTCGATGACTCCTACCCACACCTTCATTCAACGCCGTGCGTGCCACATCCGATGCCAAAGCGAGATGCGCTCAGGCCGGCTTCAGGGTGGGGGAGCGGCGGCGGGGGAATGTGGACGGCGGACTCACGGGCCGGGCGTGGTCGGCGCGCCGAAGATGCCGGCGAGCAGCACCTTGTCGATGTCGACACCATCCTGCGAACTCAGGGAGATGGTGCCCGACGCGTGCGAGATCTGCGCGAGCGTCGCGAAGTCAGCGTCCGCGCCGAAGCCGATCGTCACCACCGGCACGTTCTTGGCGCTCGATCGCGCGGTGTCGAGCTTGCGCTCCAGGTCGGCGAGGCTCAGGCCGCCCGTGGTGTCGTCGTTCTTGCCGTCCGTCAGCAGGACCACGAGGTTCGTCGCGAACTGCTGGTAGTGCGCTGTCATCTCGGCTTGGGCGGCCGCGATCGTGTCGTAGAGGCCGGTGTCGCCGCCCGGCGTGATGTTCTCGATGGCGTCGATCATGTCCTGCCGGCGGGTCTGCCCGTCGGGCATCGAGTCGGAGAGCGTACCCACCGACACCAGTGACTTGTAGTCCTGTGTGCCGTTGAGCGCTGTGGAGAACACCCACAGCCCAACACTGGACTTCTGATCGAACTGGCGTACCGCCGCGACCGCCGCGGCCTTCGCGAGATCCATCCGGGTCTGCTTGCCGGAGACGACCTCCGCCATCGACCCCGATATGTCCAGCACGAGCAGCAGGTTCGTCTGCCGGGTGATCGCGGTCCAGGTGTTCAGCGTGTCGGCAACCGAGTCCGGCGCCGGTGCGGTACGCGACGGGCTCGGCACCTTAGCCAGTGCACCGTTCGCGTTCGTCAGTTGCGGGCCGCCATCGCCCGCGACGCGGTACCCGTTGGCCAGGAACAGCGACCGGCCGTTCGGGCCGAGCACGTAGCTCTCGAACGCGGTGGCTGCCGTCAGCCCGGCGTCCGTACCCCATGGCGGGTTGGCCAGCGCCAGGTACGGATAGTCCGCGTCGTAGCTGCCGCTGCTCGGGTATATGGCGACGAGTGGCTCGCGGGGCTTTGTCGCGTCGTACGCCACCACGTCCCGCTCGAGTGCCGGGAACGCGGCGCCGTAGGCCAGGACCGCGGCCGTCGACGTCCGGTCCGCCTTGGCGAGTTGCGTGGTGACGTCCGGCGTGTCGCCGACGTACCGGTGCATGGACTCCTTAAGGGCGACCACGTCGGCGCGTTCCGACGCGCTGACCGTGCCGTCGTTGTTCGCGTCCGCGGTGGACATCAAAGCGAGCAGCCCCGCGGTGGATGTCTTCGGATCGGTCATCGAAAAGACGAACCGGCCATAGGACTGACCGTGGGTCTGCCAGTAATTCGGATCAGCGCTCGCGGTCGCGATGTCCGACCAGTCGAACGTGACCTTGTTCGGCCAACCCAGCGCGGTGGCCATGTCCTTCGGCATCGCGAGAACCGATGGCGAGCTGGCCACGCTCGGCTGACGCTTCGGCACCATCTTCGCCACCACTGCGCTCGTCGAGGCGTAGCGAGCCCACACGGTCGACGACGGCACCCACACGTTTGGCGGCGGCCCGTTGTCGGCAGCGTCCCATGGCCCGGCGAGTTGGGTGGCCATCAGCGCGGAATCGCGGGACACCACGGTCACCGCGACGCAGTGCCCGCCGACCGACGGATTCGTCTTCGACCACGATGCGTCGAGCTGATTGAACAACGGGGCGATATCCGGCGACACGGCCACGACGGCGGTGTCGCGTCCGCTGCAGCCGCGTTTCGCGAGGTAGGTGAACCCCGCGGTCAGCAGACCGGCGAGGACGACGACGACGATGAGCCCGGCGCGGAGCGGGCGCCGACGACGTGGACCGCCGAGCCGGTGCGAGGGGACCCGGGGCGACAGGTCGTTCGTCATCGTGGCGCCTCCGAGAACGCGCGACGCAGTCGACCGTACGACGGTGGAATCGTACGGATGACCATGGATGGACCGGGCACAGTGTAGGCGTTTGGCGACCGTGCTAGAAGCGTTGTCACGCGGCGGGTACGCAACCGCCAGCGGATACGACCGAGCGTGACCGTCTCGATGCGGTGCGCGTCGGTGCGGTGGATCTCGGTCCAACGCCTACGGTATGTGCCATGACCGCGCGTGCGATCCGACTCCTCGGCGACCCGATCCTGCGGACCCAGTGCGATCCGGTCACCAGCTTCGATGCGGAGTTGCGCGCGCTGGTGACGGATCTGATGGACACGTTGTTCGGCGCGGAGGGCCGGGCCGGAGTCGCCGCACCGCAGATCGGAGTCGATGCGCGGGTGTTCGCCTACCACGCGAACGGCGAGGTCGGTCATCTGGTCAACCCGTCGCTTGTGGTGGCGGAGGGGGCGCAGGACGGCGACGAAGGGTGCCTGTCGCTGCCCGGCCTCTACTTCCCGACGCCGCGTGCGGCGCGCGTGACGGCGCACGGTTTCGACCAGCACGGCGAGCCGCTGGTGGTCGAGGCGGAGGGATTCCTAGCACGCGCGTTGCAACACGAGTCCGACCACCTCGACGGCGTGCTCTACGTGGACACCCTTCGCGGTGCGACACGACGGCAGGCGTTGCGAGCCATCCGCTCCGCCTGGTGGGCCGCGCCGACGAGCTAGGCGCATGGGCCGCGCGGCGAGCCGGGCGAGTGGGCCGCGCCGACGAGCTAGGCGCATGGGCCGCGCCGACCAGCTAGGCGAGCAGCTGCGGGACCTTTCGAAGGTCGTCGACCACGACCGTCGCGTCGGTGAGCCGGTCGGCCGGTGTGACGCCGCCGGCGTACGCAATGCACCGCATGCCGGCCTTGCGCGCGGCAGTCACCCCGTACCGGCTGTCCTCGACGACGACACAGGCGGACGGCGACACGCTCAACGTGGCCGCGGCGTGCAGGAACAGGTCCGGCGCGGGCTTGCCGTGCGCCACATCGGTCGCGCTGAACACCCGTCCGGCGAAACGGTCGTAAAGGCCGACCAGGCGCAGGCTGTGTTCGATGTTCTCGTGCGTGCCGCTGGACGCCACGCAGGTCTTGATGCCGAGCGCGTCGATGCCCTCGATGGCCTCCGTGACGCCGTCCACGCGGTCGAGCCCGGTGCGATATTCGGCGCGGATGCGGGCCACGATGTCGTCCAGCCACCCGTCAGGCAGGGCAGCGCCGAGATGGTCCTGGAGGTCCCGCCGGTTCGCGCGCAGTGACCGGCCGACGAAGCGGTCGACGTATTCCGCGTCGGTCAGGTTCCAGCCCAGCTCGGCGAGCATCGTCTGGTAGACGTGTTGCGCGATCGGCTCGGTGTCGACGAGGACGCCGTCGCAGTCGAAGATGACGAGTTCCGTGCGCGCGGTCACGGCGGCGATCGTACACATGACGGCACGGACGGCTATCCTCGCGAGCTATGGCCGCCGATACGCCGGACGCACCGCACGATCTTCCACAGCTACGGGTCTCCGACGCGGAACGGGACGCGATCGTCGTCCGGCTCAACGAGGCCACCAGCGAGGGCCGGCTGACGCTCGAGGAGTTCAGCGACCGGGCCAGCGCCGCGCTCGCCGCGCGTACCCAGGCCGACCTGGACACGCTCGTCGCGGACCTGCCGGCCACCCATGCGCACGTGGCCACGTACGTGTCGCCGGCGGTTGCCCGCGTCGCGCAGATCACGCCGGTCGGCTCGGTCAAGCGAAGCGGGCGCTGGCGCATCGACCGGGACATGGAGATCGGCGCGATCGTCGGCAGCGTGAAGCTCGACCTGCGCCAGGCCGAGGTCGCGGCGTCGGTGGTCGACATGCACGTCCGAGTGACGCTCGGCAGCGTGAAGATCTGGATCCCGCGTGGCATCTCGGTCACCGTCGACGGCAATACCGTGCTCGGCAGCCGTTCCATCGCCGACGACGCGCCCCAACCGGGTGCGCCGCTGTTGCGGCTGCACGTGGACACCGTCGTCGGCAGCGTGAAGGTCTACCGGCGGTAGCCCGGTGTGGTCGCGGCGCCGTGCGGAGTCGCGGCGCCGGTGCGGACTCGGGGCGCCCGCCAGTACGGTGGATCCGTGCGAGCAGCGGGGGGCTCGGCCCGGACCCGGGTCGGAAGAGGCGTGGTGGCCGTGGTGTGCGCGGCGCTCGTCGCGGCCGGCTGCACCACCGGTCATCCGTCGGCGGTCGCCGCACCGACGGCGCCCGCGGCTCGATCGGCGCAAGCGACATCGTCGGGCGGCGCGTCCGCGCAACCACACTCGACCAGTCCCGCGCCGGGTGCTGCGACGTCCGGCGACTCGTTGTTCCCGAATGACGGCAACGGCGGCTACGACGTCACGCACTACGGCATCAGGATCTCGTACGACCCCGCGACCAAGACGTTGACCGGCACCGACACCATCACGGCGGTCGCCACGCAGGCGTTGTCCCGTTTCGACCTCGACTTGCACGCGTTGACGGTGTCCTCGGTGACCGTGTCGAACGTGTCGGCGACCTTCAGCCGCGTTGCCGACAAGCTGGTCGTCGCGCCGAAGAGCCCGGTGGCCGATGGTGCCAAGTTCACCGTGACCATCCGCTACGGCGGGGTGCCGAAGCCGTACGACGATCCGGCGCTTGGCTTCGAGGGCTTCATTCCGGAACCGGACGGCGCTCTCGCGCAGGGCGAGCCACAGGTCGCCGCGTCCTGGTTCCCGGTCAACGATCGGCCGACCGACAAGGCGACCTACGACATCACGATCACCGCGCCCAGCACGCTCGCCGCGATCTCCAACGGCGTGTTGGTGAGCAAGCGCGCCAACGGTGCTGACACCACGTGGCACTGGGTCGAGTCCGCGCCGATGGCCAGCTATCTCGCGCTCGTGGCGATCGGCAACTATCGCGTGACGACGAGCACGCACAACGGACTGCCGGTGGTCCTCGCCGTCGCGGACTCGCTGCCGCGTTCGGTCGACACCGCGCTCGCCGAGACCCCGAAGGTGCTCGACTTCCTGGTCAGCCAGTTCGGGGCGTACCCGTTCGACGCGGTGGGCGGCGTAGTGCACAACGACGGCCGCATCCGCTTCGCGTTGGAGAACCAGACGCGGCCCACGTACGCGCCGGCCTTCTTCATGACGCCGCAGGACTCCACGACCGTCATCGCGCACGAGCTGACACATCAATGGTTCGGCGACAGCGTTTCGGTCGGCGACTGGTCGGACGTCTGGCTGAACGAGGGTTTCGCCACGTACGCCGAGTGGCTGTGGTCGGAGCACGAGGGTCGCGAGACGCCGAAGGAACAGTTCGACGATATCTACAAGTCGGGCGGGTTGCCGCTCGATCCGCCGGCGTCGCCGACCGAGGCGACCGTGTTCGGGCGGTCGTCCTATCTGCGTGGCGCCGCAACGCTTGAGGCGCTGCGGATAGCGGTCGGCGACGACACGTTCTGGCGCATTGTGCGCGGCTGGGCCCAGCTGCACGCCGGCGGTAACGCCACCACCGCGGAGTTCGTCGCCTACGCCGACCAGGTCTCCGGCCGCTCGCTAGACACTTTCCTGCACGCGTGGCTCTACGAGCGCGGCAAACCGACGTACCCGACGCGACTCGGCTGACGTCGGACGGCGACCGACCGTGGTTGCCGGACCGGGTGTGCGTCGTGGCCGTTCGGCCAGGTCGCGTGCCGAGTGAGCGGGCAGGTGAGCACGTACGCTGTGGCCGTGCGACTCAATCCCGGCGTGGACGCGCGCTGATGCTGCGTCCTGCGTACCCGATCGTCACCGAACGCTTGGCGCTGCGGCCGTTCATCCACGCCGATCTCGACGACGTCTACGCCTACCACAAGCTCACGGACGTGACCCGATATCTCTACTGGAAGCCGCGCGACCGCGATGCGACCGCCGAAGTGTTGGCGCAGAAGATGACGCAGACGACGCTCGGCGACGAGGGCGACCGGTTGACCGTCGCGGTGGAGTGGCCGGAGACCGGGCGCGTCGTGGGCGAGGTCAATCTCATGTGGCACAGCCGCGAACACCGCCAGGGCGAGATCGGCTACGTGCTCAACCCCGAGTTCCAGGGCCGCGGCTTCGCCACCGAGGCGGCGCGCGAAATGCTACGGCTGGGCTTCGACGTGCTTGGCCTGCATCGCATGTTCGCCCGCTGTGACGCCCGAAACGAATCGTCGGTACGGGTGATGCAGCGGCTGCGCATGCGGCGCGAGGCGCACTTCATGCACGACGCGATGTTCAAGGGCGAGTGGGGCGACACCTATGTGTACGCGCTCCTGGCCGCCGAGTGGGGCGCGCACCGCTGACCGCGACGGCCACGGCTGACGGCGGCCGGCAACGCACTTGCGCAGGTCACCGACCGCGTCGGCGAGCGGGGACGTTCGGGCGGCGGAATTAGGCATGTTGGGCGGTTCATGCCCCCCGCCGTAAGGCATATTGTCGTGCTATCTCTAGTCCCAGGGAGGTAGGTCCGGTGCGCAAGGTAACCGTGATCGCGTTGATGGTGGCGCTCATCTACGTCACGACGTGGGTGCTCGCCATGCGCGTGACGCCGCGCGGCAGCATGGCGCAAGCCACGACGGTAGTGCGACTCGGCTGACCCCCACGGCACGAGGTTCGGCGAACCCACGAAAGGGTTGACGGCCGGGGCGGCGGGACCGCCACCGGCCGTCGTCATGTCTGGGCCTCGATACTGACAACCGCGGGACGAATATCGGGGCGACATCGTGCGACCCCGCGGATAGCGTCGGCGCGTGCCGTCCGATCATGTCCCGGCGAACCGGCCGCCGTCACAGTCACCGGCGCCGTCGCATTCGCAGTCGCCGTCGCGGTCGGAGCCGATTGACCCATCAGTCCGACGCTCCGCCCGACTGTTGATCGTGGACGGCCGGGATCGGGTGCTGTTGCTTCGGTTCGTCTTCGACGCCGCCATCGCACTTCGACCGTACGGCTGGTGTACGCCGGGCGGCGGCGTCCACGACGGCGAGGCGCTGGCCACCGCGGCCGCCCGCGAGGCCGCCGAGGAGGTCGGGCTCGCCGTGACACCGGAGCAGTTGGGCGAACCGGTCGCCTTCACCGGCGGGTACGCGGACCTCGGCTTCACCACCGGGCACTTCCGCGACGATTTCTTCTTGGTACGGGTCGGCTCGCACGCCGTCGACACGGGCGGGATGGAAGATCTCGAGCGGTCGTACCACGCGGGCGAGCGCTGGTGGTCGCTCCCCGAGCTCGCGGATACCGAGGAGATCGTGTTTCCGTACGGCCTCGTGCCGCTGCTCACGGATCTCATCGCCGGCCGCCGCCCGGACTCGCCGGTCGCGCTGCCGTGGCACCATCCGTTGAAAGGTGAGCCGATCAGCGGCACCGGCGGTGAAGTCCGGCAACCCGGACACGCGTGACGAACGCGGCCGATAGCATCGCGTGGGTGACCGTCGAGCGCAGCGGACCGCGCCCTGAGACAGGCCGTACGCGTGGCTAGGCCGGTGCAGTCGCAACCGGTGCTCACGCCGCTCACCGAGGCGGCGATCTTCCTGGTCGTCACGGTGCGCGATGGTGGCGAGGACGGAATCCGTGACCTGCTCGCCGACATCGCCGGGCTCGGACGCGCGGTCGGGTTTCGTGAGCCGGACGGTGAGCTGCGGTGTGTGGTCGGCATCGGCTCGACGATGTGGGACCGGCTCTTCACCGGCCCGCGGCCGGGCGGCCTGCATCCGTTCCGTGAAATCTCCGGCGGTCGGCACGTCGCCGTGGCCACGGCTGGTGATCTGCTCTTCCACATCCGTGCGCGGCGCATGGATCTCTGCTTCGAACTCGCCGCGCAGCTTGGCAAGCGGTTCGCCGGACACGCGGACGTCGTCGACGAAACGCACGGCTTCAAGTATTTCGACGAGCGCGATTTGCTCGGCTTCGTGGACGGCACGGAGAACCCGACCGGTGCCGTGGCCCACGACGCCGCGACGATCGGCGACGAGGATCCCGACTTCGTCGGCGGCAGCTACGTGATCGTGCAGAAATACGTACACGACATCGCCGCGTGGAACGCGCTGTCGGTAGCCGAACAGGAGCGCGTGATCGGGCGTACCAAGCTGGACGACATCGAGCTTGCCGACGACGTGAAGCCGGCGAATTCACACGTCGCGCTGAACACGATCGTCGACGACGACGGAGTGCAGCGCCAGATCGTCCGGGACAACATGCCGTTCGGCCGGATCGGCGACGGCGAGTTCGGCACGTACTTCATCGGGTACGCCGGCACGCCGGAAGTCACCGAGCAGATGCTCGAGAACATGTTCATCGGCAAGCCAGCCGGCAACTACGACCGCATCCTCGACTTCTCGACCGCGGTCACCGGCAACCTGTTCTTCGTACCTTCGGCCGACATGCTCGACGACCTTCCCGATGCACCGGACTCCGGTCTTCTCGACGTCGACGAGGTCGACTCGGAACCGGCTACGGTATCGGATGCTGCATCGGACGATTCACTGCGCATCGGCAGTCTCAGGAGGAGTCCCACGTCATGAACAATCTCCATCGCGAGCTCGCCCCGATCTCGGACGAAGCGTGGGCGGACCTGTCCGCGGAGGCCACTCGGACGTTCACTCGGCACGTTGCGGCGCGGCGCGTGGTCGACGTGATCGGTCCGGGCGGCCTGACGCTGGCCGCGGTCGGCACCGGGCACCTCGTCTCCCTCGCTTCGCCGGGCGACGGCGTTACCGCGCACAGCCGGGCCACGCAGCCTATCGTGGAGTTCCGCGTGCCGTTCGTGGTGGACCGCCAGACCGTTGACGACGTGGCACGTGGCGCGAAGAACGCGGACTGGCAGCCCGCGAAGGACGCCGCGAAGCAGGTCGCGTTCGCCGAGGACCGCGCAGTCTTCGATGGCTTCACGGCCGGTGGCATGGGCGGGATCCGAGCCGGGTCGTCCAATCCCGCGATCGCGCTGCCGGGCGAGGTGCGCGACTACCCGACCGCGGTGGCTCAGGCGCTGACGTCACTTCGGCTCGCCGGCGTGGGCGGGCCGTACAGCCTGCTGCTGTCCGCGGACGCGTACACCGCCGTGGCCGAGACGGCAGATCACGGGTACCCGATCCGGGAGCACATCTCGCGCGTGCTCGGCGGCGAGGGCGAGATTGTCTGGGCGCCGGCGATCACCGGTGCGTTCTTGCTGTCCACCCGTGGCGGTGACTTCGAGCTGTACCTCGGGCAGGACCTGTCCATCGGGTACCTGTCCCACGACGCGACCTCGGTCAAGCTCTACTTCCAGGAGTCGCTGACGTTCTTCGTGCAGACGACCGAGGCCAGTGTCGCGCTGACCGGATAGCGCCGCGTCCGTCGGTCGCTGTGCGCCGTGACGGACCGCACAAGATCGCGTCGGCGGCCACCACCGCCGTTAGATTGAGGTGCGGGTCGCCGATCACGAACGGAGCGCGGTGTCTGTGGGTACGCACATCGGCGGCGACTGGACCGAGCCGGGTGCGCACGTGGTCGCACCGAACGTCTGGCGCATCCCGGTCGTGCTTCCCCTCGACGGGCTCAAGGCCGTCAACGTCTACGCCATCGTGGATGGCGGCGGGCTGACACTGGTCGACGGCGGATGGGCGCTCGACGCGGCCCGGCGCGCACTCGTCGACGGGCTTGCTCTGATCGGCGCGGAACTCGGTGACATCAACCAGTTCCTCGTCACGCACGTGCATCGGGACCACTACACGAACGCGATTGCGGTACGCCGCGAACTCGGCACGAAGGTGCTGCTCGGCGTCGGAGAGCAACGCGCGATCGAACGCATCACACAGGCGGCGCCGGGCGGCACGCGTACCCATCTCGCCAGCCTTGCTCGGCACGGCGCCGCGCAAGTCGCGGACGCCCTCGCGGCTCTCGGTTCGGCCGGAGACGACGGACGGCGCGACTTCGAAGCGCCGGATGCGTGGATCTCATCCGGCGACCGGTTCGAGGTCGGCGATCGCGTGCTGGAGGCAATCGCGACGCCCGGCCACACGCGCGGCCACGTGGTGTTCGCGGATCGCGACAACGGGCTGCTGTTCGCAGGCGATCACGTGTTGCCGCACATCACACCGTCGATCGGCTTCGAGATCGCGCCGCCCCGCCTGGCGCTGCGGGACTATCTCGGTTCGCTGCGGCTGGTGCGAGCGATGCCCGACTTGACGTTGCTACCCGCACATGGCCCGGCCGGCGGCCGCGTTCACGGGCGTGTCGACGAGTTGCTTGCACACCACGATCGGCGGCTTGCCGAGACCGCCGCGGCGATCGGGGATGGCTCGACGGCGTACGACGTCGCGACCCAGATCGGTTGGACGTCGCGCCGCCGGAAGTTCGCCGACCTGGATCCGTTCAACCAGATGTTGGCCGTGTTCGAGACGGTGTGGCACCTCGAACTGCTTGTGCTGCAGGGCAAGGCGGCGACGACTGAGATCGACGGTGTCGTCGTGTACACCGCGCCGGCCGACGTCGCCGCGCATCCGTAGCGGGCCGTTCAGACGTCGGCGTTGGCTTCCGCATTCTGGTCGGGTTCGAAGGGCGGATCCTCCGGAGGGGACAGCACGTCGCGACCGGCCAGCTTGGTCGGATCGGGTAATGGAATCTCCAGCACATGGACGCCGTCGGTCGTGCGCAGAAGTAGACCACGCACTACCGGATCTTCGTCGAACAGATCGCCAGCCCGGAAATACGGCTCGAACGGAGCCGCGTCCGTCGTTGGCACCGTGCCCACGGCTCGTTCGCCGATGTTTACTGTCACGACACGATTGTCGGCGTCGCGCGATCGCGTCAGCCACACGTATGGATGGGCGATAGGACCAATACGGAGTGCTTCCGCGTGCACCCGGTCGAGCCAGTCTCGAGCCGATTCGTTGACCTCGACCGCGATATCGCCAATGGACCCGGTCGGCACGTCGAACGCGGCGCGATCGGGTGGCCGCGACGACGGCCCCTCCGCAGATTCACGCTCACGGAAGATGTCGATGACGTGACCGACAACTTCGGCGCCAATGCCCAAGGCGCGCGCTGTCATGGTCAGCGCCCCGAATGGGCGCTGCCGGACCGTGATGAGGTCTGCTTGGACCGCGATAGTCATCGGTCCCCGGTCAACGCCGCGGACGGCGTACGCCTCGGCGAGCATGGTCCGCAGTTCGGCGGCCGTTCGGCCCTTCGCGCGCTTGCGCACCTCATCCCCGACGGCGCGATCAATCTGGCTGCGCGCCCGCGATTCGGCGAAGGACTTGCGCTTCCGCTCGCCACGGCGCGGCCGAGGTGGAAGCACTGCCAACGTCTCCTCGACAGGCGGGATCGGGTCCGGCATATCGACGATCCGACGCGCGACCTGCCGCGCGAAACGACGCGCCCGACGATTGGCGGAGTCCGTTGCGTATTGGTCGCGGTACCCAGGCAGCCGCGCCGCCGCATCGTCGGTACGGCCCGTGGCAAGGAGTACGGTAAGCAGCCGCTCGTACCGCCATTGGCGCGGTTCGTCGCTTCCGGCGTCGACAGCGTGCTCGAGGCGGCGCGCGATCGCGTCTGCATCTGCAAATCCAGCCGCGAAGCTCGTCGCGTGCTCGTTGACGAACGCACAGATCTGCGCCGCCACATCCGGCGCGGAGCGTTCGTCGACGATCTCGAACTTCCGGTGGAGCGCTCTTGCACCGGCGACCGGGCTGTGAAGCAGTGGCGCAATCGGCTGCAGCGTCAACAGCGGCATCAAACTGAGCGCGGGTTCGAAGCCGACGCCGAGGTCGAACACGACGTACGTGGGCAGCTCAACGTCCGTGGAGCCCCAGCTCCAGCTATGGTCGTGCTGGATCTCCATGGTTGCAAGGATCCCGCCGCCGACATCCAGGGTGAACGTTTCCTCCAACGAAAACTGCATGCCGAGGTTTCGGCGGCGCCACCCGGACGTTGCCAGCGACGACCCGACGTGTTCGATGACCGCGTCGAC
>DASTMZ010000014.1:0-66749 GCA_035713725.1 Micromonosporaceae bacterium
GCCGCGGCGGTGGCGCGATCCACGTGCGCGTCGCCCAGCACCGCGCGACGCACCCGCATGCCGTCCGCATCCCGGTCGGTCATCGAGTCACCCCTCGGTCGGCTTGTCGTGGGCTTCGAGCGCGCGGTCGATCCACTCGCCTGCCGCGCCGAGACAGGCCTCCGGGCCGGGGAACGGCACGGTGGCGGCCTCCGGCGCGAGGTCGACAAGCGCGGCGCGCATCGTGGTCCCGGCCCGCACGGCGCGTGCCACCGCCTCCGCGACGACCGCAGATGCACGGGTACGGCCGAGCACCCGCGCGAGTCGAACCGAGACCGCCTCGGCGAGGATGACGTCGCCGGCCGTGTGGAGATTCACGCGCATCCGGTCGACGTCCACGCGAAGGCCGGCGAGCATCGCGTCGGCGTGGGTCGCGGCCGAACCGACGAGCCGCAACAGTGCCGTCATGGTCGGCCACTCCGCGTGCCAACGACCGGCGGCGCGCTGATGTTCTTGCGCCGCGGCGCCGAGCATCGTGGCGACGAGCGGCGGCACCTGGTGGGTGCACGCGGTGACGAGCACAGCTCGGGTCGGGTTGCGCTTGTGCGGCATCGCCGACGACACGCCGGGTTCGCCCTCGGCCACCTCGGCGATGTCGGAGCCGGCGAGCAACGCGATGTCGCCGGCGATGGCGGCCAGCGCACCGGAAACGATGCCGAGCGCGGCGGCGGCCTCGTCGATCCGTACGCGACCGGTGTGCCACGGCATCGTCGGCGCGGCGAGGCCGAGTTCGTCGGCGACGTACCCGACCAGTTGCGGGCCGCGGTCGCCGTACGTTGCGAGGGTGCCGACCGCCCCACCGAACTGCACGGCCAGCCGTTCACGCCGGACGCGATCCAGCCCGGCGGCCGCCTCGTCGACGGCGACCAGCCAGCCGGCGCACACCACGCCGAACGTCGTGGGTACGGCGTGCTGCAGCAGCGTACGGCCGATCTGCAGGGTGTCACGGTGCGCGCGAGCAAGGCCGGCCAGGGAGGTCGACACCTCGCCGAGCGTGGCCAGGATCGCGTCGGCCGCCCGCGCGGTGACGAGACTCATCGCGGAGTCGACGATGTCCTGGCTCGTCGCGCCGAGATGCACGTATCCGCGCGCGGACGCCGGCAGGCGAGCCTTGAGGTCTGCGACGAGCGGCACGACCCACGTCGCGGACGCCACCGCGCGTTGACCGATGTCGTCGGCGTCGTACTCGTCCGCTACACAACGCGCTGCGATGGCGTCCGCCGCCTCGCGGGGCACCAGGCCGGATCGAGCGCCGGCCCGCGCGATGGCCGCCTCGACGTCGAGCATCGCCTGCAGCCACGCTCGATCGTCGGTACGCGAGCGCACAGCGCCGCTCGCGTACAACGCGTCGAAGAGGCCGCCGGACATGAGCGTCACATGGTCCAACGGTTCGCGCGAAGAGCGCGCTGCCCAGACACTGAAAGCTCAGACATTAAAGAACACTGTTTCACCGTTGCCCTGTAGGCGAATGTCAAAACGGTAGCCGCCCGGCTCGGCGGCGGCGATCAGGGTGTCGCGTCGGCTGGCATCGGGCAGCGAGCCCAACACCGGGTCGGCCGCGTTTGCCTCGGCCTCGTCGGCGAAGTAGATCCGGGTGACGACGCGATCGAGGAGGCCGCGCGCAAACACCGACACGTCGAGATGCGGCGCCTCGTCGCGGCCGGCACCGTCCGGTAGCCGCCCGGGCTTGACCGTCGCGATCGCGTACCCGCCGTCGGACGCGGTCGCGGCCCGGCCGAAACCGCGGAAGCCGGCCACCGCCGACGCCGACGCACCGCGCGGATCGTCTGGGTGTGCGAACCGGCCGTCCGGGTCCGCCTGCCAGGTCTCGACCATCGCGTCGGCGAGGCCGGCGCCGTCGCCGTCCAGCACGCGACCGCGGATCACGATGCGGCCCGGCGTCTCCGGCGGCACCACGTCCGGTCCGTCCGGCCACGGCAGGATGATGTGCAGGAACGGCCCGACGGTCTGCGACGGGGTGAGCGCCGGCGTTGGAGGCGTTGTTGGCGTCGGCGTTGGAGGCGTTGGAGGCGTTGGAGGCGTTGCGTCAGTCATCATGCGGCTCCTCCGTCGGCGTGGCCGCGGCACCGCGCAGCACGATGTCGAAGCGGAAGCCGAGTGCCCAGTCCGGTTGCGTGGCGTCCCAGTCGAATGTGGACACCAGCCGCTGGCGGGCCTGCTCCGGGACGGACTGGTAGATCGGGTCGTACGCCAGCAGCGGGTCGCCCGGGAAGTACATCTGCGTGACAAGCCGTTGCGTGAACGCGCGCCCGAACAGCGAGAAGTGGATGTGCGCCGGCCGCCACGCGTTCGGGTGGTTGCCCCACGGGTACGCGCCCGGCTGGACCGTGGTGAACCGGTAGGAGCCGTCCGGTCCGGTCACCACGCGGCCGCCGCCGGAAAAGTTCGGATCGAGCGGCGCCGGCCAATTGTCCACGACATGTCGGTAGCGTCCCGCGGCGTTCGCCTGCCACACCTCCACCAACGCGTTGGACACCGGCCGTCCGTCGCTGTCGAGCACCCGTCCGTGTACGACGATCCGCTGGCCGAGCGGCTCGCCGTCATGCTGGCGCGTGAGGTCGGCGTCGGACTCAGTGACCCGATCTTCGCCGTAGAGCGGGCCGGTGATCTCGGTTAACCGCTGCGCGAGTGGCACCAGTGGCTGGCTGGGTGCGCGCCGACCGGTTGACCGGTACGCCGGCGTTGCCAGGTTCGGATGTACGCCGTGTGGTCGCGCGTACCGGTCCGGGACGGTGCCGTCTCGGCCGGCCGAGTCCGGGCTCGCCACCCGAGGGCCGACGTCCTGGTTGGTCACGGCGTCCGTCCCTTCGTGGCTTCGAGCTCACGCAGCACGGCGAGTTCGGTGTCGGTCGGCGGCGTGGTCACCGCGAGGTCGGCCGCGACGGCGAGGTCCCAGCCGGTGGCCGCGCGCACCTTGTCCACGCTCACGCCGGGGTGGACATGGCTCAGCGTGAGGACGCACGTCTGCGGATCCGGCTTCAGGATGCCGAGATCGGTGATCACCATGATCGGGCCGGCGCCCCGCAGGCCCATGCGCGCCCGGTCACCGGGGCCAGAGCCGTGCCCGACGCTCGTGACGAAGTCGACCCGCTCGACGAACGTACGGGTGGACTGGCGTACCACGACGATGACCTCGGGACACGACGCGGCGATCTCGGGTGCGCCACCGGCGCCGGGCAACCGGACCTTGGGGTGCCGGTAGTCGTCGCCGATCAGCGTCGTGTTGATGTTCGCGTAGCGGTCGATCTGCGCCGCGCCGAGGAAGCCCACGTCCACGCGGCCGGGCTGGAGCCAGTAGTTGAACACCTCCGGCACGCTCACCACCGCGTCCGCGGTCTCGGCAAGCACTCCGTCGCCAATGGACAGCGGCAACGTACGGGGCTTCGCGCCGAGCGTACCCGACTCGTAGACGAGCACGAGCCGCGGCGCGTGCGTGCGACGGGCAAGATTAGCGGCCGTACTCGGGATGCCGATGCCGACGAAGCAGGCTTGGCCGTCGCGCAGCGCTCGGGCCGCCGCGACGGTCATCATCTCGTCGGCGGTCCACGCCACGTCGTCGACGCCCACCCGAGTGACCACGGTCATGCCATCACCTCCGGTCCGCCTGCGGCTGCCGGCGCGCGGAACACCTCGGTGTCAAGCCAACGAGTGAACGTCTCGCGATCACGGCTGATCGCGTCCCAGGACACGTAATAGTCATTGTCGCGGATCGAGAAGCCGTGGCTGTAGGACGGGTGTGACCCACCCGGTGCGAGCGCGACGCGAGTGACCGCCCAGGTCGGAAGCACCACCGCACCCGGCTGCGGTGGCAGCTCGTCGACGATCTCCTCGACCGTCACGAGCGACCGTGTCGAGGCCAGCACGGCCTCCTTCTGTACGCCGACGATGCCCCACATCTGCACGTTGCCGTCGCGGTCGGCACGCTGCGCGTGAATGATCGCGACATCGGGTCGCAGCGCGGGCACCGCGGTCAGCACCTCGCCGGTGAACGGGCAGGTAATCGGGCGGATGTTCGACGTTGCCTTGACGAGGTCGGTACCCACATATCCGCGCAGGACGGCGAACGGTAGGCCGGAGGCGCCTGCCACGTAGCGGTTCGCCATGCCGGCGTGGCTGTGCTCCTCGATTTCGAGTGGCACCGGCCAACCGGCACTCACCGCGTCGCGGAAGCGGTGCAGCGAGCCGACACCCGGGTTGCCGCCCCACGAGAACACCAACTTGCGCGCACAGCCTGCGCCGATGAGCTGGTCGTAGATGACGTCCGGCGTCATACGCACGAGAGTGAGGTCGCGCCTGCGCTGTCGGATGACCTCGTGACCGGCGGCGAACGGGATGAGGTGCGTGAACCCCTCCATCGCCACGGTGTCACCGTCGCGCACCAACTCGGCGACGCCGTCGGCGAGCGTGACGATCGTGGCCATGCGGCTGCCCTTCCGGTCTTCGACAGCGGACCCTCATCGCGCGGCCCGATATCTCGCGGCCAAAGGTCGTTCGCTTTCCGAACGGCCGTTCTCCTGTCGAAACTATGTGCGGCGCACCCGTTCGGTCAACTCCCTGGAACCATGTCAACGTTAAGAAACGAAACGGTGACGTGGCATTGACGGTCGCTCGCGCATCCCCTAGGTTCGCGCAAAGAACGTCCGTTCGTTATACGTACGCACGTGCGCAGAACGGCAGCACCGGCGCACCCCTCGCGCCGAGGTGGCCGTCTTCCGCTCGTCGTACCCAAGGCTCGACGTACCCATACCGATTCGCCGTACCCGCTTCCGGTCCATTGAACGGTCCGGACGGCGAGCACACCCCGGGTCGCCTCACACCTGAGGAGCAGTCGTGACATTGATGGACGCTGCGACGTGGCACGGCAAGATTTATCTCGACGGGTGGACGCAGGGCAGCGGTGGCGACGCACCGGTCCGTGAGCCGGCCACCGGTGCCGAACTCGGTCGCATCGGCATCGCCACCGGCGCGGATGTCGCCCGCGCCGCGTCGATCGCGTCCGCAGCACAGGTCGAGTGGGCGGCGCGACCGCACTACGAACGCGCCGCGATCCTTCGTCGCGCCGGAGACCTGCTGCTCGAGCACGCCGCCGACATCCACCCGTGGATCATTCGGGAGACCGGATCGGTGCCGCCGAAGGCAGGGCTCGAGACGCACCTCGGGTCGCAGGAGTGCTTCGAAGCAGCCACGTTGCCGTCGCGGGCGTACGGCGAACTGCTGCCGAGCGAAGCGCCGCGCCTGTCCATGGCGCAGCGGCTGCCGGTCGGCGTGGTCGGCGTGATCGCACCGTTCAACGTGCCGCTGATTCTTGCCATCCGTTCCGTCGCACCGGCCCTCGCGCTCGGCAACGCGGTCATCTTCAAGCCGGACCCGCGCACCGCGGTGGCCGGCGGCGTATCGATCGTGCGGGCATTCCAGGAGGCCGGCCTGCCCGATGGGCTGCTGCACATGTTGCCCGGTGGCGCCGACGTCGGCGAGGCGTTGGTGACGCACCCGTTGGTGCGTGTCGTGTCCTTTACCGGGTCGACCGCGGTCGGCCGCCGCGTCGCCACGCTCGCCGGCCAGCACTTGAAGCGCGTCCATCTCGAGCTCGGTGGCAACTCCGCGATGGTCGTGCTGGACGATGTGGACCTCGACCGCGCCGCGTCGGCCGGCGCCTGGGGTTCGTTCCTGCACCAAGGCCAGATCTGCATGACCACCGGCCGGCACCTCGTGCACGAGAGGATCTACGACGAATACGTCGGACGGCTCGCCGACAAGGCATCCCACCTGCCGGTCGGCAACCCGGCCACGGAACAGGTCGCGCTCGGTCCGATCATCGACGACCGTCAGCGCGACAAGATCCACAATCTCGTGACGTCGAGCGTGTCGGCCGGTGCACGACTCGCCGCCGGCGGCACCTATGAGGGTCTGTTCTACCGCCCGACGGTGCTGGCCGACGTCGAGACCGCGATGCCGGCGTACGCGAACGAGGTGTTCGGTCCGGTCGCGCCGGTGGTCCGCTTCTCCAGCGCCGACGAGGCCGTGAAACTCGCCGGTGACACCGAATACGGCCTGTCGCTGGGCATCCTGACCGGCGATCCGATGCGCGGTCTGGACCTTGCGCGGCGCATCCCGACCGGGATCGTGCACATCAACGACCAGACCGTCAACGACGAGGCGAACATTCCGTTCGGCGGGGTGCTCGCGTCCGGCACGGGCGCTCGCTTCGGCGGTGCCGCGGCCAACATCGACGCGTTCACCGACACGCGCTGGATCACAGTGCGCTCGGACATCGCACCGTACCCGTTCTAGACCGCCATTCACCTCACCCCGTGGAGACCCGATGACCCACCTCGAAAAGCCTGGCGCGATATCGCGCCGCAGCCTGTTCAAGGCGGCTGGCCTTGGCGCCACCGGCGTGGCCGCGACCAGCGCGCTCGCCGCGTGCGGTGGCGGACTCAAGGGATCCGGTACGAGCACGACCAGCACGCTGAAGATCGGATACGTCAGTCCGCAGACCGGTCCGCTGGCGAGCTTCGCAACGGCGGACAACTACATCATCGGCCAGATCCGCAAGGCGCTCGCCAAGGGCATCACGGCGGGTGGCAAGAAGCGCGACATCGAGATCGTCGTCAAGGACAGCCAGTCCACCACCACCCGGGCGACGCAGGTAACCCGCGACCTGATCTTCACCGACAAGGTGGACATCGTGGTCGCGTCGAGCACTCCGGAGGTGGTCAACCCGGTTGCTGACACCTGCGAGGCGAACCAGATGCCCAACGTCGGAGCGATCGACCCGTGGGAGTCGTGGTATTTCGGCCGCGGCGCGAAGCCGGGCGATGCGTTCAAGTATTCGACGCTGTTCTTCTTCGGCCTCAAGCAGTTCACCGACCTGTTCTCGCACCTGTGGGACCGCAGCGGTGTGAAGGCGAACGACGTCGCGTGCCTGTTCCCGAACGACACCGACGGCAACGCGTTCCGGGCCGGGTTCCCGCCGGCCATGAAGTCGACCCGCTACAAGCCGATCGACCCGGGCGGCTACCAGGACGGCATCACGGACTTCAGCGCTCAGATCGCACGCTTCAAGGCGGCCGACTGCGAGTTCTTCACGTGCGCGCCGTTGCCGCCGGACTTCCAGACGTTCTGGAAGCAGGCCGCCGCGCAGGGTTACCGGCCGAAGCTCGCCACGGTCGCGAAGGTGATGCTGTTCCCGACCGAGGCGGTCGCGCTCGGCCAACTGTCCAACAACATCGCGACGGACTGCTGGTGGAGCCCCTACCACCCGTACAAGTCGTCGCTGGACGGTACGACGACCAAGCAGTTGGCGGACGGCTTCGCCGCGGCCACCGGAAACCAGTGGCACCAAGCCCTCGGCTCGATCTACTCGCTGTTCGAGATTGCCGTGCAGGCGTTCCAGACGGCCAGCGATCCGAAGGACAAGGACGCGGTCGCCAAGGAACTCACCACCATGAAGATCACCGGCATGAGCGGCGCGCTCGACTTCACCACCGGCCCGGTGCCGGGCGTGGCGCTGATCCCGATCACCGGAGCGCAGTGGCGGCCGGGCACCACGTTCCCATGGGAGATGTACATCGTCGACAACTCGCAGATCCCGATCGTGCCCATCAACGGCGACCTGCAGCTGACCAACACCTGACGATGCTGGCGCTCGACCAAGTCAGCAAGGCATTCGGACGCGTCCGCGTCGCCGACCAACTGTCATTGTCGGTCGGCGACGGGGAGGCGGTCGGCATCGTGGGTCCCAACGGCGCCGGCAAGTCCAGCCTGTTCTCCATCATCTCGGGCGACCTCACGCCGGACGCCGGCGATGTGATGCTCGGCGGCCAGCGCGTCACGCGGCTCGGTCCAGCCGCCCGATGCCGGCTCGGCATCGGGCGGACCTATCAGGTGCCGAGGCCGTTCGAGCACATGAGCGTCTACGAGAACGTGCTCGTCGCCGCCGAACAGGGCGGTCGTTCGTCGGAGCGATCGCCGCTGGGTGCGGTCGCCATCGACGCGGTTGCCGGCGCCGCCCGCGCCGCATCCGGTGGCCGGCTTCGCAAGGCCGAAGCGCGCGACCGCGCAATGGCGGTCCTCGCAGAGACCGGCCTGCAGGCCGTCGCGAACCACGCGGCGGGCCGGCTGACACTGCTCGACCGGAAACGTCTTGAACTCGCTCGCGCGCTCGCCACCGAACCGCGGCTGCTGTTGCTCGACGAGGTGGCCGGCGGACTGTCCGATCCCGAGGTGGACGAACTTGTCGCGATCGTCACGGCGCGGCGCTCCACCGGGGTCACCATCGTGTGGGTCGAACACGTCGTCCACGCGCTGACCCGTACCGTGGATCGTTTGTTGTGTCTCGCGGGCGGCGCCTTCATCGCGGACGGCGCGCCGGACGAAGTTCTGGCGAGCCCAGCGGTGCGCGAGGTGTATCTCGGCGTGGAGCCCGAGCTCGCCGTGCAGGTCGCACCGGACGGTGCCGGCGCGACCGATCCGGAAGTCGCGCCATGACCGTGCTGTCGGTGGACGGCCTGACCGTCCACCATGGTCAGTTGGCCGCGGTGGTGGACCTGGATCTCGCGGTCGGCGAGGGCGAGACGCTCGCCATCATCGGCGCGAACGGCGCCGGGAAGACCACGCTGTTGCGGACCATCGCGGGCGTGTTGCGGCCCACGACCGGCACCATCCGGTACGACGGGCAAGACATCACGCGAATGCCCGCGCACCGGCGCGTGGCGGCCGGCATCGCGCTGGTGCCCGAGGGCCGTCGCCTGTTTCCGGCGCTGACCGTGGCGGAGAACCTGGCCACCGGCGCCTACCGCAAGCGTCCCGGCCCATGGTCGGTCGACCGCATCATCGAACTGTTCCCGTGGATGGCCGACCGCAAGGGTCAAGCGGCCGCGTCGCTGTCCGGCGGCGAGCAGCAGGCGGTCGCGATCGGACGGGCGCTTGCCACGAACCCGCGGCTGCTGTTGTTGGACGAGCTGTCGCTCGGCCTCGCGCCGATCGTGGTGCGCGGCCTCTACGAGCGGCTGCCGGAGATCCTCGCGCAGGGGACCACGGTGCTGCTGGTCGAGCAGGACGTGTCGCAGGCGCTCCGGATCGCCGAACAGGTGTGCTGCCTGCGCGGCGGGCGCGCCGTGTTGCGCGGCCGGCCGACGGACCTGTCGGCGGAACAGATCCAGGCCGCATACTTCGGTGCGGCAGCAACCCGCAACGGCGATGCCGACGCGGACGGCACGGCGAACGTCGGCGCGCTGTCCGTCGCGACCGGTTCGGACGCGGGCGAGGAGACCACGCGATGACCTGGGTGAACACGATCGTGCAGGGCATCCTGCTCGGCGGGCTCTACGCGTTGTTCGCGTGCGGCCTGTCGCTGATGTTCGGCGTGATGCGCATCGTCAACCTGGCACATGGCGACCTCGGCGTGTTGGCCGCGTTCCTCGCCTACTCCGTGATGAGCGCCACGCCGCTCGGCGCGTTCTGGGCGGTGCTGATCGTGCTGCCGGTCTTCGCCGCGTTCGGGTACGGCCTCCAGCGCGGCCTCATCCAGCGGAGCCTAGCAATCAGCCCACTGTCGACATTGCTTGTGACGTTCGGCTTGTCGGTCGTCATCCAGAACGCCTTGCTGGAGAAGTATTCGGCGGACAGCCGTGCGCTGAACGTCGGGTCGCTCGTGACCGCCGCACTGCGGGTCAACGCGAGCATGTCGTTGTCGTATCTGGCGTTGCTCACGTTTGGTCTCGCGATCGTCGTCATCGTGGCGTTGCAAGTGTTCCTGTCGCGGTCGCGGACCGGTCGGATGATGCGCGCGGCGTCCGACGACCCGGAGGCGGCGACACTGGTCGGCGCGGACAGCCGACACATCTATGCGGTGGCGACCGCCATCGCGTTCGCGACCGTGGCACTGGCCGGCCTGATGTTCGCGATGCGCTCGTCGTTCGACCCCAGCATCGGTCCGACCCGGCTGATCTTCGCGTTCGAGGCGGTGGTCATCGGCGGGTTGGGATCGCTGTGGGGCACGCTGCTCGGTGGCATGGTGCTCGGCCTCGCGCAGACGCTCGGTGCGCAACTCGATCCGACGCTGCTCTTGCTGTCCGGCCATGTGATCTTCCTCGCCGTGCTGGCGTTCCGGCCGCAGGGCCTGATCCCGCAACGGAAACTCGCATGAGCGCCCCGGCCACCCCGACCGCGCCGGCCACAACCGCGCCGGCCACCGCACCGTCGGTGCCACGGGTGCGCCGGGGCCGCCGCGTCAACCTGTGGACGACGCTGGCATTGGGTGTCATCGTCGTGGTGCTCGCCTACGCGCCATACATCTTCTACACGTCGATCACCGACGACCTCGTGACGTTCTTCATCCTGCTCACCATGGCGAGCATGTGGAACCTGCTGGCTGGGTACGCCGGACTGGTCTCCATTGGGCAGCAGGCGTATATCGGGCTCGGCGCCTACGGCGTGCTCCAGCTCAGCGACTGGGGCGTGCAGCCCTACGTCGGCGTGTTCGTCGCGGCGATCGCGTGCGCCGCGATCGCGGTGCCGACCTCGCTTCTGGCGTTCCGGCTGCGCGGCGACTACTTCGCGGTCGGCACGTGGGTCATCGCGGAGGTCTACCACCTGTTGGTCGAGCGCGACGAGTCGCTCGGCGGCGGCAGTGGGCGCTCGTTGACGAGTTTGTCGAACTTCAACCTCAACGTCCGGGAGGCGCTGACCTACTGGGTCGCGCTCAGCGTCACGGTGCTGACGCTCGCGGCGTGTTATCTGTTGCTGCGCAGCCGGCTTGGGCTTGCGCTGACCGCGATCCGCGATGACGAGACGGCCGCGGGCAGCGTCGGCGTGACCGTGTCGCTCGCGAAGCGCTTGGTATACCTGGTTTCCGCGGCCGGCTGCGGCGCGGCCGGCGGACTGCTGATCGTGAGCTCCCTGAACGTCCAGCCGGACGCCATCTTCAGCGTGCAGTGGTCTGCGTACATGATCTTCATCGTCGTGATCGGCGGCATCGGATACTTGGAGGGGCCGATCCTCGGCGCCATCCTGTTCTTCGCGCTGCAGCAGTCGTTGTCGTCCTACGGTGTGTGGTATCTCATCCTGATCGGCGTGATCGCGATGGGTTCCGTGGTGTGGGTGCCGCGCGGGCTGTGGGGACTAGTCGCCGCGCGGACCGACGTACGGCTGTTCCCGGTCGGGTATGTCGTGCACGTACCGACGCTGCGGGAGCGTGCCGCGAAACGATTCGCCCGGGTACCCGCGCCGAGCGCCGCACCTGACGACACGGCCGCAGATGACACGGCCGCCGATGACGCCCCATCCGATGACACCGAGCGGGGCATCACGTGACGGTTCCCGACCGTACTCAGGTAGGGATCGTCGGCGGCGGGCCCGCCGGTCTGCTGCTGTCGCATCTGCTGGCGCGCGCGGGCATCGACTCGGTGGTGTTGGAGAGCCGGGATCGGGCGTATGTCGAGGCGCGGCAACGCGCCGGCGTTATCGAGGTCGGCACCGCTGAATTGCTGCGCGACGTTGGCCTCGGCGCTCGGATGGCCCGCGACGGACTGGTGCACGGGGGGATCTACCTCCAGTTCGCCGGCGAGCGCCATCACCTCGACTTCGTCGATCTGACCGGCGGTGGCACGGTCACCGTCTGGGCGCAGACCGAAATCGTGAAGGACCTCGTGGCGGCGCGCCTGGCCGACGGCGGCGCGATCGAGTTCGAGGCCGAGGCGACGGCTCTCGACGACCTCACGACCGAACGGCCGGTTATCCGCTATCGCGACGCCACGGGAACGACTCGCGAACTGCGCTGCGATGCGATCGCCGGGTGCGACGGGTTCCACGGCGTGTCCCGGCCGGCGATCCCGGCGCTGTCTGTCACAGACCACGAATATCCGTACGCGTGGCTCGGCATCCTCGCCGACGTACCACCGTCCACGGACGAGCTGATCTACGCGCACCACACCCGGGGCTTCGCGTTGCACAGCCTCCGATCGCCACAGGTGAGCCGGCTCTACCTTCAGGTTGCCCCGGACGAGCGGATCGAGGAGTGGCCGGACGACCGGATCTGGTCGGAGCTGGCCACCCGGCTGCGACTACCCGGGTGGACGCTACAAACTGGACCGGTACGCGAGAAGGGCATCACGCCGATGCGCAGCTTCGTGAGCGCACCGATGCGACACGGCCGGCTGTTCCTCGCTGGCGATGCCGCGCACATCGTGCCGCCGACCGGCGCGAAGGGGCTCAACCTCGCGATGGCCGACGCGGTGGTGCTCGCCGAGGCGATCGAGGCGTTGCTGCTGCGTGGCGACAGCGGGCCGGCGGACACCTACTCCGACCGTTGCCTTCGCCGGGTCTGGCGGGCCACGCATTTCTCGTGGTGGATGACGTCGATGCTGCACCGGCCGGTCGGCGGCGACACGTTCGACGCGGCGCTGCAGCTGTCGCAGTTGCATTACGTCGCAACGTCGCGAGCCGCTGCCACGTCACTGGCGGAGAACTACGTCGGCTACACCATGCGAGCCGCCTGACGGTTCGGTCGGCTCCCGCTGAGCCCCGGCTGGCCAGCGCCCGAAAATTTCGCTGAACCTGCTGAACCAATCCGGGCGCCGGTCCGTGTCAACGGCAAGACGGGGCACCGTCGGCTGCCGCAAACCCTGCCCGCGGTTGGTCGGCGGTTGCCCGGTCACACCGGCGCACCGGCGGCGGGCGGGACTGGGCCTTCGGGCTCACCCGTCGCCGGTGTCCGCCCAAGTTCGCCGTCGCTGGTTTACCCCGCCGGCTTGGACTAGGTGGCCACGTCGGTTGCGGCGGCTATAGCCTGCCGGTCCGCCCAGCGTGCCGGTCGGCCCAGCTGGCCGCCGCTACTCGGGCGATCAGTGCACACGCCGCCTCGTCGTCGGCCTCGTCGGACGTCGTACAGACGGCTAGGGCGTAGGGCGGAGCATCGTTCGGAAACACCACGCCGGCCGAGTGCCGTACGCCAGTGACCCAACCGTTCTTGTGCGCGACTCTCGTGCCCGGTGGCAGCCCGGTGGCGATGTCTACCCGATGCTCCTGCGCGCACAGCATGTCCAGCATCTCGGCGCACGCAGTCGATTCGGCAATCGCCGTACGCGAGTCGCTGTCCGGCTGCGCCGCGCCCCGCACGATCGCGCCGAACAACGCGGCGAGGTCGCGCACGGTCACCTCGTTGTCGATGCCGTCATCGCTCGCCGCGGTGTCCGCGATGCCTCGCTCGACGCGGCTGTTCCGGGCGCCCGCATCCCGTAACACATCCGCGACCGCGAGCGTGCCGACCAGGTCCAGCAGGACGTTGGTGGCGAGGTTCGACGATCGCACAATCATGTGGCGGCCGAGCCATCGCGGTGTCGCGGTGCCGTCCAGTCGCGCCCACACGTCGTCGTCGTGGTCGTACGCCGTAGGCATGGCGAAGCGTGGCGCGCCCGGCTTCGCCGACGCGAAGTCGTTGGCTACTCGCACCGGAGCGTCCAGGTCAATCGCGCCAACGGCGGCGGCCCGGTAGAGCGCAATGAGCACGGCGACTTTCATCGTGCTCGCCGCGTAGTGCCGTTCATCGGCATGGCGGGCGTAGGCCGGTGTCGCTGCACCGATCGCGCCGCACCACACCGAGACGCGGCCGGGCCAGGCGGCGAGTTCGGCATCGAGCGCCCCGAGCGCGGTCACGTACGCTGTGCCCGCCGAAACGCACGGTAACGTTCGGTCTGATCGAGGATGACCTTGCGCAGCCGTACGGCCTGCGGCGTCACCTCGACGCACTCGTCCTCGCGACAGAACTCCAGGCACTGCTCGAGCGAGAGCCGGCGCGGCGGAATGAGCTTCTCGGTCTCCTCGGACGTCGAGGCTCGCATGTTCGTGAGCTTCTTCTCCTTCGTGATGTTCACGTCCATGTCGTCGGCGCGTGAGTTCTCGCCAACGATCATCCCCTCGTAGACCTCCGTGGTCGGGTCCACGAACAACGTGCCGCGTTCCTGGAGGTTCATCATCGCGAACGGCGTGGCGACGCCGGCGCGGTCGGCCACCAACGAACCGGTCGCGCGCGTGCGAAGCTCGCCGAACCACGGCTCGTACGAGTCGAAGACGTGGTGCAGGATGCCGGTGCCCCGGGTGTCGGTGAGGAACTCGGTGCGGAAGCCGATGAGCGCGCGCGCCGGCACCAGCCACTCCATGCGGATCCAGCCGGTGCCGTGATTGACCATCTGCTCCATGCGCGCCTTGCGTACGGCCATGAGTTGCGTGATCGCGCCGAGATACTCCTCCGGGGCGTCAATCGTCATCCGCTCCACCGGCTCGCACAGCTTCCCGTCCACCGTACGGGTCACCACCTGTGGCTTGCCGACGGTGAGCTCGTAGCCCTCGCGACGCATCTGCTCGACCAGGATCGCGAGCGCCAGTTCGCCGCGGCCCTGCACCTCCCAGGTGTCCGGACGCTGCGTCGGCAGGACCCGCAACGACACGTTGCCGACGAGCTCACGGTCCAGCCGGTCCTTGACCAGCCGCGCGGTGACCTTCGACCCCTTGACGCGGCCGGCCAGCGGCGACGTGTTCGTACCGATCGTCATCGAGATGGCCGGCTCGTCGACGGTGATGAGCGGCAGCGGCAACGGGTGGTCCGCGTCCGCGAGCGTCTCGCCGATCATGATGTCGCCGATGCCGGCGACCGCGATGATGTCGCCCGGTCCGGCTTGCTCGGCCGGCTTGCGCTCGAGGCCGTCGGTCATCAGCAGCTCGGAGATGCGCACCTTCTCTACGGTGCCGTCGGAGCGGCAGCGCGCGACGGTCTGACCCTTGCGGACGGTGCCCTCGTGCACCCGGCACAGCGCGAGCCGGCCGAGGAAGGGCGACGCGTCGAGGTTTGTCACGTGTGCTTGCAGCGGCGCGCCCGGCGTGAACTCCGGCGCAGGCATGGTCGACAGGATGGTACGGAACAACGGCTCGAGCGATGTGGAGTCGGTCGGTACGGTGCCGTCGGCCGGCTGTGTCAGCGTCGCGACGCCGTCGCGAGCGCACGCGTACACGATCGGAAAGTCGATTTGGGACTCGTCAGCGTCCAGGTCGAGGAACAACTCGTAGGTGTCGTCCACGACGTCCTTGATGCGGGCGTCGGAGCGGTCCACCTTGTTGATCACGAGAATGATCGGCATCCGGGCCGCGAGCGCCTTGCGGAGCACGAAGCGCGTCTGCGGCAGCGGGCCCTCGGACGCGTCGACCAGTAGCACGACCCCGTCGGCCATGGTCAGGCCGCGCTCCACCTCGCCGCCGAAGTCGGCGTGTCCCGGGGTGTCGATGATGTTGATGGTGACCGGGTCGCCAGCGGCGTCCGGGTGGTACGTGACGGACGTGTTCTTCGCGAGGATGGTGATGCCCTTTTCGCGCTCCAGGTCCATCGAGTCCATGACGCGTTCGGCCATCTCCGCACGCGCGTGCCAACCGCCGGACTGCTTGAGCATGGCGTCGACCAGCGTGGTCTTTCCGTGGTCGACGTGAGCGACGATTGCGACGTTTCGGAGGTCGGAGCGGGTGGCCATGGGTACCAGTCTCCCGGTTGGCCACGGATCGTGTCCGGCCGACCCCGTTCGGCGGCAATTTGCCTCACAAATTCGGCCGCACGGACGCAATTGCGTGCCGCTCGGTAGGCGCTACGTCGCAGTGAGACACGATTCGGCAAATGCCGGATCGGCCTGAACGACACGCCGAAACGGTCCGCCTTATATGGATATTGCGGCTTGACGATCAACGCGATACGTTTTCGGCAATCAACGTTTCGTGAGGTAGCGATGCAACTGGGTTGCCACGCGTATGGTTGCCGCTTCGCCACTCACGAGGGACCCGATTCCCTCGCGGGCCATTCGTTGTTTTCCCCTCCCATCGCCACAGATCTCTCGCTGTCGACAGGCAACGCGAGCGATGGCTCGCGACTGCCACGGCAAAGAAGACTGGGCGACCACGCTACCGTAGAGAGAGGCCACCACCATGGCTGAACCGGAAGCACGTGCAGCCGCGCCGGCCGGCGGCGTAGCTGACCCCGCACCACTGGGACTCGCAGCGTTCGCGCTGACGACGTTCCTGCTGTCCGTGTCGAACGCGGGCTGGACCTCAGGCACCGGAGCGGCCGGATACCTCGGCTATGCGCTCGCGTACGGCGGCCTGGTGCAACTGCTCGCCGGCATGTGGGAGTTCCGCCGGAACAACACGTTCGGCGCCGTCGCGTTTAGCTCGTACGGCGGCTTCTGGATCGGACTGTTCCTGTACTCGGTCTTCGTGCACTCGACAAACGCGGAGAACGATCTCGGCTGGATCCTGCTGGCGTTTGCCATCTTCAACACCTACATGCTGATCTCGTCGGCGCGAATCAACATGGCGGTGTTCGCGGTGTTCCTCGTCTTGGAACTCACCGAGATCGTGCTGTTCATCGGGTTCTTCTCGAGCACCTCGGGCATCATCAAGACCGGCGGCGTCCTCGGCGTCATCACCGCGGTCGTCGCCTGGTACACCTCATTCGCCGGCGTACTCAACTCGCTCGGCGGCTCGCGTACCGTGCCGGTCGGCACCCCACTGATGCGCTGACCGGTACGGCGCATACGCGGCGCCGTACCAGTCAATTCCAAGCGTCAACCGCGGCGGACATCCACATCGGATGTCCGCCGCGGTCTTGTCGGCGGGGCGTTGTCAGGCGGTTCGCGCTCGAGCAATGGCTGCGCTGATGCGTCGGTGGCGGAGCGGGGCACGGCGCGGCGCGATCTGGTCGACGATGTCGTCCGCGGCGCGTTCGTGGCGGGCCGCGGCCGCGAGATCCGTGCCGCGGATCGCCGCCGCGAGCGCGCGCAGCGCCCGCGCCTCTGCCATGCGATATCCGGTCTCGCGTTGCAACGCCACGGCGCGTTCGGCGTCGGCCACGCCGCGGTCGTCACCGAGATCGGTACGGATGGCCGACCGCACCGTGAGCGCCTCGCCCACGAGCGCCCGGTAGCCGGTGCTTTCGGATGTCGCGAGCGCGTTCTCCACGTGGACGATCGCGTCGCTGTGCTGTCCTGCGGACCGGTGCGCGTCGGCCAGTTCGATCTCGGCGCACGTCTGCGCGTAGCGGGCTCTGGCCCGCCGTGCCAACTCCAGCGCGACGGCAAGGTCGCCGATCGCCTCGTCGACGCGCCCGACCGCGGCACGGATGCGGCCGCGGATCGCGAGCACCAGCGACTCAGTGTGTTGCTCGGATCGCTCGCGCACCATGTCCAGCGCGGCGTCGATGGTCGTATACGCGTCGGCCGGCCGGCCGGCATCCAAATGGACGGCGGCGAGATCCATCAGCGCCTGCGCTTCCTGATGGCGGTTGCCAGTGCGGCGATGCACCCATAACGCGAGCGTCAGGTGCTCGCGAGCGTCGTCGAGTGCACCGATCGCGTGTTCGCTATACCCCAGGTACTGCAACGCGGTCGCTTCGCCGGCCACGAACTTCGCACGGCGCGCGAGGTCGAGCGCGGCCTCGTGATGGCGTACCGAATCCGCCAACTGGCCCATCTGATGCAGTACGCCGCCGAGGTTCACCAGCGCAACGGTGCGCCTGCTTCGATGGCGTGACAACGACAGCGCCAGCTGGTACGTCTCCGTCGCGGCGGCGAGGTCGCCGACGTCGGCGTACGCGATGCCAAGACTTGTGAGGATCGCCTCCTCGGCGTCTACCCACCCGATGCGTTGGGCGAGCGTACGCGCCGCGACGTACTCGGTGATCGCCGACGTACGCCGGGCCAGACAATGGTGGACGCCGGCCAGATTGAGCCGCATTGCGACCTCGGCGCGTTCGTCTCCGGCACGGACGGCGGCGTCGAGCCCGGTGTGTGCGAGCCGGAGCCACTCGCCAGCCATGCGGGTGTGCCAGAAGAATCCGCGCAACGCGTCGGCGATCAGCCAAGCGACGTGGTCTCGCCCGGTGGCCGCGGCGAAGTCGGCAACCGCCAACAGATTCGTGTGTTCCGCGTCGAACCAAGCGACCGCGCCGGCGTCGGCGTCGGCGGCGAACGGGACACCGGCACCGAGCGCGGTCTCCGGCAACTGGTGCCCGTCGAGACGCACCATATGCGGGTACACGAGTTTGGCGGCGGCCCGCGCAGCGCCGACGTACCACCACAACAGCCGTTCGACCGCGGCCTCGCGCTCGTGCGCGGAGTCCTCGCACGACGCTCGTTCGCTCGCGTAGCCACGCAGCAGATCATGCAGACCGAATCGACCCGGAGTGAGCTCGGCGAGCAGGTGGGCCGCGGTGAGCCGGCGCATGGCTTGCTCTGCTGCGCACGCGTCGGTATCGGTCAGCGCGGCGACCGCCGCCACGGTGATTTCGCTGCCGGGTGCGATGCCGATCAGGCGGAACACGCCGCGCGACGCGGCGTCGAGTTCGGCGTACGACAGCTCGAACGCCGAACGCACCGGACAGCGCGGCTCGCCGATCGCCGCTGCGGCCGGATGTCTGCCGCCGGCGGCGAGCGAGGTGACGTAGTCGGCCACCGTGCGACCAGGCGCGCGTGCCAGCGCCGCTGCCGCGAGCCGTAACGCCAGCGGTAGGTATGCGCACAGCCGCGCGAGTTCCGCCGCGGCCGCTGGCTCGGCCGTCACGCGTTCGTCGCCGATCGCCCGGCCCAGCAATGCGGTCGCCTCGGTCGCGGACAGCGCCGACAGGCCGAGGTGCCGGGCGCCGTCGCGGGCGACCAGTTCATCGATCCGGTCGCGGCTAGTGACCAGCACCGCACATCGGCCCGCACCCGGCAGCAACGGTCGCACCTGAGCGCCGTTCGCCGCGTTGTCCAGCACGACGAGCGTCCGCCGGGCGGCGAGCGCGTCGCGGTACCTACGGGCGGCGGCCTCTGGGTCCATCGACACCCGGTCGGCGGGCAGACCGAGCGCGGCGAGGAACCGGCCGAGGACGTCCGCCGAGCGCGCCGCGGTCCCGTCGATCGAACCGCGCAGGTCCGCGAACAGGCATCCGTCCGGGAACCGGTCGGCGCTACCGTGCGCCCAACGTAGCGCGAGCGCGGTCTTGCCGACGCCGCCTGGTCCGGTCACGATTGCGACGCGCGGGCCGGTGCCGGTGTCCGAGCCGAGCATCACGTCGAGCGCATCGAGTTCCGCGCGGCGGCCGGTGAACCAGGCGGCATCGCCGGGCAAGTCACCGGGCAAGTCACCGGGCAAGTCACCGGGCAAGTCACCGGGCAAGTCGCCGGGCAAGTCGCCGGGCAATTGGCCGAGTCCGTCGGCGCGCACACCGGCGCCATCGAGCCCGGCGCCATCGTGCCCTGCATCATCCCGCCCGCCGACGTGCCGATCGGTCGGCAGATCAAGCTCCGGCGCCTGGCGCAGGATCGCGAGTTCGAGATCGCGGATCTCCGGACCGGCGTCGATGCCCAGTTCGTCGCCGAGCACCCGCTTCGCCGACGCCGCGACGTCGAGCGCACGTGCGGTCTGACCGTCCCGGTAGAGCGCGAGCATCAGCTGCGCGACGAGCCGCTCGCGCGTGGGCATCACGCGCACCAGATCGGTCAGTTCGCCGATCAGGACACGGTGATGGCCGAGCTCGAGTTCCGCGGCGATACGTTCGACGATCGCCGCGATCCGCTCCTCTTCAAGACCTGCGCAGAACCACTGCCGTGCCTCGTCGGTCAGCTCGCCGGCAAGCACCGGACCGAGCCACAGCCGATCGGCTTCGCGGAGCGCGGCGACCCGCGTCGCGGTATCTTGCCGTCGCGCCAGCGCCACCCGGGATCGGAACAGATGCACGTCCACACGTTCCGGCGGGACGTCGAGCCGGTAGGCGTCGCCAACGGTGGTGATGCTGGCCCCGTCGCCTAGCGCCGCGCGTAGTCGGCTCATGCCGACCTGAATGCCGTTGCGCGCGCTCGGCGGTGGCTCCTGCCCGAACCACGCGATCTCGGTGAGCCGGGTCAGACCGACCGGCTGACCAGCCCACAGCGCCAACAGCCCGAGCATCAGTCGTTGGCGGCGCTGGCCGAGGTCCACTCGAACCCCGTCGCGCCGCACGTCGAGGGGGCCGAGGATGCGGATCGTCGGTTCGTCCACGCGCCCGCTCCCACCTGAATCGGCCCACGGTTCGAATCGGGTCGTGCTTCGAATTGGCTCGTGCTCGAATCTGGCTCGTGCGTGCGCGCCGCGTCAGCGCGGCGGTTCCGGGGGAGCGGCTGTCGCCTTGGGGCGGCGCTGCGGTCGCGCGACATGACGCTAACACCGCCAGCGTGCCGAGCTATGGAGTCGTTGTGGACTCCATACGGGACCGTGCCGGATTCGTTAGCGCGGCAGCGCAACCGTTTGCCGCGGTTGTTGGTCGCAGGAGTCAGTGCCGGATCCGCTCGGTGGGCGGCGTAAGTCCACGGTAAGCGGCCACCGGCACGATGAACACGCGCGGGTTGGCGTGGACGTCGCGGTGCTCAGGCGCACGAGTACCGCGGCGCTCGACGTGGCTGCGCATTCGGGGGCGGCGGCGCGGCGAGACGCGGTCCGTCGGGCGTGAGCAGGAGGGCCAGCGTGCGGCCGCGATTGAAGGACGTGTTCTGGGAGCGGTACGGAGCCGAGCTCGGTCTCGTCTTCGACGCGCGCGAGCAGGTGCGACTCGACGATCCGGACGGTGCCGTGGAGTTGTTGCTCGATCTCATGCGCAAGGGCAGCCGTACGCCGCCGGAACTGGCCGACGTCGTCGGTGTGCCGTTGCCCGCGGTGGACCGGATCATCGCGGAGCTGGACGCTCACCGGCTCCTGGTCGACGACGATCGGGCTGGCCGGATCGGCACCGACGCCAGCGAGCGCTACGCCGACAATCTCGCGTTCTTCGATCGGTACGCGACACTCGCGGTCGGCCGCGAGGACATGCAAGAGCGCGTACACGCCGCACACGTCCTAGTGCTCGGCCTCGGTGGCGTGAACACGACGGTCGTCGGTCACCTGTGCGGTTTCGGCGTCGATCGACTGACGCTCGTGGACGCCGGCACCATCGGGGTACGCGACCTCGCTCGCCAGCAGTTGGCGCGCTGGCGCGACGTGGGGACCCGGACCGCTCGCCGGGCCGCCGTCTGGGTGCGCGACATCGACCCGTCGATGCAGGTCGACGCCGTCGACGTGGGCGTCGGCGACGCCGTGGCGTTCGGTGCCGTACTGGATCGGTTCTGCCCGGACATCGTGGTCGCGGACGTCGACGGCACGGTCGACGTGGACTTGTGGGTCAACGCCGCCTGCGTAGCACGCAACGTGCCGTTCATCCGCGCCGCGACAAAGCAGACGACCGCGACCGTCTACTCGGTCGATCCGGGCCGCAGCGCGTGCGTGGCGTGTGCCGCCGGAACGTCGGTCGGCCAGTCGCCGGACGTCCTGCGGTTGCTGCGCGAGCGGCCGGCAGCCGGACTCGGCATGGGACCGGTGTCCGGCATGCTCGCCTCGCTCGCGGCGCTGGAGATCCTGCGATACGTCACCGGATACGAGCCGCCGGCGTACGCCGGTCAGCCGATGCGGATCGAATTCGGCGCCGGTACGGACATGCGTCGGCTCGCGTGGCGACGCGACACCGCGTGCGGCATCTGCGCGCCCGCGCAACGACGATCGGCGTAGCCACTCCGGTCAGCGGCCTAGGCCCGACGAACTCAGTCGGCAGGCTCGGTCACGTCCGCGACGGAAGCATCCAGCACCCGTAGTGCGTCATCGGCGGCGAGCACCACGGCCGCGTTGGGCTCGCCGGCGCCGAGCCGGATGGTCCGACCGACGACACGCTCGTCCGCGACCACTGGCCACGCGATCGTCGCACCGAATGGCGTGATGGTGCCGCGCTCGTACCCGGTGGCGTCCTTGGCCGTGGCGGCGTCGGGCAGCGACAGCCGGTGGACGCCCAACACGGCGCGCAGCTTGGGCCAGGAGATCGAGCGGTCGCCGGGCACCAGCACGAACACGAAGTCGTCCGCGGCCCGCCGCACGACGATCGTTTTGGTGACGTCCCGAATCTCGACGCCCGCCGCGGCGGCGGCCTCCGCCACGCTGCGCACCTCGCCGTGGCGCACCACGCGATGCGCAATGCCGGCGGCGCTCAGCGCGTCGAGCGCGTGTGTTGCCATAACCGGACCCTACTGGGCGGCTCGGCCCTAGGCGGCACGGTCAGACGTCAGCCGGGCTCCGCTCAGTCGGCCGACGCCTGATGGGGATCGAGGCTCGTACGGTGTCCGCGCGGACACGTCCCGTACCCGCCCGACGTGATGTTCCAGTGCCAGCCGCAGTAGGCCGCGTCGCATTTCTCGCAGAACCCAGCATTGTCGTAGAGCCCGGCCGTTGCCACCGTCGCAAACGCGAGCGGCTGCGCGAACGCCTCGGCCAACCGCTCGGCCCGATCCACGCTGACGTCGTCCCCACCGCCGTTGCTGCCGCCCGGTCCCGAATAGATGAACCGCCAGGCACTGCCCGAGACCGGCGCGACGAGTTCGATGTGGCTCGCGGCTTGGCCGCATTCGGCGCACGGCGGCGCAGCGACGAACGGTGTGGGCATGCCTGCAGTATGCCGAAAATGGTCGGCCTTGTCCCACCCTAACCTCGGTGGGTGACATGTCAGAACATGTCAGCGCAGGCGCGACCTCGAACGATGCCGAGCCGCTGTGTTCCTGCACCAGCCGCCCGACGTGCCGTTCGCTCGGATCCATGCAACGCGTGAAGCACGCAACGCCTGAAAAGCAGGCGCGAGCGCCAGCCATGCGTAGCACGCTTGCCGGCATGACTGAACCCGATCCGAAAGCGGAATTGCAGTTCTATCTGACCCGCGCCCGCGACGCGCTGCTGTGGAAGACCGAGGGACTGTCCGAATACGACGTGCGCCGCCCGCTCGTCCCGACCGGCACCAACCTGCTCGGGCTCGTCAAGCACGTCGCCGGTGTCACCGTCCGGTATTTCGGCGAATGCTTCGACCGGCCGTTCGCCGAGCCGGTGCCCTGGCTGGACGATGACGAACCGAATGCCAGCATGTTCGCCTCCGCCAACGAATCGCGGGAGTGGCTCGTCAGCCTGTATCGCGCCGCCTGGGCCCACGCCGACGCCACCCTCGAGTCGCTTCCGCTCGACGCGACCGGCGAGGTCCCGTGGTGGCCGCGGGAGCGGCGGAACCCGACTCTGCACCGGGTCACCATCCACATGATCGTCGAAACCGAACGGCACGCCGGCCATGCCGACATCGTCCGCGAACTCATCGACGGATCGGTCGGCGTCCGCGCTGATTACGCCGGCCTGCCCGACCACGACCCGGACGCGTGGATGACGTACCACGACCGGGTGGAGCAAGCCGCGATGGACGCCGGAGCGCGTTGATGGGCGGCGGCCACGAACGGTGACGAGGGTGGCGGCCGGGTTCACGCCCGGCCGCCACGCATCGCGCTTACGTCACGAGCCGTACACCTGGAACTCCCAGAGCGAATAGCCGTACGGCAGCCCGCGCTGCGTACCGAACATGCGCACGTACCGGCCCGATCCCGAGACGGTCAGATCCTGAACACCACCGGTACCCGTGCTGGTGGAGAAGATCGTCGTCCAGTTCGTTCCGTCGTTGGACGTCTGAATCTGGAACGCCTTGCCGTAGGCGGCCTCCCAGTTCAACACGACACGACTGATGCTGTGCGTCGCACCGAGATCGACCTGCAGCCACTGCGGATCGCTGAACGCACTCGACCACCGGGTGCCGGTGTTGCCGTCGACCGCGTTCGACGCCGGGAACGTCGCGTTCTCGAGCGATGACGCGGTCGCCGGATGGCCTTGCGACAACAGCGTCGCACCGCCGGCCGGCGTACCCTGCACGGCGAACTCGAAGAGCGAGTAGCCGTACGGTGTGCCGCGGGCCGTACCGTTCATCCGGATGTACCGGCCGGTGCCACTGATCGCGAGGTCATCCGTACCGCCGTCGCCGGTCGTGGTGGAGAAGATCGTCGTCCACGTCGAGCCGTTCGGCGACGTCTGGATCTGGTACGCCCGACCGAATGCAGCCTCCCAGTTCAGCGTCACGTGACTGATGTTGTACGTCTGGCCGAGGTCGACCTGCAGCCACTGCGGGTCGGAAAACGCACTCGACCACCGGGTCGACAGGTTCCCGTCGGTAGCGTTCGAGGCCGGGAACGTCGCGTTCTCGAGCGACGATGCGGTGGTCGGCTTGCCGAGCGCGATATTCGTGCCGCCGCCGCCGCCGCCACCACCTCCTCCGCCGGGCGCCTTGTTGTAGACCGCCACGTAGTCCACGTTCAGCTGGCCGCCGGAGACCGTCGACGCGTTGGGACCGCCGCCGAACGCCGCCGGGAACCCGCCGCCCATGGCGAGGTCGAAGATGATGAAGAACGGATGGTCGACGGCGTTCGCCCAGGTAGTCGCATCCACCTGCGTTGCGTTCACGGTGAAATAGTTCGCGCCGTCGAGGTACCACCGGATCTGCTCCGGCGAGACGGAGCGGTCGATCTGCACCGCGTACGTGTGGAACGCGGTCTGGCAACCAGAGCACGCGCGCTCGCCACTGCCGATGCCGGTCGACTCGTTGCAGGGGCCGCCCGGATTCGTACCGCAGTGCAGCGTTCCGAAGACCGAGCTTCGCGCGTTGATGTCCTCGAGGATGTCGACCTCGCCGGTGGTCGGCCATGGTGTGCCGGTGCGCAATGTCGAGCCGAGCATCCAGAACGCCGGCCAGTAGCCGGCGCCGTTGGCGGTGGTGAGGTTCGGCTGCTGGATCGAGGCCTGCATCTCGACGACGCCACCGGCCGGTGCGCCGAACGTTGCGGCTTGCGTCTCCACCCGCCCCGACGTCCAGCCCGAATTCGGGTCGGAGCCCGAATGCAATGCCTTGAGTACCAGGTGACCAGCACCGTCCTGGAAGACGTTCGCGGTGCTGCTCGTCATCGTCTCGATTTCACCGGTACCGAAGCTCGAGCCCGGCCCGGTGTCGTATTTCCATGTGCCGCTGTCCAGGCCGGTTCCCGATGCGCCGCTGAAGTCGTCGCTCCACGTCGTGGTGAAGCCGGCCGGGGGAGCGGGTATTGCGTTCGGTGTCACCGCGTTCGGCGTCACTGCGGCCGGCGTGGTGGTCGCGGTCCGCGCGCCGGCGGCGGCTCGCGCCGGGGGCGATGCCGAGGCGGAGGTGGGTACGAGGGCGATGACGGCCGCCGCGATGGCCAGGGCGTACCAGCCTTTAGTTCGGTGTGGGGACATGCGTTCTCCTTGTCCGGGGAGTGCCGGTCGTGAGACCGGCGGCAACCAGCCGTCGGACATCGGGGTACGGGCGCGCGGCGCTGCGCTGCGCAACCGATCGCGCGATGGCCCGGCCCCCGCGGGCAGCCTGCGATCGGTAGCGGTGAATCCGGTCTCCCGGGATCCGGTGTGACGACAGTTGCCGTGGACGATTCGTGAGAGCGCTCCCATGGAAGGTCTCTCAGTCAATGACGCCTGTCAATAGGCTCGCCAGGTTCCGGAACCAAATCCATGCCAACGTTTGCGGGCCGACCGTCCGATGGTCGTCTGCCCGATCGTCTCGCTTAAGCCACCGAGTCCGTGCCACGGCCGACACTGACGACCGCAGAGTGGTAATGCCTCGGTGAGCAATGTCTCCGCCAGCACCTGGTCACCGGCCGCGAACGCGCCACTCCGGTGGCCCCACGGCCCCTCGAACCCGCTGCCGTGGCCGGGTAGGACGGGCGCCGAACTGCGTCGGCGGATTCGCCATCCGGTGGATGTGACGCGGCGTCATGAACGACAAAATCGATGAATCGTTACGTCTGAAAAACCGAGTGTGGCCGGCCTGTGGACAGGCCTTCCGATAGGCCGCGTGGTCAGCCTGGTAGGGGCGACTCCGGCCGCGCTCGAGCTCGCCCTGGTAACAATGCCGGAACAGGCGCCGGCCGTCGTTGCCTACCGTCCGCAGCCGCCGAAGAGTGCCGCCGAGATCGCCACGGGCGCTCTCGACGCCATAGAGGGTGCGGCACTTGACCTGTTCCCCGCCTGGCTGCCTGACGTGGAAGGCATCCGTTCGCCGGCCGGTGCCGGCGTCGAAGCGGTACGCGCCGCAGCGATGCGAGAGGCGCCGGCCACGGGTCAGTTTGGCCCGTTCCTAGCCGACCTGGCAGAGCAGGCGGTGCGGCACTCGCGCATGAATTCGGGCCGGTTCTCGCCCGAGGTGCGGGCCGTCGGCCTCGCGAAGGTCGTCGCACGTGCCTACGGCCGGCCTGCCGCGGCGCTGTTGGTAGTTCTCCCGACCGATCTCACCGGCGATGCGGAGCAGGCGCTTGTGGCTGGCTGCGAGTGGCTGGCCGATCGGGGCGGGTTTGGAGTCTGGCTCACCGGTGCCGAGTTGTCCACCGTAGACCGGATCTCGACTCGTCGTGTGCGGCTGCCGGAGCCGTTCGCCCGCATCGTCGGGGCGGCTGGCGCAGCTGGACCCAGCGTCGCGCCAGAGGTCTCGGTTCTCAGGTATCCACCGGTGGCGGGCCGGCCACACCCGGCGAGCCAGTGCGAGCTAGCGGTCGAGCGCGCGCTAGCCGGCCTGCCCTGGGCAGTCGGCCGGGCCTGGAACCAGACGCATTATCCGCGGCCGCTTGAGGCGCCAGTCCGTCTCGATCTGCTGTGGGAGGCGGAGAAGTGCGTGATCGAGATCGACGGGCCGGAACACCTGGAGCCGCTGCGCTACGAGGCCGATCGGCGCCGGGATCGACTCTTGCAACGGAACGGTTACGTGGTCGTTCGCTTCACCAACGGCGAGGTCGCTCGGGACCTGATGGCCGTTATTTGTCAGATCGAGGAGTTCATCATCGCGCGACGGCGCGCGATCATGGAAGGACGGCAGTATGCCCGGCAAGGATGACCTCACCCCGACCGAGAGCGCGATCCTCGTGGTACTCCTGGCCGAGGCCCGAGAGATCTCCAACAAGGAGCTGGAGACGCGCTTCGGCTTCACGCTCACTGGGAAGAGCAAGGACAAGCTCAACGCATTAGGCTTGATCAAGAGCCGCCGGCTCGGGCGGGTTTTCGTCCATGAACTCGACAGTGGCGGCTGGGACCGGTTCCAAGAGCCATTGAACTTCGACGGGGCTCGTCCACGGGCCTTTGGCGCTGCTCTCGCGACACTACTCGCGGCGGTTCGCCGGTACGTCGACAGAAAGCACGACAGCCTCGCCATAGCCTTCGCCCCTGAGATCGCGGCACCACCCGCGCGCCCATCGGCCGCGCCGGACCTGACGGATCGCATCCGCGCGACGTACGCAGCGGTCGCCAGTACCCCGCGCGCCTGGGTGAGCATCCGCGATATTCGCCGGGAACTCGACGACGTGCCCCGGCCAGAGTTAGACGGCGCGCTGCGCCGGCTCGAACAAGCCGCCGATGTAAATATCGTGCCGGAGTCCAACCAGAAGACCCTCTCCGAGGATGAGCGCGCGGCGGCGGTGCTCATTGGAGACCAGCCCAAGCATCTTCTGGCGATCGGAGTCTAGTGACCGAGGACCAGCTGAAGGCACTTGAGGCGCTGCGTCTCGACTGGGCACCTGTGGAAGACGACGTGTGGCGCCTTCCGCCCTACCACGTGGAAGGGCTGCATCGCGACACCGAGCGCATGGTGCTAAAGGGGATCGACGACGCATTGCGCAGCTCGGCCTCAAGCCCGATCGGACTGGCCGTTCAAGGCCAGCGGGGCACGGGCAAGACCCACATGCTCGGTTGGGTCAGGGAGCAGGTGAACGCGCAGGGAGGGTATTTCTTCCTCGTTTCGCTGCTCGACGCGGAGGGCTTCTGGGCGAGCGTAATGCAGTCCCTGGATGACGGTCTCGCCCGGTCGGCCGACGGCAAGGAGACGCAGCTACGTACCATCCTGCGCGACCTTGGCGATCGGGCGCGAGCGCCCCGGGCCATGCGCCGAGCCGTGGCCGGCGACACGACGCTCAGCCGCGAGGTGCTCGATACATTCATCGACCGGCTCACGGAACGGGTTCCCCAAGTCCAGGGCTGTGAGGACACCGCTCGCGCACTGGTGCTGCTTGCTTCGGATGCTTCGTCGGTGCGCCAAGTCGGCGAGACGTACATGCAATCCCTCTCGGAGGGACAAGACGAGCGGGCTGCGTGGGGGCTTCGCCAGAAACCGCGACCGCAGCAACTCATCGTGCGGGACGTGTCAAGGCTGTTAGCTCTCAGCGGGCCCGTCGTGATCGCGGTGGATCAAATAGACACGCTCATCGCCCAATCGGTGAAGTCGACACTGGATGGTCAAGGACCGGAAGGCCCAGGTCAGGACGCTGTCTTAGAGCGAGTCGCTGGCGGGCTGATGTCGCTTCGCCAACAAACGCGCCGCACGCTTACCGTGGTCGCGTGTATCCCGGCGACGTGGCAGCTCATCAAGACCCAGGCCACCGATACCGTGCAGGACAGGTTCCGGGAGGCAACCCAGCTCAAGACGATTCCATCGGCCGACATAGCCCGGGCCCTGGTGGAGAAGCGCTTTGCCTGGCACTTCACCGAGGCTGGATTCGTCCCTGAGTATCCATCGTGGCCGGTGCGACCAGAGACATTCGGCGGTGCGGTCGGTTTCACCCCGCGACAGCTCCTGATCAAGATCGATGCGCATATCCAAGATTGTCTCGCTCGCGAGACCGTGAGCGAACTTGCCTTTCTCGGTGATCCGCCGACAGTGGAGCCGAGGCCTCCCGTGAAACCTCCGCCACCGGCGACCGCACCGAAGCTGGCTGAATTAGATGCCCGGTACGCGGAGCTACTCGAGGCTACCGATCCGGCCGAGGTGCTTAGCGAGAATGCCGAGGACACGGTTATGCCGTCGTTGCTTACAGCCGGACTGCAGGCGTGGATCATGGAACGAGGTGATGCCGCAGACGTGTTCTCCGTGGATCCGCCGCCCGGACCGCGACCAGCGCTTCACGCTCGACTTCGGCGCACGCTCGACGAAGGCACCGAGGATCAGGTGCACTGGGGCTTCCGTGCGATATCCGCATCCAACGCTGTCGCGGCACTAAGTCGGTTGCGGAAAGCGAGTGTCGCTGCCGGACTGACCGATGCAGTGCCAAAGCGCAAGCTGTTTGTTCTGCGGAACATCGACTGGTCCCAAGGCGCCGCCACACAACAGGAGCTGGCGAGGTTCCACGCGGCCGGCGGCAAGGACATCGGATTCGATAACCGCGATGTACGAGCCCTACAAGCCCTGTCTACCCTCCTCAAGGAGGAGTCGTCGAGCCTGCAGTCCTGGCTCCTTGCCCGTCGGCCAGCCAGCGAGATCGAGGTGTTCCGGCAGGCGCTGGGCGACCAAGACGGCAACACGGCCATGATCGATGGGTTACCCGAATCACCGTCCGATCAGGGTGGTGGCGCCGCTCCAAGCTCCGAGATGTCTGGGTCGTCGACCCGACCGGTCAAGAGCAAGCTGCAGTCTGTGTCTTCGCCAACGCACGTGGTCCGAGCCGATCGTGGCCGCGACCACCTTAACCTCGGCGTCGGGTTCGATAATGATGCGCCGGTGTCGATCGAGCTCGAAGCGCTTCGCAAGCACATCGCAATCTTCGCCGGCTCAGGATCCGGAAAAACCGTGCTAATTCGGCGGATTGTCGAGGAGTGTGCGCTGCGAGGTGTTTCGGCGATCGTGCTGGATCCGAACAACGACCTCGCTCGACTGGGAGATCCTTGGCCGGAGCCGCCGGCAACCTGGGGCCCGGGAGACTTCAGTAGAGCAAATGACTACCTCGACAACACAGACGTTGTCGTGTGGACGCCGCGCCGTGAGGGCGGCCGACCGCTCACCTTCCGTCCGCTCCCTGAGTTCCGCGCGGTCCGCGACGACCCCGACGAGTTCGCAGAGGCCGTTGAGTCGGCGGTGGCGTCCATCGTGCCGCGTGCCAAGCTGGATGGCCGGACGAACAAGGCACTTCTGGGCCAGGCAGTGCTGCGCAACGCCGTGCAGTACTACGGGCGCCGCGGCGGCAACAGCATGCGGGGGCTCATCGACCTCCTTGCGGCAATGCCCGACGACGTCAGCGAGTTGGACAGCGCGGCGAAGATTGGGGGTGACTTGGCCCAGGTGCTGACGGCTGCGATGGTCAACGACCCGTTGTTCGGCGGCCGTGGGACGGCCGCCGATCCGGGGACCCTACTTACCCCACCGGAGGGCAAGCGAGCTCGTGTTTCTGTCGTCAGCTTCGTCGGCCTGCCCTCCGACGATCAGCGACAGAGCTTCGTCAACCAGCTTCAGATGGCGCTATTCGCCTGGATCAAGAAGAATCCGGCCGGCGACCGCCCCCTCGGTGGCCTGCTCGTGATGGACGAGGCGCAGACGCTGGCGCCGTCCGGAGCGATGACCCCGTGCACACAGAGCACGCTCGCCCTAGCGGCTCAGGCGCGCAAGTATGGGCTTGGCCTCCTCTTCGCAACACAAGCTCCCAAGGGCCTGCACAACCGAATCCCGGGCAATGCGGCGACACAGTTCTTCGGGCTCCTCAACGCGCCGGTGCAGATCGCGGCCGCGCGCGAAATGGCCCAAGCCAAGGGTGGCGACGTCCCCGACGTATCACTTCTGAAGTCCGGTCAGTTCTACGTCGCGGTGGAGGGCAGCACGTTTGCGAAGATCCGTACGCCCTTGTGCCTGACCCATCATCCCAAGGCTCCCCTCACTACCGAGGAGGTTATCGCCCGCGCACGTCGAGGCATCTAGCCCTTCGAACCCGGCTTACCCGGCGCGCTCAACGGTCTGTCGTGATCGCCAGCTCATGGGTGATCTCCGCGGCTGCGGCACACTCGTCGAGGTATCTACGTGCTCGAAGGTCCGGTGTCAACCGTGACGACGGTCGAATGTGCGGCGTGGACGGCTCCCAACACCCGTGCTGACGGTCCGCTCCGCTCGGCTGACATTGACGACAGCAGAGTGGTGCTGACCCTTCGACGCGGTCTCAGTCGGCAACGTGTCCGGCCGACGATTCGCGTGCCTAACGCAGGCGGCGGGTCACCAGCCGCGGGCGCGCCACTCCGCGATCGACGGTCGTTCACGACCGAGCGTCGAGTCCTTGCCATGGCCTGGATAGAACCACGTGTCGTCGGGCAGCCGGTCGAAGAGCTTGTGCTCGACGTCGTTGATGAGTGACGCGAAGCGCTCCTCGTCGCCCTGGGTGTTTCCGACCCCGCCGGGGAACAGCGAGTCGCCGGTCCACAAATGAGGATGGCCATCCGGATCGCGGTAGAGCAGCGCGATCGAGCCCGGCGTGTGGCCGACGATGTGGATCACCTCGAGGCTGGCGTCGCCAACCTCGATCGTGTCGCCGTCGGTGACGGTTCGCGTGACGACCGGAATCTCCGGTGCGTCCGCGGTGTGTGCCACGGATCCCGCGCCGGTCGCGTCGACGACGTCTTCGAGACCCTGCCAGTGGTCGCCGTGCCGGTGCGTGGTCACGACTGTGGTGAGCCCGCCGTCGCCGATCAGCTGCAGCAGTCGGTCGGCATCGTTCGCGGCGTCGATCAGCAACTGCTCGCCGGTCGATGGGCACCGCAAGAGATAGGCATTGTTGTCCATCGGCCCGACCGAAAGTTTCGTGATCACCAGTCCGGGCAGCTCGCGTGTGTCGGGTGTGGTGTCGCCGGTGTACGCCATCGTGCTCACATCCAATCCGGAATCACGGGAAGGTCGCCGGCCGGGTCCACGGCGAGCCCGACGCCGTTGCTGCGTCCGGCGAGCCAGGCGGCGAGGTCCGGCGCACGGCCCGTCACGGTCACCGTCGGCGTACCGTCACCGAGCTGCAACGGGTGGCTCAGGTCGTCGGCCCGGAGCCACAGGGCCGGTGGCGTGCCGCCGCGGCGCACCGAGATCAGCTCGTGCAACAGCCGGTGCGAGAACGATTCGGGCCAGTCGCGCCAGGTGTACCCCGCGGCCAGATCGACGTGGTGCACCTCGACCTCGCGCAGCCGCCGCCACACGATGCCGACGGCCGGGCCGGCGTCGGCCAGCACCGCGGCCCAGGCATCGGCGGGCTGGTTCGCGCACACGTCCGCGAAGCGGTCGGATGCCGACTTGACGTCGGCGATCTGCTCGGCGATCGGTCGACTCGCGCCGGCCGCGATGCCCGCGTCACGGTCGCCGGGATTCGCGTACTGCCGCGTTTCGACGCCGGTCCGGGCCCAGGTGAGCAGGTTGATCAGGGAGTCCGCGTTACGCGCGACGTGGGCGAGCACGTGACCGCGCGTCCAGTCGGGCAGCAGGCTCGGCTCGAGCACGTTTGCATCGGTGAGCGTGGTGGCGGTGTCGAGGAATCGTGCGGTGGCCCGGTCGACCTCCTGGGCGAGCGCGAGCGGATCGGTGGTCACGGTGGTGAAGATACCGCCCGCGCTGCCGTCCGGTGCCGGCACGGCATGGCCAGCCCGAACTACGGGGCGTCACGCCGCCGTACCGCATATTGGGTTTGTTTTTTCGCTGGCGACCCCTACCGTTTTGTTTGACGCATCGACCGGTCGGAGCAGCCGAAGCGAAGGGAAGGCCGCGAGGCGCTGTTCGCAGGGCGGGCCGCGGGGGCTGGTGATCTCACTCGATCACCGGGCAGTTGGTTTCACCGCACCACATACGACAAGGGGTTTGATGACGTTCGATCTCGCGTCTCTCGGTTGGGACGCGGAATTCGCTGCCGAGTACGCAAAATACCGGGTGCGCGGCCACCACCCAGCGCGAGTCATGCGCATGGATCGCGGCATCGCCACGGTGCAGAGCGCTACCGGCGTCGACCGGGCCAGCTTGGGCGGAGCTCACTTGCTGCGCGCCGGCCGCGATCCGCTGGCGCTGCCGTGCGCGGGCGACTGGGTGGTCGTGCGGACGTGGCCGGACAAGCGGGTCACGCTCGAGGCCGTGTTGCCACGCCGGACGCAGATCGTTCGCGCGAACCGCAACGACGAGTCGTGTGGCCAGATCCTCGCGGCGAACGTCGACGTGGCCGCCATCGTCGAACCGATGGACCCGGCGCCGGACTTCGGCCGCGTCGAGCGGTTGCTATCGCTCGCGTGGGATTCCGGAGCGCGTCCGGTCGTGCTGCTCACCAAGGCGGATCTCGTCGCGTCGCCGGACCTCGTGGCGGCGCCGGTCGCCGACGCCGCGCCGGGCGTGGACGTCTATCCGGTCTCGGCGGAAAACGGCACGAACGTCGACGTCGTACGCTCGCTCGTCGCGCGAGGCCGCACGCTGGCACTGCTCGGTGCGTCCGGTTCCGGAAAGTCGACGCTGGTCAACACGCTCGCCGGCGCCACGGTGATGGCGACCCAACAGATCCGTCGCGCGGACGGCCGGGGGCGGCACACCACGACGTACCGCTCGCTGGTCCCGCTGCCCGGGCTCGGCGCAATCCTCGACACGCCCGGCATCCGCGCGGTCGGCGTCTTCGACGGCGGCGTCGACGAGGCGTTCCGTGACATCGAAGAGATCGCCGCCGACTGCCGGTTCAGCGACTGCCAGCACAACTGCGAGCCGGAGTGCGCCGTGTGGGCCGCGGTGGAGAACGGCGACCTGTCGCGACGGCGGCTGGACAGCTGGCGCAAGCTGCAACGCGAGCTGGTGTGGCGGACCCGCCGCCGGGAGGCCCGCGCCGCGGCGCGGGCGGCCACCGAGTGGAAGTTCCGCTCCGGCGCCGAGATGCGGATCATCAGGCGGGTACGCGAGAGCTGACCTGCCGTCGGGCGGCCGTGATCATCAACGGTGACCTCCGTCGTCAGCGGTTGACCGCCGAGCGGTCCGCGCCACGAAGATCCACGCCGCTGGCAAGATCCGGCAGGTCAGACGGCATCGCGACGGCGGTTCGTGCCGGTCACGCCCCGATCGTGGCGGTCCGTGCGGATCGGGATTGCAGAAGTGTCGGCGGGCGTGGTTACAGTCCGGGCGAGCGATCCGTCCGCCCAAGCTTCGCTTAGGCCCGCGCTCGTTTAGGCAGCGTTCACCTCAAGCTCAGCGATCCGTCTGCTTCTTGGATGTGGGCGCGGCCGGTACGGTCGGATCCTTGTGGTGGGTACTGAGCTGTGGGGACTGAGCTGTGGGCACGGAGCGGCGGGTACGGAGCCGTGGGTAGTAGGCGGTGGTTTCGAGCGGTGGGTATCGAAAGGGTCGGCCGCACGGTTGATAGTGCGTGCGTTACCGGGCAAGGTGCCGGTGGTGGGCGCTGTCTGCATGGTGGTGATGGTGCGGTTGGTGCCGGTGACGTCGGTTGATGTCGGTGGTCGGCGATGCCGGCCGAGTCGGGTCGAGGGCTGGTTTGCGTGTCGGATCGTTTGATCATTCGTGGGGCGCGGGAGCACAACCTGCGCGACGTCAACCTGGACCTGCCCCGCAACGCCATGATCGTGTTCACCGGGCTGTCCGGCTCGGGCAAGTCGAGCCTCGCGTTTGACACGATCTTCGCCGAGGGCCAGCGGCGATACGTGGAGTCGCTGTCGTCATACGCGCGACAGTTCCTCGGTCAGATGGACAAGCCGGACGTCGACTTCATCGAGGGTTTGTCGCCTGCGGTGTCCATCGACCAGAAGTCGACGTCCCGCAACCCGCGGTCGACCGTCGGCACGATCACCGAGGTCTACGACTACCTTCGGCTGCTGTTCGCCCGCGTCGGCGAGCCGCATTGTCCGAAGTGTGGCCGGCCGATCAGCCGGCAGACCCCGCAGCAGATCGTCGACCGGGTGCTCGCGATGGACGAGGACTCCCGGTTCCAGGTGCTCGCCCCGGTGATCCGCGGTCGCAAGGGCGAATATGTCGACCTGTTCGCCGACCTCCAGTCCAAGGGATTCGCGCGGGTACGGGTGGACGGCACCGTCTATCCGTTGACCGAACCGCCGAAGCTCAAGAAGCAGGAGAAGCACACGATCGAGGTGGTCGTGGACCGCCTGACCGTGAAGGCGAGCGCGAAGCAGCGGCTGACCGACTCGATCGAGACCGCGCTCAAGCTCGCCAACGGAGTCGTGGTGCTGGAGTTCGTCGACCTTCCGGAGGGCGACGAGCACCGGGAGCGTACGTTCTCCGAGCACCTCGCCTGCATGTACGACGACCTGTCATTCGAGGCGCTCGAACCGCGGTCGTTCTCGTTCAACGCGCCCTACGGCGCCTGCCCGGACTGTTCCGGTCTCGGCACCAAGAAGGAGGTCGACCCGGAACTGATCATCCCGGATCCGGAGAAGACGCTCAAGCAAGGCGCGATCCAGCCATGGTCGACCGGGCAGTCCGCGGACTACTTCCTCCGGCTGCTCGAGGCGCTCGGCAACGACCACGGGTTCTCGGTCGACACACCCTGGCGTGCGATCTCCGATCGAGCACAGAAGGCGATCCTCTACGGCGACGACTACCAAGTGCATGTCCGTTACCGGAACAGGTTTGGCCGGCAGCGGGAGTATTACACCGGATTCCAGGGCGTGGTGCCATGGATCGAGCGCCGGCACAGCGATACCGAGTCGGACTGGTCGCGGGACAAGTACGAGGGATACATGCGCGACGTGCCGTGCGCGACGTGTGGCGGCGCCCGACTGAAGCCGGAGATCCTCGCCGTCACCATCGACGGGCGGAACATCGCGGAGGTTTGTGCGCTCTCCGTCGGTGACTGCTCGGACATTCTCGGCGCGATGGAGTTGACCGACCGGCAAAAGATGATCGCGGAGCGGGTACTCAAGGAGATCAACGCGCGACTGCGGTTCCTCGTCGACGTCGGGCTGGACTATCTGTCGCTCGATCGGCCGGCCGGCACGCTCTCCGGTGGCGAGGCACAGCGCATCCGGCTCGCGACACAGATCGGTTCCGGCCTGGTCGGAGTGTTGTACGTACTCGACGAGCCGTCGATCGGACTGCACCAGCGCGATAACCACCGGCTGATCGAGACGCTGGAGCGGCTGCGCAGCCTCGGCAACACGTTGATCGTGGTCGAGCACGACGAGGACACCATCCGTACGGCCGACTGGATCGTGGACATCGGTCCCGGTGCCGGCGAACACGGCGGCCACATCGTCCACAGCGGACCGTTGTCGGGGCTGCTCAGCAACGACAAGTCGATCACCGGCGCCTACCTGGCCGGCCGCCGGTCGATCCCGCTGCCGGCGATCCGGCGACCGCAGACACCCGGCCGAGAGCTCGTGGTCTACGGCGCCCGCGAGCACAACTTGAAGAACCTGACGGTCGGATTCCCGCTCGGGCAGTTCATCGCGGTCACCGGTGTGTCCGGCTCGGGCAAGTCGACGCTGGTCAACGACATCCTCTACGCAACACTCGCGAACCAGATCAACGGTGCGCGCCTGGTGCCGGGCCGGCACACCCGAGTGTCCGGCGTCGAGCAGGTGGACAAGGTGGTCGGCGTCGACCAGTCGCCGATCGGTCGGACGCCGCGATCCAACCCGGCCACCTACACCGGAGTGTTCGACCACATCCGCCGGCTCTTCGCGGAGACGACCGAGGCAAAGGTTCGTGGGTACGGGCCGGGCCGCTTCTCGTTCAACGTCAAGGGCGGCCGGTGCGAGGTGTGCGCCGGCGACGGCACCATCAAGATTGAGATGAACTTCCTGCCGGACGTCTATGTCCCGTGCGAGGAGTGCAAGGGTGCTCGCTACAACCGCGAGACGCTCGAAGTGCACTACAAGAGCCGGACGATCGCCGAAGTGCTGGACATGCCGATCGAGGAGGCCTCGACGTTCTTCGAGGCGATTCCGGCGATCCACCGGCATCTCAAGACGCTGGTCGACGTCGGTCTCGGGTACGTCCGGCTCGGCCAGCCCGCACCCACGCTCTCCGGCGGCGAGGCACAGCGCGTGAAGCTCGCCAGCGAGCTGCAGAAGCGCTCCACCGGCCGCACCGTGTACGTCCTCGACGAACCGACGACCGGCCTGCACTTCGAAGACATCCGCAAGCTGTTGCGAGTCCTCGAGGGCCTAGTCGACAAGGGCAACACGGTCATCGTCATCGAGCACAACCTCGACGTCATCAAGACCGCGGACTGGGTCATCGACATGGGTCCGGCCGGCGGACACAAGGGCGGCACGCTCATCGCGGTCGGTTCACCCGAGGAGATGGCCGAGGTGGGCGAGAGCTACACCGGACAGTTCCTGCGCCATCCGCTCGGGCTCGACGGTGCCGCGGCGGGCTGTGAGGTCGCGGTCGCACGGGCGCGTCGGGCGAACGGCAGCGGCACGAGTGCGGCCAACGGCACTGCGTCGAAGGCGAACGGCCGGGCCGCGAACGGCACCGCGCCCAAGGCGAACGGCACCGCGGCGAAGACTAATGGCACGACGGCGAATGGCACGACGGCGAATGGCACGGCGGCGAATGGCACGGCGGCGAATGGCACGGCGCGGAAGGCCAACGGCCGGTCTACGAGGGCCGCCGGCACGTCGTCTGAGCAAGATACGGCGAGCGCCACCGGTGCACGCAAGTCGACCGCGCGCGCCGCAGCCGGGAGCGCCGCGACACCGAGGGCGCGGGCGGCAAGCGCCGCGTCGAAGAAGGCAACGCCGGCGAAGGCCGCGCGATAGACCGCCGACGGGCGGAGTGACTGCGCGTCGGTTGTCCGTGTCGCTGGTGCCCGACTGCGTGACCTTGCAGCGGAATGGCAGGAACCTTTGACGTGGTGCCCACCAAATCGTCGCAAGCTCGTAACCCAGCTGACTGGCCCCGGCCCGGCGCCGGCGTGACGCTCGCCTCACAATGCCGTGAGACGCTTGCCTGCTGAACCCGTGCCGAGGCCAGTCCGTGTCTATGGGCAAGGGCGGCCAGGATGAGAGGGTTTGGCATGAATCGCGACATTTCTCGCGACGATCACCGTACGAGCGCGCGCGACGACGGCAACGCGACGCGCACCGCCACCATCGGGTGCCCCAGCCGCCGCGCGGTGCTGCTTGGCGTCGGTGGGCTCGGCACCGCGGCCGCCCTCGCCGCGTGCGGCGCGAATGCCTCCGGTGGCGGAGGCGGCACCGCCGGTAACGACTCCGGTGGGTCAGGTGGGCAGGCGTCGAATGACCTGGGCGCCACCACCGCCATCCCGGTGGGCGGCGGCAAGATCTTCCCCGACCAGCTCGTCGTTGTGACCCAGCCCGAGGCCGGGACGTTCAAGGCGTTCAGCGCAACGTGCACGCACGAGGGTTGCACCGTCAACCAGTTGGCGAACGGACTGATCGTGTGTCCGTGTCACGGCAGCGCGTTTTCGATCAGCAATGGCGCGGTGAAGCAGGGCCCGGCCATCAGACCGCTGCCCGAGAAGCAGATCACGATCGCGAACGGCGAGATCACGCTCGTTTGACGCGCGGCGCCGAGGTCGACGGCACCGGACCGCGGACCCGCCGGACCCGTCATCGAGCAGGCCGGCGCTGACATATCAGCGCAGTAGGCTCACGAACGTGGCTGACCCGTCGACATACCGGCCGCGGACCGGCACGATCCCGGAGTCGCCGGGCGTCTACCGGTTCCGCGACAGTGGCGGCCGGGTCATCTACGTCGGCAAGGCGAAGAGTTTGCGCAGCCGGCTGAATTCATACTTCGCCGATCCATGGACGCTGCATCCGCGCACACAACAAATGGTGACCACGGCGGTCGGCGTGGACTGGGTGACGGTCGCGACCGAGGTCGAGGCGCTGCAGCTGGAGTACGCCTGGATCAAGGAGTACGACCCGCGGTTCAACGTCCGCTACCGAGACGACAAGTCATATCCGTACCTCGCAGTCACCCTCGACGAGGAATTCCCGCGCCTGCAAGTGATGCGTGGCGCGAAGCGCAAGGGCGTGCGCTACTTCGGGCCGTATTCGCACGCGTGGGCGATCCGCGAAACGCTCGATCTGCTGCTGCGCGTGTTTCCGGCCCGGACGTGCTCAGCCGGCGTGTTCAAGCGCGCCGGGCAGATCGGCCGGCCGTGCCTGCTGGGGTATATCGGCAAGTGTTCCGCGCCGTGCGTGGGCCGCGTCGACGCCGATGAGCATCGCCAGATCGTCGACGACTTCGTTGACTTCATGGCCGGCAAGACTGACACGATGGTGCGCCGGCTCGAGCGGGAGATGCAGACCGCGTCGGCAGACCTGGAGTTCGAGCGCGCGGCCCGACTCCGGGACGACGTCGCGGCGCTGCGCCGTGCCATGGAGAAGCAGACCGTGGTGTTCGGCGACGGAACGGATGCCGATGTCGTCGCGTTCGCCGATGATCCGCTCGAGGCGGCCGTACAGGTCTTCCATGTCCGCGGTGGACGAGTACGAGGGGAGCGCGGCTGGGTCGTTGACAAGACCGAGGAGCTCACCGTCGGCGACCTTGTCCACCACTTCTGCACTCAGGTCTACGGCGCCGAGCACGGCGAGACGGACGTGCCACGTGAGCTGCTCGTTCCGGAGTTGCCAACCGACGTCGACGCACTCGCCGAGTGGTTGTCACAGCACCGTGGCAGCCGGGTACACATCAGGGTCCCGCAGCGTGGCGACAAGCGGGCGCTGATGGAGACCGTCGGCCGTAACGCATCGCAGGCCCTTGCCCAGCACAAGTTGAAGCGCGCATCGGACCTGACCGCCCGCGGCCGCGCGCTCGAGGAAATCGCCGAGGCGCTCGGCATGGAACAGGCGCCGTTACGCATCGAATGCTTCGACGTGTCGCAGATCCAGGGCACCGATGTGGTCGCCAGCACGGTGGTGTTCGAGGACGGTCTCGCGCGCCGCAGCGAATACCGGCGGTTCATCGTCAAGGGTGACACCGACGACCTCGCCGCGATGTCTGAGGTGCTGCGCCGCCGGTTCGCGCGCTACCTCGACGCGATCTCGGAGTCGGGCGACGTCGCTGGTCCGGACGCGAGTGAGCCGCCGGACCCGACCGCGACGCCGGGCATCGAGGTGGCGCGGAGCCGAAAATTCGCGTACCCGCCGCAGCTGCTCGTCGTCGACGGCGGAGCCCCGCAGGTGCAGGTCGCCGCTCAGGTGCTGGCGGATCTCGGCATCGAGGACATCGCCGTATGCGGGCTCGCCAAGCGTCTCGAGGAGGTGTGGCTGCCGGGCGACGAATTTCCGGTCATCCTGCCGCGTACGTCCGAGGCGCTCTACCTGCTCCAACGGGTACGGGACGAGGCGCACCGCTTCGCGATCACGTTCCATCGGCAACGCCGATCGAAGCGGATGACGACCTCGGCCTTGGATGGCATAGCGGGTCTCGGCGAGATCCGGCGCAAGGCGTTGCTGACCCGGTTCGGGTCGCTGAAGCGCCTCGCCGCGGCCAGCGTCGACGAGATCGCATCGGTGCCGGGCATCGGCGAACGGACGGCGGCGGCGATCGTCGAGGCGTTGGCCGGACGCGGCTCGGGCGCGCCGGCGACCACGAGCGAGGTCGCGGCCGGCGACCCGAACAGCGCCGGCGACCGGAACCGGGCCGGCGATCCAAACGGGGCCGGCGACCGGAACGCGGCCGGCGACCGGAACGAGACTGCCGATCGGCGCGGATGAGCTGTTGTGGGCGGGATCAGCGCGGCGGCGGGCGGTTGTCGGCGGCGATCGGCCACGACATCAGTCGAGGGCGTAGCACGCCTAGGATCGTGGTGCTGGCCTCGCGACGCATCGTGATCGCGGGGTCGAAACACGGCGGCGGTGCGGCGCGTTGAACGAAACGACGTGCACAGCATTGTGGTTGGGGGGAGCGTGTCCGAGCGGACCGAACGGATCGGTGACCAGGCGGCGCAGGCCGAGGTCGCCGCGGTGGGCGATGCGGCGGACACGCGGATCGGCACCGGCGGCCGCGACGACGGGCACCGTCGGCACGACGGGCACGCTGTGGCGCGTCCGGACCCGTCGGCCGGTGCCGGAGACGTCGATGGCGACGAGGCGCCGCGCACCGACACCGACCTGGTGATCGTTACCGGTCTGTCCGGCGGCGGGCGGAGCACCGTCGCGCGAGCGCTCGAGAACGTCGGCTACTACGTGGTCGACAACCTGCCGCAAGCGCTGATGCTCGACATGGCGGAGCTTGCGTACCAGGCCGGTGGCGCGGCCCGGCGGACGGCGATGGTCCTGGACGTACGGTCCCGGGCGTTCTCCACCGATCTCACGGGCGCCGTGGCGGCACTGCGCGCGCGGGGATTCTCGCCCCGCGTACTCTTCGTGGACGCCGACGACGAGACGCTGATCCGGCGCTTCGAGAACGTACGGCGGTCGCACCCGCTGCAGGCCGGCGGCCGGCTCGTGGACGGCATTACCGCCGAGCGGGAGCTGCTGACCAGCGCGCGGGACAGCGCCGACGTGCTCATCGACACCAGCCATCTGAACGTGAACCAGCTACGCAACCGCGTCGAGGAGCTGTTCGGCGGCGAGGACGCGCGACGGCTGCGGGTCACCGTGTTGTCGTTCGGATTCAAATACGGTCTGCCCTCCGACGCCGACTTCGTGCTCGACGCGCGGTTCTTGCCCAACCCCTTCTGGGAGCCGGACCTGCGCGACCTGACCGGCAAGGACGAGCCGGTCAGCCGCTACGTGCTGAACCAGCGCGGCGCGTCGACGTTCGTCGAGACGTACGCACGGCTCATCAACGCGACCGCGCCCGGCTTCGAGAAGGAGGGCAAGCGCTACCTGACCGTGGCGGTCGGCTGCACCGGCGGCAAGCACCGCAGCGTCGCGATCGCCGAGGAACTTGCCCGCCGGTTGCGCGACCTCCGGGTTGGCGTGGCCGCGCAGCATCGCGACCTGGGGCGCGAGTGAGCGCGGGGGAGCGCGGGCTGCGCGTCGTGGCGTTCGGTGGCGGACATGGACTGCACGCGTCGTTGTCCGCCCTTGTCGCGCTGCAGGACAAGATGCCGCTGGATATCGCGGCTGTGGTGACGGTCGGCGACGACGGTGGATCGAGCGGCCGGCTGCGCTCGTCGCGCGGCGTGTTGCCGCTCGGTGACCTGCGGCAGGCGCTCGCCGCGCTGGCCGGCGCGAGTCCCCGCGCAGCGGCCGCCGCGGAGCTGTTCCAGCACCGGTTCGCCGCGCCGATGAGTAGCGGTGCCGCGAGGCGCCATGATTCAGCGCCGATGCGCAGCGTGACCGGGAGGCGTCCGGAAAGTGGCCGGCCGGTGTCGGATATCGGCCAGTCCGGCGACGGACTAGCGGGGCATGCGGTAGGCAATCTCGTACTGTGTGGACTCTTGGAGATGTACGGCGACCCGGTCGCCGCCCTGGACCACGCCGCCGCCTTGGTCGAGGCGCGTGGACGGGTGCTGCCGATGTCGCCGGAGCCGGTGGAGATCGCGGCGGACGTACGAGTTCTCGGCGGCGACGCAATCCGTACGGTGGTCGGCCAGCACGCGGTCGCCGTGTGCCCGGACCACGTCGAAGCCGTACGGATCACGCCGACCCACCCGCCGGCGTGCGAAGCAGCGGTCACGGCGGTCCGAAACGCGGACTGGCTCATCTTCGGTCCGGGGTCCTGGTATACGAGCGTGATCCCGCATCTCCTGGTGCCGGATCTCGCCGACGCAATCCTCGAAAGCCCAGCTCGGCGCGTGATCGTTCTGAATCTGGCGGTCGAGACGGAGACCCACGGCCTATCCCTTTCGGATCACGTCGGCGCGCTCACCCGTTACCTTCCGGGGCTGCAGGCCGATGTAGTACTTGCCGACGCCGAAGCGGTCGGCGACCCCGGCCCGGTGCAGCACGCCGCGGAATCGCTGGGGGCCCGACTCGTGTTGGCATCGGTAGCTGCCGACGACGGCACGCCGCGCCACGACCCGTCGGCGCTGGCTACCGCCCTGTCGCAGGTGCTGACGTGAGCGGATTCGACGACGTACTGGACCGGCCTTTCGAGGTGACGACGCGATGGCGATGACCGCAGCGGTAAAGGACGAGCTGAGCAGGGTCGACGTGGCCAAGCCGTGTTGCCGCCGCGCCGAGATGGCGACCATCCTGAGGTTCGCCGGCGGGCTGCACATCGTGTCCGGCCGGGTGGTGGTCGAGGCCGAACTCGACACCGGCGCCGTGGCGCGCCGGCTCCGTCGCGAGATCGCCGAGGTCTACGGCTACCCGAGCGAGATCCACGTGCTGGCCTCCGGCGGCCTGCGCAAGGGCAGCCACTACATCGTCCGCATCGTCAAGGACGGCGAGGCGCTCGCTCGCCAGACCGGTCTGCTCGACGTCCGCGGCCGCCCGGTGCGCGGCCTGCCGCCGCACGTCGTGTCGGCGAATGTCTGCTGCATGGTCGCCGCGTGGCGCGGCGCGTTCATGTCGCACGGCTCGCTCACCGAACCAGGTCGGTCCGGCGCGCTCGAGGTGACGTGCCCGGGACCGGAGTCGGCGCTCGCGCTGGTCGGTGCCGCACGCCGGCTCGGCTTCTCGGCGAAGGCCCGCGAGGTCCGCGGTGTCGACCGTGTCGTGGTCAAGGACGGGGACGCGATCGCACACGTGCTCACCCGCATCGGCGCGCACGCCAGCGTGCTCGCTTGGGAAGAGCGGCGGGTACGCCGGGAAGTGCGCGCGACCGCGAACCGGCTGGCGAACTTCGACGACGCGAACCTGCGGCGCTCCGCCCGCGCCGCGGTCGCGGCGGCCGCCCGTGTCACGCGGGCGCTCGACATCCTCGCCGACGACGCGCCGAAGCATCTGATCAGCGCCGGTCACCTGCGCCTGGAGCATCGGCAGGCATCGCTCGAGGAGCTCGGCGCGTTGGCTGACCCACCGCTGACCAAGGATGCGATCGCCGGCCGGATCCGGCGACTCCTGGCGCTCGCCGACAAGCGTGCGCGGGATCTCGGGATACCCGACACCGAGGCAGCCGTGACGCCGGAGATGATGGCCGGCTGACTGGTTGCGGGAAGCACGACCCGGCACGTGCCGGCCGCGTGGTTCGCGCAGCGTCACCAGTAGCACCGCCATGATCCACTCTATGGGACGATTGTGGTCGCTATTTCGCAGAAATCGTCCCGCACAGTGGATCATGAATAGAGCGCCGGACTCCGCGAACGGCGGAGCGGCCCATGAGCGCCCCGCACACTGCACGCCCCGTTTCTCGTTGATCATCCGGAGCCGATAGGGTCGATCTGTTCGGCGACGAGGCCGGCGCCAGCCGTCCTCAGCCCGGCACGCAGCGGCGCGGCAGGTCGCTGCGCGAGCGGCCCGAGCCGCCGCACAAGGCGGACAAACGCGCGGGGCGGCTCAACCTGACCAACTGTGGCGGTGCGACCAACCACTGTCCACATGCGCCAAGGAGTTGAACCTGTGACCATCCGCGTTGGCATCAACGGCTTCGGTCGGATCGGCCGTAACTTCTTCCGTGCCCTGCTCGCCTCGGACGCCGACGTTCAACTCGTCGGCTTCAACGACCTCGGCGACGTGAACACGATCGGGCATCTGCTCAAATACGACACCGTCTTGGGACGACTCGGTCAAGAGGTCAAGATCACCGCGGACGAGCTCATCGTCGGTGGACACACCATCAAAGGGTTCGCCGAGCGTGACCCCGCCAAGCTCCCGTGGGCGGACCTCGGCGCCGAGGTCGTGATCGACTCGACCGGCCTGTTCACCGACGCGAACAAGGCGCGCGCCCACATCGACGGCGGCGCGAAGAAGGTCATCATCTCGGCGCCGGCCACCAACGAAGACATCACGCTCGTGATGGGCGTCAACGACGACAAGTACGACCCGGCGAAGCACAACATCATCTCGAACGCGTCGTGCACCACTAACTGCCTCGCGCCGATGGCGAAGGTGCTCAATGACTCGATCGGCATCGAGCGCGGCCTGATGACCACGATCCACGCGTACACGCAGGATCAGAACCTGCAGGACGGACCGCACAAGGATCTGCGGAGGGCGCGCGCGGCGGCGCTGAACATCGTGCCGACGTCCACCGGCGCGGCCAAGGCGATCGGCCTCGTGCTGCCCGAGCTCAAGGGCAAGCTGGACGGGTACGCGCTGCGAGTGCCGGTGCCGGTCGGCTCGGCGACCGACCTGACGTTCGCCGCGTCGCGCGAGACATCGGTGGCAGACGTGAACGCCGCGATGAAGGCAGCCGCCGACGGACCGTTGCGCGGCATCCTGACCTACACCGAGGACCCGATCGTTTCGGCGGACATCGTCACCGATCCGGCGTCGTGCATCTTCGATTCGGGCCTCACCAAGGTGATCGGCAACCAGGTCAAGGTCGTCGGCTGGTACGACAACGAGTGGGGCTACTCCAACCGGCTGCTCGACGTGGTCCAGTTGGTCGGTGCCACGCTGTGAAAACCCTCGACGACCTGCTCGCCGAGGGCGTACGCGGTCGGCGGATCCTGCTCCGCGCGGACCTGAACGTTCCGTTGGACGGCGATCGGATCACCGACGACGGTCGGATCCGCGCGGTCCTGCCGACCATCAACGCGCTGCGGGACGACGGTGCGCGGATCGTCGTGTGCTCACACCTCGGTCGACCGAAGGGTGCGCCGGATCCGAAGTACGTCCTCGCCCCGGTCGCCGTACGTCTGAGCGAGCTGCTCGGCGCCACGGTGGCGTACGCGACGGACACCGTTGGCCCGAGCGCACAAGCGGCTGTGGCCGGGCTCGGCGACGGCGACGTCGCGGTGCTCGAGAACCTGCGGTTCAACGCCGGCGAGACGAGCAAGGACCCGGCCGAGCGGGCCGCGTTCGCGGCGCAACTTGCCGCGTTCGCCGACGGGTACGTCGATGATGCGTTCGGTGCCGTACACCGGGCGCACGCGAGCGTGACCGACGTCGCCGGACTGTTGCCGCACGTCGCGGGCCGGTTGGTCGCCACCGAACTCGACGTGCTGAGCCGGCTCACGCGACACCCGGAGCGGCCGTACGTGGTGGTGCTCGGCGGTTCGAAGGTCAGCGACAAGCTCGCCGTCATCCAGGCTCTGCTGTCATTGCGTGCCCGCGCCGACGCCGCCGGAGACGGCGCGGCGCTTGGGCACTCCGCCCATGCCGTCGACCGGCTGTTGATCGGCGGCGGCATGTGCTTCACGTTCCTGGCGTCGCAGGATCTCGAGGTCGGCCGGTCCTTGCTCGAGCCGGGCATGGTCGGCACGTGCGCGGACCTGCTGCGGCAGGCCGGCGACCGGATCGTCCTGCCGAGCGACGTCGTAGTCGCGAGCGAGATCACTGATGACGCTCAGCCGACGACGGTGCCGGCCGACGCGATGCCGAGCGACCAGATCGGGCTCGACATCGGCCCGGCCACGGTTGCCGCGTTCGCCGATGTGCTGTCCGGCGCGAAGACGGTGTTCTGGAATGGCCCGATGGGCGTGTTCGAGCGGCGGCCGTTCGCGGCCGGTACCCGCGGCGTCGCCGAAGCGATCACGAAGGTGGACGGCTTCACCGTGGTCGGCGGCGGAGACTCCGCCGCCGCGGTTCGCGCGCTCGGCATCGACGAGGACGCGTTCGGACACATCTCGACGGGCGGCGGCGCGTCGCTCGAATATCTCGAAGGCAAGACGCTGCCCGGCGTGGCCGCGTTGGAGGCGTGACATGGCGGGAAAGCGGGTCGCCTTCGGGCGGCTGGGTGCGCGCGGCTCGGACGCGGCGCGTGGCGCCTCTCGCGGCTCGGCCCGCGGCTCGAACAACAGCGGCTCGACCGGCAGCGGCGGGACCGGCGGCGGCCGGGGTTCGAACGGCGGACGCCGCGGCGACGGTCCGGACGGCCGCCGGCCGCTCATGGCCGGCAACTGGAAGATGAACTTCACGCACCTCGAGGCCATCGCGCACACCCAGAAGCTCGCGTTCAGCTTCACCGAGGAGCAACTCAGCGACGTCGAGGTCGTGCTGCTGCCGCCGTTTACCGACCTGCGCAGCGTGCAGACGCTGATCGACGCGGACAACCTGTTGCTCGGTTTCGGTGCGCAGGATCTGTCGCCGTACGACGGCGGGGCGTACACCGGCGACGTGTCGGGTCCGATGCTTGCGAAGCTCGGCTGCCAGTACGTCATCGTCGGCCACTCGGAGCGGCGTACGGTCCACGGCGAAACAGACGCGATCGTGAACGCGAAGGTGCGCGCCGCGCTGCGCAACGAGATCTCGCCGATCCTGTGCGTCGGTGAGGGGCTCGAGGTGCGGGAGGCCGATGATCACGTACCGCACTGCACGCGTCAGCTCGATGCCGCGCTCGATTCGGTGAGCGCGACGCAGATGCGGTCGGTGGTCGTGGCGTACGAGCCCATCTGGGCGATCGGCACCGGCAAGACCGCGACTGGCGGTGATGCCCAGCAAGTGATTGGCGCGATCCGCGCCCGGCTGGCGGAGCGCTACGACGCGGCCACCGCCGACCTGGTGCGCATCCTCTACGGCGGCTCGGTCACCGCGGCGAACATTGCGGCGATCATGGCAGAGCCGGACATCGACGGCGCGTTGATCGGCGGCGCGAGCCTCAAGGCGGACGAGTTCGTGTCGATCTGCCGGTACCAAGATCATATTCTGCGGTAGGGCGGCGGAGGGTGCCAGTCGTGGTGCGCGCTGCACGGTCTGGTCACGGGACCCGGTCACCCGACCGCGTTACCCGACCGCGTTACCCGACCGTGTTACCGAACTGTGCGGTTGGGCGGCTATCCTAGCCGGGGCCGCACGTGCTGGCCGCACGCGCCGGTCGCCCGCTCGGTGAGAGGACACGACACCCGAAATGTGGTTTCCGTACACGATGATCACGCTGCTCGTCATCACGAGCGTGATCCTGACTCTCCTGATCTTGCTGCACCGCGGCAAGGGTGGCGGTCTGTCCAGCATGTTCGGCGGCGGGGTGACCTCCAGCCTGTCCGGATCGTCGGTCGCCGAGCGCAACCTCGACATGTTTACTGTGCTGGTCGGCATCATCTGGTTCGGGTGCATCGTCGGTTACGGCCTCTGGCTGCGGCTGAAGACGGGCTGACCGCGGCTGAAGACGGGCTGACCGCGGCTGAGGGCCGGCTGGCTCGGCGCCTCCAGACCGGCTGAGTCGGGTTCGCCAGCTCGCCGCGTCGACGCAGCCGTCTTAGGACTCGCGCCATCCGCGCAAGACGCCGAAATTTCGCGTGTGCGCAGGGCGGCGGAATCGGTAAATCGGCTTACGATAGTTCGCGCGACCGGATGCGCCGGTCGCGCGCAGGCGTTTGACGTGTGCGGTTTCTCGTCGATCCCCCCAACGACAGGAGCACGCAGCAGTGGCCAGCAATGCGATCAAGGGCAGCCGCGTGGGCGCTGGCCCAGTTCGGCTGTCCGAACGGAGCGAGCCGGCACCACGCCGGCACATCACGTACTGGTGCGCGAACGGGCACAGCGTCCGGCCGTGCTTCGCGATGGACGTCCCGCCACCCGAGACCTGGGACTGCCCGCACTGTGGGTTGCCGTGTGGGCCGGATCGCGACGCGCCACCAACCGCGCCGCACGCGGAGCCGTACAAGACGCATTTCGCGTACGTGCGCGAGCGCCGCTCGGACGCGGAGGGCGCGAAGCTCCTCGACGAGGCGCTCGCCGAACTCCGGGCCCGGCGCCGGTAGCCCTAGTGTCAGCGCAAGCTACGCAGCCGCGGTGACACGTCGGCCGCCGCCGCGCGGTCGAGCAGCCACATGGTGCGCTGCGTGCCGTGTACGCCGGCGGCCGGCACCTGGACCGGCCCGGCGCCGGCCAGCGCCAGCCCCACCGCGTTCGCCTTGTCGTCTCCGGACGCGATGATCCACACGTCATCCGCGGTGTTGAGCGCGGCGAACGTGAGCGTCAGGCGGATCGGCGGCGGCTTCGGGCTGCCGCGTACGGCAGAACACGGCCGCGTGTCATACGCGACCGGATGCTCGGGAAACACCGATGCGACGTGCCCATCCTCGCCGATGCCGAGCAGGACGACGTCGAAGTGCGGCAGCCGCTGGTGGCCACCGCCGGCCGAGGCGGCGAGCGCATCGGTGTAGCGAGCCGCGGCGGCCTCCGGATCGTCGCCGTCCGGCCCGTCCGACGCCGGCATCGGGTGCACCCGATCCGGCGACAGCGGCAGCGACTCCAGCAGCGCGCCGCGCACCTGCGTCTCGTTGCGCTCCGGATCGCCGCCGGGCAGGAATCGCTCGTCGCCCCACCACAAGTCGACGCGGCCCCAGTCGACGGCGTCGCGCACCGTGGAGGCGGCGAGCGCCGCATACGTACGCTCCGCGATCCGCCCGCCGGTCAAGACGACGGTCGCCACGCCGCGTTCGGCTTGCGCGTCGATCATCCGTACCGCGAGCCGGGCGGCCACGGCGGACGCCAGCACGTCCGCGTTCGCGTGTACGACGACGCTCACCTCGGTCATCGCTCGGCCTTCCGGGTGCCGGAGGAGCCGTTCTCCTGGCCGCCGCGTCCCGCTCGCGCGGATGACTTTCGCTGCCGCTCGGCACCGGTACGCGCCGATACGGTGCCTCGGCGCGACGGCGATGTGGCGGCGACCGCGGCCTTCCCGGGACGCCGTCGCACTGGTCCGGCATCCACCTCGGGGGGCTCGGCGACTGCCGGGTCCTGCCACTCGTGGACGCGCATCGGCGGCCGGTCGTCGAGGTTCTTCACGCCGGCGAACGCACCGAGCGCGGCGGCGTAGATCTCGTCTGCGTCAAGCCGGCGAAGCTCCTCGGCCAGTTCGTCGCCCAGCGGCCGGCGGGTCAGCGGCAGATCGCGATCGTTCTGCCCGGTGCGCCGCAGCACCGCCGAGTCGTTGTCGCGGGTCAGCGAGACCTCGTCGCCGTTCTCGCACACCAGGCGCACCTCGCGCATACGCGGGAACTCGCTGGTGGCCTTCAGCCGCGGCAGGTGACCGAGGCGCGAGCCCAACCAGCCGCGCATCAACGCCGCGGTCGGATCCGCCGCCGGCGCCACGACGGTCGCGCTCGTCACCGGGCACTCGATCGTGTCGAACGCGCCAGCGACCAGCGTGCGCCACGGCGTGATGCGGCACCACGCGAGATCGGTGTCGCCCGGCGCGTAGTCGGCGGCGCGCATCTTCAGCGCAGCGATCGGGTCCGACGACTGCGCGGCATCGGTCACTCGACGATCGCTGTAGACACCGAGCGGGTCGTTGGCGATCTTCCGCGGCGGCTCGCCGTGCCACCACGTGACGACGGGTACGTCCGGGGCCAGCAGCGGCAGTACAACACTCTCCGCATGCAGCGCGAGCCGTCCCTGCGTGCGGAGCACGGCGGCCTCGCACGGTCCGAGCCGGCCGCCCACCACGATCTCGGCGTCCAGCCGGCTTCGCTCCGAGATGCTGGTTTCGACGCGCACCACGATCACCAATCGACACGGGTGCGCCGAGGCAGCGATGGTGGCGGCCGCTTCGGCCTCGCGTACCCGTCGTTCGTCCACGACGGCGACCAACGTCAGAGCGATCCCGCTGGTCACACCGCCGGCGTTGCGCCGCTCCGCGGCCAACGCCTTGACCACCTCGTTGCCAGTGGTATCCCAAAGGCCGATCACCGGGTCCATCCCTTCGCGTCGGTGCGACCCGCGCGTCTCACGCGCGCCGCCACGTGTGGCCGTCGCGGGCGAGCATCTCGTCGGCCGCGCGCGGTCCCCATTCGCCGGCCCGGTACGGGTCGGGCGTGGTGCCCGCCCACGCCGCCTCGAGCGGGTCCACGACGCGCCAACTCGCCTCGACCTCGGCCGCGTCCGGGAACAGCGTCCGGTCGCCGATCAGCACGTCGAGAATCAGTCGTTCGTACGCCTCCGGCGACGAGTCCGTGAACGCCTCGCCGTATTGGAAGTCCATCGCGATGTCCCGTAACTCCATCGCCGTGCCCGGCACTTTCGAGCCGAACTTCACCGCGAGACCTTCGTCCGGCTGCACGCGGACGACGAGTTGGTTCTGCCCGAGGGCTCGTACGTCGGCCGGGTCGAACGGCAGATGTGGAGCGCGCTTGAACAGCACGGCGATCTCGGTCACCCGGCGGGGCATGCGCTTGCCGGCCCGGATGTAGAACGGGACCGCCGCCCACCGCCGGTTCTGCACACCGAGCCGCACCGCGACGTACGTCTCCGTAGTGGAGTCCGGCGGGACGTCCTTCTCTTCGAGGTACCCGATGGCACGTTCGCCGGCCACCCACCCGGGCAGGTATTGCCCTCGTACGGTGTCCGCGGCGACATCCGACGGCAACGTGATGGCGCGCAGCACCTTGAGCTTCTCGGCACGGATCTCGGCGGCCTCGAAGCTCGTCGGCTCCTCCATCGCCACCATGGCGAGCAGTTGCAGCAAATGGTTCTGCAGCACGTCGCGTGCCGTACCGGCCGCGTCGTAAAACGCCGCGCGCGAGCCGATGCCGACGTCCTCGGCCATGGTGATCTGCACCGAATCCACGTAGTTCGAGTTCCACAGCGGCTCGAACAACGTGTTCGCGAATCGCAGCGCGAGGATGTTCTGCACCGTCTCCTTGCCGAGGTAGTGGTCGATGCGGAACACGTCCTGGGCGGTGAAGACCTCGTCCACCAAAGAGTTGAGCTGCTGGGCGGACGCGAGGTCGTGGCCGAACGGCTTCTCCACAACGACGCGCCGCCACCCGCCGGACTTCGTGTTGTCGGCCAACCCGGTGCGCGCCAGCTGCTTGAGCACCACCGGGAACGCAGCTGGCGGGATGGACAGGTAGAACGCCGCGTTGCCCTGGATCCGATGCGTGTCGCGCAGGTCGTCGAGGGTCTGCGTGAGTTGGTCGAAGGCATTGTCGTCGTCGAACGAGCCACCGACGAACTTGATGTTGCCGGCGAGTCGAGCCCACACCTCGTCACGCCACGGCGTGCGGGCATGCTCCTGCGCCGCGATTCGGGCGAGCGCCTCGAAGTCTTCGTCGCCCCAGTCGCGCCGAGCAAACCCGGCGACCACGAAGCTCGGCGGTAGCATGCCGCGGTTCGCGAGGTCGTAGATCGCCGGGATCAGCTTCTTGCGCGCGAGGTCGCCGGTGACGCCGAAGATCACCAGCGCGCATGGTTCGGGGATGCGCGGCAGCCGATGATCGCGGGGATCGCGCAGCGGGTTCGAGCTCTCGTGGTCGAAGTCGTCGCGAACGACGGGAACTCCGGTCATGACGTGTCGCCCCTTACCGACGGTCTGTCTGGCCGCATGTCATCGCCTGCCGTGTCACGCTCGTTCGGCCGTACGGCGCCGATAACCATTGCGCCGTCGCGTGTTATGCCTTCACCGCGGTGAGTTGCGAAACGACGCTCGAACGCATTTCGTTCCAGCTCGCCTCGAACTTGTCCACGCCCTCGCGCTCGAGCGTGTCGACCACGTCGTGGTAGTCCACACCGAGCGCGGCGAGGTCGTCGAGGACCTTCTGCGCGGCGGCGTAAGAACCAGTCACCGCGTCCGGACGCGTCTCGCCGTGGTCGGCGAACGCTCGGATCGTCGGCTCCGGCATGGTGTTCACCACGCCCGGTGCGACGAGTTCCTCGACGTACATCACGTCGCGGTAGGCCGGGTTCTTCGTGGACGTCGACGCCCACAGCGGCCGCTGCGGCCTGGCACCCGCGGCGGCCAGCGCTGCCCATCGCTCGGTGGCGAACGCCTTTTCGTACAACTGGTACGCCAGCTGCGCGTTCGCGATCGCTGCCTTGCCGTGCATCGCCTGCGCCTCCGGCGTACCGATCTTGTCCAGGCGCTTGTCCACCTCGGTGTCCACGCGGGACACGAAGAACGACGCGACCGAGGCCATCTTCGAGATGTCGTGGCCGTTGGCCTTGGCTTGTTCCATGCCGGCGAAGAACGCGTCCATCACGTCCTTGTAGCGCTCGAGCGAGAAGATCAGCGTCACGTTCACGCTGATGCCCTGCGCGAGCGTCGCGGTGATGGCCGGGACGCCCGCCGCCGTGGCGGGAATCTTGATGAACAGGTTCTCGCGATCCACGAGCCACCACAGCTGTCGCGCTTCGGCGTTGGTCTTCTCGGTCTCGTACGCCATCCGTGGGTCGACCTCGATGGAGACGCGGCCGTCCACGCCACTCGACGCGTCGTACGCCGGCCGCAGCACGTCGCATGCCCACCGCACGTCGTACGTGGTGATCATCCGACCGGCCTCTTCCGCGCTGACCTCGCGTAGCGCTAGGTCGGTCACCTGGCCCGCGTAGTCGTCGGAGTCCTCAAGCGCCTTCGCGAAGATCGTCGGGTTGCTCGTCACGCCGACCACGTGTTGGTCGTCGCGCAGCTTCGCCAGGCCGCCAGTGGCCAGGCGCTCCCGGGAAATGTCATCGAGCCAGACCGCCACTCCGGCGGCGGACAGCTCTGCGAGTCGATCGGCCATGTCCCTCTCCTCGAACTCCCTTGCCCGGCAACGCGGCCGGCGTGTCAACTGGCGGTGATCTCACCCTGGATCGCGCCGGCCTTGCCGAGCGACGCGTGCGCCGCCGCGACGACGTTGTCGGTCGTAAAGCCGAACTGTTCGAACAGCACTTGGTACGACGCGGACGCGCCATAGTGTTCAATGCTGACGCACTCGCCGGCCGGTCCGACGAGGTCGCGCCACGACATCGCGATGCCGGCCTCCACGCTGACTCGCGCCTTCACCGCCGGCGGCAGGATCAGATCGCGGTACGCCAGATCCTGCGCGTCGAACCATTCGCGGCACGGCATGGACACCACGCGCGTCCCGACGCCCTCCGCCTCGAGCCGCTCGCGCGCGGCCACGCACAGCTGCACCTCTGAGCCGGTGCCGATGAGGATCACCTGCGGCATCGGCGTCGACGAGTTAGCCAGAATGTAGCCGCCGCGGACCGCGCCGTCGGCCGGCGCGAGCGCCTCGCGATCGAACACCGGCAGGTTCTGGCGCGTCAAGCACAGTCCGGTCGGCCGGTCGGTATGCTCCAACGCCATCCGCCAGGCCCACGCGGTTTCGTTGGCGTCCGCCGGGCGGACCACGTCGAGACCCGGGATGGCGCGCAGCGCGGTGATTTGCTCGATCGGTTGGTGCGTCGGGCCGTCCTCGCCGAGCCCGATCGAGTCGTGCGTCCACACGTAGATGACCGGGATCTGCATGAGCGACGCGAGGCGCACCGCCGGGCGCATGTAGTCGGAGAACACCAGGAACGTGCCGCCGTAGGCCCGGGTGCCGCCGTGCAACACGATGCCGTTGAGGATCGCGCCCATGCCGTGCTCGCGAATGCCGAAGTGGAGCGTCCGGCCGTACCAGTCGCCGGGAAACTCCTTCGTCGCGTGCTCCGGCGGGATGAACGACGGTTCGCCCTCCATCGTCGTGTTGTTGCTCTCCGCGAGGTCGGCCGACCCGCCCCACAACTCCGGCAGCACCGGTGCAAGCGCCTGCAGCACGTCGCCGGACGCCTTGCGGGTGGACATTCCCTTGGGATCGGCCGGGAATTGCGGCAGTGCGTCGACCCAGCCGGCCGGGAGGGTACGCGTGGCCATCCGGTCGAAGAGCGCCGCGCGCTCCTTGTTCGCCGTCCGCCAGGCGTCGAAGCCGACCTGCCACTCGGCGCGCGCTTCGCGGCCTCGTACCGCCACCTCGCGCGCGTGGCGCAGCACCTCGGGGTCCACCTCGAACGACTTGTCGGGATCGAAGCCGAGCACCTTCTTCGTGGCGGCCACCTCGTCGGCGCCCATCGCGGAGCCGTGGATTTTGCCGGTGTTCTGCTTGTTCGGCGCCGGCCAGCCGATGATCGTCTTGAGCGCGATGAACGACGGCCGGTCGGTGACCTTCTGTGCCTCGAGGATCGCGCGGTAGAGCGCTTCCGGATCCTCGCGGTAGCCGTCCGGATGGCGCCAGGTGACGTGCTGCACGTGCCAGCCGTACGCCTCGTAACGCGCCGCGACGTCCTCGGACTTCGCGATGTTCGTGTCGTCCTCGATGGAGATCTGGTTGTCGTCCCAGATCATCAACAGGTTGCCGAGCCGCTGGTGTCCGGCGAGCGCGGCGGCCTCGTGGCTGATGCCCTCCTCCATGTCGCCGTCCGAGGCGAGCACGTAGATGGAGTGATCGAACGGGCTCTCGCCGGGCGCGGCGTCCGGGTCGAACAGCCCGCGCTCGCGCCGGGCCGCCATCGCCATGCCGACCGCGTTGCCGATGCCCTGGCCGAGCGGACCGGTCGTGGTCTCGACGCCGACCGTGTGCCCGTGCTCGGGGTGGCCGGGCGTGAGCGAGCCCCACGTCCGCAATGCCTTCAGGTCGGCCAGCTCGAGGCCGTACCCGGACAGGTAGAGCTGGATGTAGAGGGTGAGGCTGGAATGCCCGCACGACAACACGAAACGGTCCCGGCCGGGCCACGCCGGATCGGTCGGGTCATGTCGCATCACGCGCTGGAACAGCAGGTACGCGGCCGGCGCCAGGCTCATCGCCGTACCAGGGTGACCGTTGCCCGTCTTCTCCACGGCGTCGGCGGCCAGCACACGGATGGTGTCGACGGCCTTGCGGTCGATCTTCGACCAGGTCAACTTCGGTCCGGTCACGGCACAGCACTCCTTTGGTGCGGGTGACGAATTTGGTGCGGGTGACGATCGTGGTGCGGGCAACGACGGTGCTGATCGCGCTGCGGCGCACTGCCGCAAGCGTCGTCGCGGTGCGGTCGCGTGCGGCCCGGCGCGCGGGCATCTAGTCCAAACCCTACCCACCGAAAGCACCTTGATGCGCGATCACCCCAAGTGTTCAGCCGGCCGTCCGTCCGGCCGATTCGTGCCCGGCTGGGCGATCGGGTTAGCACGGCGAACGGTGTGACGACCGGCACGTCGGCGGGCGCTGAATCGTTGTGACGGCGGGCACGTCGGTGGGTGCTGATCGTTGTGACGGCGGGCACGTCGGTGGGTGCTGGGGGAGGCGCCAGCAACGGCGCGTACGCTGTGCTCCGGCGTGCTAGCCGTTTGTCGCGCTCGCCGCATTTGTGATCGGCCCGCGCGTGTTGCGCCGAACCGGAAGGTGGCATTTTTCGCGTGAGCACGCTTGCCGACCGGTCCAGCCCGCTGATGATCGATCCGACTCCGGTCGACGTGACCGCGCCGCCCGTAGAGTCTTCCGAGACGCCTGCCGGACCGACCCAGGCGAGTGGTCGAGCGACCAGCCGAGTCCGAGCGGATTTCCGCATGCGGGTGCGGGCCTACGTCACGCTCACCAAGCCACGCATCGTCGAGTTGCTGCTCGTCACGACCGTACCCACGATGTTCCTGGCGGCCCGCGGACTGCCGAACGTCTGGCTCACCATCGTGGTGGTCGTCGGCGGCGCGCTCGCCGCCGGCGCGGCCAACACCTTCAACTGCTACCTGGACCGCGACATCGACCAGGTGATGAAGCGCACCGCACGCCGGCCCCTGGCGGCGCACACGATATCGCCGCGCCACGTGCTGATCTTCGGCGTGGTGCTGACCGTGACGTCGATCGCGTTGATGGCAGCCTTTACGAACTGGTTGGCCACCGGCCTGACGGCGGCGGCAATCGCCTACTACGACCTCGTCTACACGATGTGGCTCAAGCGGACCACGCCGCAGAACACCGTGTGGGGTGGCGTCTGCGGAGCGATGCCCGTGTTGATCGGCTGGGCGGCGGTGACCGGCGGTCTCGACGTCCGGGCGTGGCTACTGTTCGCGGTCGTGTTCGCCTGGCAGCCACCACACTTCTACGCGTTGGCGATCAAGTTCCGCGACGACTATGCGCGCGCCGGCATCCCGATGCTGCCGGTGGTCGCGTCCGCCCGGCGGGTGGCCACCGAGACGGTGCTCTACAGCTGGCTGACGGTCGCGGCGTCGTTGGCGCTGTGGCCGTTCGGCATGGGACCGATATACGGCGTCACCGCGGTGGCCACCGGAGCGGCGCTGCTCGTCGAGGCGCATCGGTTGTACGGACAGGCTCGGCGCGGTGTCGCGATCAAACCCATGCGGCTGTTCCACTGGTCGACGACGTACCTGACGCTGGTGTTTGTCGCGGTTCTGGCGGACGCGCTCGTCACGTTCCACTGAGCCAATTCGGCTCGTCTTCGGTCACCCTCCGTCGCGCCAATGGCGCAACTTGCGGTCGCTCTCGGTTGCGGGTACGGTGCCCGGATCCGCCCGTACCGTGACCGGATGCGCCGCTTGACCGCAGTGGGCTTCCAACGGTGCTATGGCACGTTTTGAGGTTTCTCGCGGAGAAACGCCGAGGTCATCCGTACTACGGTTGATCGAGAGTCAGACAGCCGACACTTAGAGCCGGATTTGCCGGGCGCCTTTGTCGCGTTAAATCTGAAAAATCGGCTGATCGCCGTGACGTGGATCACGCCTACCGTGCGTAACCACGGTCACAAAGGCGCCGCGACCAACGCGGTTACCGACCGTGGTCTGCTTACGCTGACTGACATGGCAGATGGTTCCGACGCAGTCGCGACCGCCACCGCTCCGAACCCGAGCGTCACGCCGGCCGACATTGTCGCCGGAATGAAGACGTTCGTGACGGTGCACGGCGGCGCACGTGCAGTCATTGAGTACGTCGGCCGACGTGGGGCAAGGATCGTCCTCGTGGGTGAGGACGGCGAGTGGGCCGACTACTTTGCGGACGGCACCGACGTCGCGCGTGAGGCGTGCGCGACGGCCGGCGTCCGTGTCGACAACGAGTGGGAGCGCGAACTGATCGAGCAGATGCGCCCGAGCAACGACCTGTGGCGGTCGATGAGCCGCCGCATCTTCGCGCGGTAGCCCGGACAACAACATCGATTACGGTCTGGCGGGTGGCTCCCGCCGCCGAGCACAACTGAAGATCATTTGACCGCGGCCCGGGGCACCTGCCCCGGGCCCTTGCTTTCCGGGACCCGTGGTCTTCCCGGCCCCCTGGGTCTGTTCCGGCCGCGAGCTGCCTACCATGGCTCGCCGTGACCACCTCCATCGCGCTCGTCACCTGCGCGGAAGTGCCCGACATGGAAGACGACGACCGGTTGCTCATCGCGCCGCTGGTCGCGCTCGGCTGCCGTGTCGACGTGGTGACGTGGGACGACCCGGCGGTCGACTGGGCGGGCTTCGACCTCGCCGTGTTGCGTTCGTCCTGGGACTACGCGTCTCGTCGTGACGAGTTCGTCGGGTGGGCGACGAAGGTGCCGCGGCTGGCCAACGCGGCAACCGTGGTGGCTTGGAACACCGACAAGCGCTACCTCGCCGATTTAGCAGCGGCCGGCGTACCCGTGGTGTCGACATCGTGGGTCGAGCCGTCGGACGTGTGGCGGCTGCCGGACGGCGGCCTCTGGGTCGTGAAGCCGTCGATCAGCGTCGGGAGCAAGGATGCCGGCCGCTACGACATGACGCTCGGCGAGCATCGTGAGCACGCCGCCGATCACGTACGGCGCCTGCAGGCCGCTGGCCGTACGGTGATGGTGCAGCCGTACCTGTCCGCGGTCGACACGCAAGGCGAGACCGCGCTGATCTACGCGGGCGGCGAGTTCAGCCACGCGATCCGTAAAGGTCCGATGCTGGATGGCCCGTACGTCGGCGTAGCGGGGCTCTACAAGCCGGAGGCGATCACGTCGCGGGAGCCATCCGATGCCGAGCGCGCGCTGGGCGACCGAGCGCTTCGCGCGTTGCCCGGATATCTACCCGAACTGCTCTACGCGCGGGTGGACGTGATCCCCGGATCCGATGGCGCGCCACTGGTAGTCGAGCTCGAGCTGACCGAGCCGTCGTTGTATCTCGCGTTCTCGTCGGGCGCCGCCGAGAGGTTCGCCGCCGCGATCGCGACATCGGGCTCGCGCTGATCGGCCCCGAGCTGATCGGCCCCGTCGAGGACGGCCAGCGGACCCGACGGCGGCGCGGGCCGCACCGCAGCCAGCACCGCGAGCGCGGCGATCAGCACGAGGCATGCGCCGAGCAGATGTGCACCGACGAGGACCACCGGCAGCTTGGTGAAGTACTGCACGAACCCGATCGTGGCCTGCGCCGCCTCGACCAGCACCAGCACACCGGCGGCCCGCACCGTGCGGAGCGGCGCACCGGTCGCGCGGAGCGCGAACCACGCGGCCACCGACAGCCCGATCAGCAACATCACCAGGTCGGCGTGCAGCTGCGCGATCATCGCCGGGTCCAGACCGGTGCGGTGCGCGTGCTCGTCGCCGGCGTGCGGCCCGCTTCCGGTCACGATCGTGCCGGCGGCGAGCACCGCCGCGGTCACGCCGACGATCACCCATGCGAGGCCCTGCACCGCGGCGTGCGCGGGAACGTGCGGCGTGGGTGGCTTGGTGCGCAGCCATAACTGGTACGCCGCGGTGATGATCGCGCTCGACAGCAGGAAGTGGCAGGCGACCACCCACGGGTTCAGATCGGTGAGCACGGTGACGCCACCGAGCACCGCCTGCGCGGGAATGCTCGCCAGCACCGCGACCGACCACCAGACGCGGCCGCGCCGGCCGGCGTCGCCGCGGTCACGTTGGGCCCAGGCCGCGATCACACACAGCGCGGCGAGCACGAAGACGACGAACGTCAACGTTCGGTTCGTGAACTCGATCTTGCGGTGGTAGGACACCGCCTCAGTGATCACGTACGACGAGTCCGTACAGCGCGGCCACGTGGGGCAGCCGAGTCCGGAACCGGACAGCCGTACGGCGCCGCCGGTGACCACGATGATCACGTTGGCGACCAGTGAGGCGAGTGCGAGACGCCGCAGCGTGACCGGCGACGCGAATATCGCATTCACCCGACTGATCGCATTCACGCGCACATGGTACGACCGGTCCGTTGCGGGTCTGCCGGCACCAGGCCCGACACCGCAACGGACCGTTTGCACCGTGAAATGGATCACCGACGGGTACGTTTGCGCCGCCCCACCGAAATACGTCACACTGTTGTTGTGAAAAAGGCGGCGGCGGTCCCGACCGGGGATGTCCGGCCGGCGGCGCCGGAGGTGCGCGACACGGCCCAGCCGATGGCGGGCGGTGCGGATCGGCGTACCCGTGATCGCGTCACGCAGCTCCTGCTCGCGCACGGCGCCGCGACCGCCGCGGAGCTCGGTGAGGCGCTGGGGCTCAGCCCGGCGGCGATCCGCCGGCACCTCGACGCGATGGCCGACGACGGTGACGTCATCTCGCGCGAGCGCGTGGTCTACGGCCGCCGCGGTCGCGGTCGGCCGGCCCGGGTGTTCGTGTTGACCGACGCCGCGCGCCTGCGGACTGGGCCGCACACCTACGACGACCTGGCCACGTCCGCGCTGCGGTGGGTTTCCGCGCACGGTGGCGCGCAGGCGGTGGCCGAGTTCGCCGCCGATCAGGTCGCCGCGCTGGAGACACGGTGTCGCACGGCGATGGAGGGCGCGGGTGACGAGCCTCTCGCCCGTGCAGAGGCGCTCGCGAAGGCGTTGACCGCCGAGGGATACGCTGCCTCGGCCTCGGTGATCGCCACCGGTGGCCAGCTCTGCCAGCACCACTGCCCGGTCGCCCACGTGGCCGCCGAGTTCCCGCAGTTGTGCGAGGCGGAGACCCAGGCAATCTCGAAGCTCGTCGGCACGCACGTTCAGCGCCTCGCCACGATCGCGCACGGCGACGGCGTTTGCACCACGCACATTCCGCGCCGCCGCGCGGGTGTTGCGGAGGAGCTGGGTATGCCAGCCGAGCGAGGCCGCGGCCGAGCCATGGCGATGCCCAGCCCCAAGACCGTATCCACCGTCAAGACTGTGAGGGACGAATAGATGACCGAGCAGACCGTCACGCCGCGGCTCACGCAAGACGAGCAGCTCGCCGCGCTCGGCAATTACGCGTACGGGTGGGCGGACACCGACACCGCCGGCGCGTCCGCGCAGCGCGGCCTGTCCGAGGCGGTGGTCCGGGACATCTCGGCGAAGAAGCACGAGCCGCAGTGGATGCTCGACCTCCGCCTGAAGGGCCTGCGGCTGTTCGACCGCAAGCCGATGCCGTCGTGGGGCGCGGACCTGTCCGACATCCGGTTCGAGAACATCAAATATTTCGTACGGTCCACCGAGAAGCAGGCGGCGAGCTGGGACGACCTGCCGCCCGACATCCGCAACACGTACGACAAGCTGGGCATCCCGGAGGCGGAGAAGCAGCGCCTGGTGGCCGGCGTCGCCGCGCAATACGAGTCCGAGGTCGTGTACCACAAGATCCGCGAGGACCTCGAGGAGCAGGGCGTCATCTTCCTGGACACCGACACCGGTCTCAAGCAGCACGAGGAACTGTTCCGCGAATACTTCGGCACGGTGATCCCGGTCGGTGACAACAAGTTCGCCGCGCTGAACACGTCGGTCTGGTCCGGTGGGTCGTTCATCTACGTGCCGAAGGGCGTGCACGTCGAGATCCCGTTGCAGGCGTACTTCCGGATCAACACCGAGAACATGGGCCAGTTCGAGCGTACGCTGATCATCGTCGACGAGGGCGCCTACGTGCACTACGTCGAGGGCTGTACGGCGCCGATCTACTCGTCCGACTCGCTGCACTCCGCGGTCGTCGAGATCATCGTGAAGAAGAACGCCCGCTGCCGCTACACCACCATCCAGAATTGGTCGAACAACGTCTACAACCTGGTCACGAAGCGCGCCACGTGCCAGGAGGGCGCGACCATGGAGTGGATCGACGGCAACATCGGGTCGAAGGTCACGATGAAATACCCGTCGGTCTACATGCTGGGCGAGCACGCCAAGGGCGAGGTGCTGTCGGTCGCGATGGCCGGTGAGGGTCAGCACCAGGACGCCGGCGCGAAGATGGTGCACGCCGCGCCGCACACGTCGTCGACGATCATCTCGAAGTCGATCGCCCGCGGCGGTGGCCGGACGTCGTACCGCGGGCTCGTGCAGGTGCTCGAGGGTTCGCACCACTCGCGCTCCACGGTGAAGTGCGACGCGCTGCTCGTCGACACGGTCTCGCGTTCGGACACGTACCCCTATGTGGACATCCGCGAGGACGACGTCGCGATGGGCCACGAGGCGACCGTCTCGAAGATCAGCGACGATCAGCTGTTCTATCTGATGAGCCGCGGCCTCACCGAGGACGAGGCGATGGCGATGATCGTGCGTGGCTTCATCGAGCCGATCGCGAAGGAACTGCCGATGGAGTATGCGCTCGAGCTGAACCGCCTCATCGAGCTGCAAATGGAGGGCGCCGTGGGGTGATCGGCGGCCGGAGGCCGGCGATCAGCCCTACGGCGCCTAAACCGGATGGGTGGCCGCTCGCCGTCGGGGTTGAGGTAAAGCATGCGGGCGCCGTCGGACTCGCCCGAAGGCGCGGGGCAAGACCCGGCGGTTCCGCTGGGGACGGCCGGAGGCGCGGGGCAAGACCCGGCGGTTCCGCTGGGGCGGGCGGAGGCGCGTTGGCCACGCCGCAGCAGGGCTGAGCCGCGGCGGCCGGCTCGAATGCCAACCGGGCGGTGGTCAAATGCAGGCGACTGAAGTCCGAACGTTGAGACTGGGAGATCTGGTAACAGGATGAGCACCGAAGCACTGACGCCGGCGGCGCCGGGGCCTGCCAAGACCCGTGCGCACGCGTTGCGGTCCTTCGACGTCGCCGACTTTCCGGCCCTGACCGGCCGCGAGGAGGAGTGGCGCTTCACTCCGCTCAAGCGGCTCGGCGGCCTCGCCACGGCCGACGGCGCGTGGGAAGGCCAGCCCGGGTTCGCGGCCACCTCGGTCGAGCACGACGACCTGCCGGCCGGCGTGACTGTCGACTGGGTTGGTCGGGACGACGGTCGGCTCGGCTCGGTGCTCACGCCGTTCGACCGGATCAGTGCGCTGGCATACGGGAAGTTCGCCACCGCCACCGTGGTACGGATGGATCGCGGCGCGCTGCTGGATCGCGCGGCCGAGATTCGGGTGGTCGGCGCGAAGGCCGGCGAGCCCGACTTCGGCCACATGTTCATCGAGGTCGGCGAGGTCGCCGAAGGCACGCTTGTGATCGAGTATTCGGGGAGCGCGACGCTCGCCGACAACGTCGAAGTGTCGGTCGGCGCGAGCGCGAACCTGACGCTGGTCACGGTCGCCGACTGGGCGCCGGACACGGTGCAGGCGCAGCACGTCAAGTTCCGCCTAGGCCGCGACGCGAAGCTCACGCACATCCAGGTCACGCTCGGCGGCGACCTGGTCCGGCAGTACACCTCGGTGGAGTACGCCGATCGGGGCGGCGACGCCGAACTGTACGGCCTCTACTTTGCGACCGCGCCCCGCGAGGGCAACGACGGCGAGCACTTCGAGCATCGTCTGCTCGTCGACCACGGCGTGCCGGACTGTCGCAGTTACGTCGGCTACCGCGGCGCGCTGCAGGGTAACGGCGCACACACCGTGTGGGTCGGGGATGTGCTCATCCGGGCCGAGGCGACCGGCACCGAGACGTACGAGATCAACCGGAACCTCGTGCTGTCCGACGGTGCGCGCGCTGACTCCGTGCCGAACCTCGAGATCGAGACCGGCGAGGTGGTCGGTGCCGGACACGCGAGCGCGACCGGTCGCTTCGACGACGAGCAGCTGTTCTATCTGATGGCGCGCGGCATTCCCGAGGAGCAGGCTCGCCGCCTCGTGGTGCGCGGGTTCTTCGCCGAGCTGATCGGCAAGATCCCCGTTGAAGCGCTGCGCGAGCGGCTGTCCGGCGCGATCGAGGAGCGACTCGTCGGGGCGGGTGTCTAGCCGTGACTGAGTTTGTGAAGGTGTGTGCCGCCGACGAGATTGCGATGGGTTCGTCGATCAGCGCGAACATCGACGGTCTCGACATCGCGATCGTGCACAGCGACGACGGCGAGTTCTACGCCATCTACGACGAGTGCTCGCACGCGGCCGTACCCCTGTCCGAGGGCGAGGTCGAGGGCTGCACGTTGGAGTGCTGGCTACACGGCTCGCGCTTCGATCTGCGCACCGGTCAGCCGACCGGGCTGCCGGCGACCGTACCCGTGCCGGTCTACCCCGTCGAACTACGCGACGGCTTCGTGTTCGTATCCCTCGCGCCGAAGGGCCAGGCGTCCGGCGCAGAGTCCGGTGCCGGGTCCAGCGCAGGATCCGGCGCATCGAATGGAGTGAGCTAGTGAGCAAGCTGGAGATCCGCGACCTGAAGGTGTCGGTCAAGCTGCCCGACGGCCAGATGAAGCCGATCCTCGACGGCGTCACGCTGACCGTCGCGGCCGGCGAGACGCACGCCATCATGGGGCCGAACGGCTCGGGCAAGTCGACGCTCGCATACTCCATCGCGGGCCACCCCCGCTACCAGATCACCAGCGGCGCGGTGCTGCTGGACGGTCAGGACGTGCTGGCGATGACCGTCGACGAGCGCGCCCGCGCCGGCCTGTTCCTCGCGATGCAGTACCCGGTCGAGGTGCCCGGTGTGTCGGTAGCGAACTTCCTGCGCACCGCGAAGACCGCGATCAACGGCGAGGCGCCGAAGCTGCGTACGTGGGCGAAGGATCTGAAGGGCGCGATGGACGCGCTCGGCATGGACCCGGCGTTCGCGCAGCGCAACGTGAACGAAGGATTCTCCGGCGGCGAGAAGAAGCGCCACGAGATCGTCCAGCTCGAGCTGCTGAAGCCGAAGATCGCGATCCTCGACGAGACGGACTCCGGTCTCGACATCGACGCGTTGCGCGTGGTGAGCGAGGGCGTCAACCGGGTGCGCAACGAAGGCGACACCGGGCTGCTGCTCATCACCCACTACACGCGGATCCTCCGCTACGTGACGCCCGACTACGTGCACGTGTTCGTGGCCGGCCGGATCGTCGAGGAGGGCGGAGCGGAGCTGGCCGAGCGGTTGGAAGCCGAGGGTTACGAGCGCTACGCGGCGGGCGCCGGCGCGGCGAGCATGTGACGCCGCGATCTGACGAAGGAGCGACGATGGACACGATCACCACGCCGGGACGTACGCCGTTCGCCGGGCCGGGCGGCGAGTTCGCGTACGACGTCGCCGCGGTGCGCGCCGACTTCCCGATCTTCGACCGTCTCGTGAACGGCCGCCCGCTCGTCTACCTGGACAGCGCGAACACCTCCCAGAAGCCGCGGGTGGTCATCGACGCGCTGCGCGAGCACTACGAACTACACAACGCGAACGTCGCACGATCCGTGCACACGTTGGGCACCGAGGCGACGCAGGCGTACGAGGGTGCCCGTGCGAAGGTCGCCGCGTTCATCGGTGCGGCCGGGCCGGACGAGGTCGTCTTCGCGAAGAACTCCACCGAGGCGATCAACCTCGTGGCGTACGCGTTCTCCAACGCATCTACCACGCCCGCGTCGAGCGACGACCGTTTCGTGCTGCGGCCCGGTGACGAGATCGTCATCACCGAGATGGAGCACCACTCCAACATCGTGCCGTGGCAACTGCTCGCGCAGCGCACCGGCGCGACGTTGAAGTGGTTCGGCATCGACGACGACGGCCGGCTTGACCTGTCACGGATCGACGATGTCATCACGCCGCGGACGAAACTCGTCTCCTTCGTACACATCTCGAACATCCTCGGCACCATCAACGACCCGGCGGCGATCGTCCGCCGCGCGCACGACGTCGGCGCGCTGGTCATGGTCGACGGCTCGCAGTCGGTGCCGCAGATGCCGGTCGACGTCGCCGCGCTCGACGTCGACTTCCTCGCGTTCACTGGGCACAAGATGCTCGGCCCGACCGGGATCGGCGTGCTGTGGGGCCGTTCCGATCTGCTGCACGCGATGCCGCCGGTGCTCGGTGGCGGCTCGATGATCGAGACCGTGACCATGGCGAAGACCACGTTCATGCCGCCGCCGGCGCGGTTCGAGGCGGGTACCCCGCCGATCGCGGAAGCCATCGCGCTCGGCACCGCGATCGACTACCTGACCGGGCTCGACATGACCGCCGTCGCGGCACACGAGCACAAGCTGACCCGTTACGCGCTCGACGCGCTCGCGACGGTCGACGGTCTGCGCATCTACGGTCCGAAGGACGCGAGGCACCGCGGCGGCACGATGTCGTTCGCGCTCGACGGCGTGCACCCGCACGACGTCGGGCAGATTCTCGACGAATTCGGCGTTGAGGTGCGCGTGGGACATCATTGTGCGCGACCGGTCTGCGCGCGCTTCGGCGTGGCGGCGATGACCCGAGCGTCGTTCTACGTGTACACGACGACGGGCGACATCGACGCGCTCGTGCACGGCCTCGACCACGTACGGAAGGTCTTCTCGTAGCCATGCAGTTCGACGCGCTGTACCAGGAGATCATCCTGGACCACTACAAGCGGCCGCACGGTCGCGGTCTCCGCGAGCCGTACGACGGCGAGGCGCATCACGTGAACCCGACGTGCGGCGACGAGGTCGACATCCGGGTACGTCTCGACGACGGCACGATCGGCGACGTGTCGCACGACGGCGTCGGCTGCTCGATCAGCCAGGCCGCCGCGAGCGTGCTCTACGACCTCGTCAACGGCCGGACGGTCGGCGACGCGCTGGCTCGGACGGAAGCGTTCACCAACATGGTGGCCGGCCGCGACGGCGGCGAGCCGGACGAGGAACTGCTGGAGGACGGCGTCGCGTTCGCCGGCGTCGCCAAATACCCGTCCCGCGTGAAGTGTGCGTTGCTGCCGTGGATGGCGTTCAAGGATGCGCTCGTCCGCGCACAGGCGTCCGGCGCCACGGTTGGAGGATCGGCATGACTGACCAGAGCACATCCACGGCCAAGGCGAGCCTCGACGTCGTCGAGGAGGCCTTGAAGGACGTCGTCGACCCCGAACTCGGCATCAACGTGGTCGACCTCGGTCTCGTCTACGGCATCCATGTCGACGACGAGAACGTCGCGACCATCGACATGACGTTGACGTCCGCCGCCTGCCCGCTCACCGACGTGATCGAGGAGCAGGCGCAGGCCGCACTGTGCACCGGCCCCGGCGGCGGCATCGTCAAGGACGTGCGGCTGAACTGGGTCTGGATGCCGCCGTGGGGACCCGACAAGATCACCGACGACGG